>VGYW01000746.1 GCA_016872875.1 Planctomycetota bacterium | reverse complement strand
CCAACGTGCAGAACAGCCCAACTGACCGCAACATCGCAGCCAAAGAGCCGATTTGGCGTTCAAGACGGCCTCCTTCCCCAGGGCCACCCATTGAGGTCACTGGAGTCAAGGAGATAGCCCCATTTCGTCAAAAAGCGAGGAAAAATTCCTGGAAGCCCCTGAAACCGCCCCGCGCGCCCAACCGTTGGGGGACCGCCCCTTCCGGCCCTCTCGCAACTCCTACCCGCTCCGTCACTTGCCCACAGAGCAACCGCCTCTCAGGTGCGAATTTGCACTTGACAACGCGGCAACCGCGCGCTAAGATGCAGCGCGACAACGCGGGCGTAGCTCAGCCGGTAGAGCGTCAGCTTCCCAAGCTGAATGTCGGGAGTTCGATCCTCCTCGCCCGCTCCAAAGGCCGATCCCGGCGCGTGACGCGCGGGGGTCGGCCTTTCGCGTTTAGCCCCACAAATGGCCGAGGGCTCATGGGATGCGGCGGAAGTCGCCGTCGCGCACGACGCGGCCCGTGGCGTCGAAGTGCTGCATGAGGCCCATGGCGTAGCGGCGGGTGGTGCCGAGGAGCTGGCGGAACTCGCTGACGGTGGCCTGGCCGTGCTGGCGGAGGAAGCCTTCGAACTGGCACCAGGCGTCCTCGACGGCCTTTGGGTGGAAGCCGCAGACCTCGCCGTCAATGAGCTCGCCGGCCTTGAGGAGGGATTCGAACACCTGGGCGATCTGCGCGGCGGGGAAGGGGAGGGCGCCCTGGAGGTCCTGGAGGGTGGGGGGCATGAAGGGCCGGGCAAGGCAGGCGTCGAGGATGGCCTGGCGGATGGCGGCCTGGCGCGGGTCGAGCTCAACTCGGTGGCTGGCGAGGGCGTAGGTGCCATCGACTCGGCGCGCCTTGCCCGCCACAACAAGCTCCTCCAGAATGGCGGCGAGGACTTCTTCGGAGAAGAGGCGCTGGGGGTCCACCTTGGCGCTCAGGGCGGTGAGGGTGAGGCCGGTGGGGAGGAGGGGCTTCTCCTTGTGGTGGGCGGCGAGGGCTTCGAGGACGCGCCCGGCGATGGCGTCGGCCAGCTCGCGGTCGTAGAGCCAGGCGTCGGCGCCAGTCGGGACGAGCCGGATTGCTGATTGCTGATTTCTGATTGCTGATTGCTGGCTGCCGACTGCCCCCTGCCTCCTGCCTCCTGCCTCCTGCCGACTGGGGCCTATGGCGGCCTCTACTTCGAAACGGGACTCGCCAAGCTCGGGGCACAGGGTGCTCAGGCGGAGGGGGGCGTTGGCCTTGTGGAGCTCGTGGGCGATGGCGGCGGAGAGGCCGCCCTGGCCAATAGCTTCGAGCGCAAGCGCGGCCTCGACCCGCTGGCGGCGGTGCTTGAGGGGATGGGCGTCGAGCACCTGGCCGCCGCCGAGGGTGGCCTCGCCGCCGACGGTGCGGAGGATGAAGCGGTCGCCGCGGCGGGCGACGACCTGGCCGGCGAGGCGGAGCTGCGCCCAGCCCTGCTCGCCCGCCTCGAGCCGGAGGCGGTCGAGGAGGACAAGGCGCCCCGTGACCTCGCTCGTGCCGAGGTGGAAGCTCACCGACATGCCGTGCTTGACGGGCATCGTCTGGCTGCGGTCGAGGGTGACCAGGCCATCCACCATCGAGGTTGGGACGAAGCCGCCGCGGGCGCAGGCAACGTCGCCACGGGCCAGCTCGTCGTGCTTGATGCCCGAGAGGTTGAGGGCGGCGCGCTGGCCGGCGAAGACGGCCTCGGCGGGGGTGCCGTGCCACTGGAGGCTGCGGATGCGAGCGCGGAGGCCGCGGGGAAGGATGTCCACCTCGTCGCCCACGCGGAGCGAGCCGCTGGTCATGGTGCCGGTCACGATGGTGCCGTGGCCAGGGAGTGCGAAGGAGCGGTCGATGGGCACGCGGGCGAGCGCCCCGCCGCCGCGCTCGGGCACCCTTGCGGCGACCTCGGCGATGACGCCCTTGAGTTCGTCGAGGCCGGCGCCCGTGATGCTTGAGACCGGGACGACGCGGGCGTCGGCGAGGAAGGTGCCCGCGACCAACTCGCGGATTTCCTCGGCGACCAGCTCGGCCATGTCGGGGTCAACGAGGTCAATCTTGTTCAGGGCGATCAACCCGTCGCGGACGCCGAGGAGGCTCAGGATGGCCAGGTGCTCGCGGGTCTGGGGCATCACCGAGTCGTCGGCGGCCACGACCAGGATGGCGAAGTCAATCCCCGTGGCCCCCGCGACCATCGTGCGGACGAAGCGCTCGTGGCCGGGCACGTCCACCAGGCCGATGCGGGTGCCGTCGGGCAGGTCGAGATAGGCGTAGCCTAGCTCGATGGAGATGCCGCGCCGCTTCTCTTCAGGGAGCCGGTCCGTGTCTATCCCCGTCAGCGCCTTGACGAGTGCGGTCTTGCCGTGATCAATGTGGCCGGCCGTGCCCGCCACGAGGTGCTTCATAGATTGCCTCCATTGCCAGCTTCAGTCCAGTCTAGCCACGTCCCGCCGCGGACAGGGGCCTTATTCCTCGTCCCGAAGGGACGGTAGTGGGTTGCCGGCGGCTTCAGCCGCCGGAACGGGGCGCACCCACTATGCAGTCCCGAAGGGACGGCAGAGCCCCGCGGCAAGGTGGTCCGGCCCCGCGTTTCTGTCGTCCCTTCGGGACTTCACTGGTTCTGGCGCCCGAGTCCGGCGGCTGAAGCCGCCGGCAACCCACTGTGCTCCCTTTGGGAGCAAGAGACCGAAGCGCCCGCGATCTTGTGCCCGCACTTGCGGTGCGGCGTGCTAAGTACAGCCCCCTACGAATAAGGGGGC
>VGYW01000745.1 GCA_016872875.1 Planctomycetota bacterium | reverse complement strand
GAAGCGGGCGGGCATGGCGGCGAGGCGGGCGGTGGATTCGTCGAGGCGGCCCGTGCGGCCGAGGACGGTTGCCGCCTGCATGACGTGGGGGGCGCTGGCGCCGAAGTAGGTGATCAGCTCGCTCCAGGCGCCCGTGGGGCCGGTGTTCATCGCCAGCTTGTAGCGGAGGTATTTCGCCGCCACGTCGAGCCACTCCTTCGCCCGCGGGTGGTCGGGGATGAGAGCGGCGGCGAAGGCCAGGCCCAGGAAGCGGTTGATCGGCATGTTGGGGTTGCCCAGGTGGATCATCGCGCCGCGGGGATTGAAGTCCGGCTCGGAGAGCAGGTTGCAGAGGGCGGCGAGGTGGCAGCGAAGGGTCTTCCGCTGCTCGTCGGTGAGCTTGGGGCTGGAGAGGAGTTCATCCATTCGTCCCGCCCAGCCGGCCATCTGGGTCTGGCGATAGCTTGAGACCCAGGTGGTGTCGCGTGCGTCGCCGCCGCGAGAGAGGCCGGCGAGGGTCTGGCCCAGGGGATTCGACCACTCGTTGGGCGCGGTGAAGCTCCTCAGCAGTTCCCCGAAGCGCTTCTCGTCGTGGTTGAAGTAGAGGAACTTGCCCAGGATATCGCCGCCGGGGATCGTGGCGAGATTGGGCTTGAGGCGTTCGACATCCTCCTTGCTGAAGACGAGGCGGGGATACGTCACCTTCGGGTCGGCGGGCCAGTCGAGCACCCAGTCCTTGTAGTTGTCGAGATTCACGTAGCCCTCTTCGGCTCGGAAGGGGTGAAGGGTGTCGTGGTATTGGAGCGGCCCGGCCACGAGCGCCCACTGGCGGCGGACGAAGCTCAGCGGCAGCGCGGGGTCGTGTTCGCCCGTGTGGAGAAGCGTGTTCGGGTGCGGCTCGGCCACGAGGGGCCAGCGAAGCTCGACCACGTTGCCCTTGTGCGTGTAGAGCGAGGACATCTGGAATTGCCGGTGCGCGCTACGCCACGTGCCCGCGTGAAGGGGCACGACGGCGAGGAAGTTGGTCTTATCGCGGTCCAGCTTCCCCTTGCCATCTACCAGGCCGAGGTAGTGCGCCGCGGGATGCCAGGGATACCAGACGGCGACGTCGAAGACCCTATCGAGGTCCTTGTCGAACGCGAGCTTTCGGGTGCCGAAGGCTGTTGTCGCGTAGGGCTTCGTGTCGAAGCCGATCTCTGCGAGTTCTTTCTCGAATGCCTCGTCGTGTCCCGTCAGCCGCCCGAACGGCGCGTGCCAGAAGATGTGGGACGGGCTCCAGCGCTCGTTCAGGACAAACACGACCTGCCACGCCTTGCCCGAGCCGACGCGCCTCATGTCGAACTGCTCGTCAATCCATACGACTGGCTCCCCCGCGACAATGCGCGCGGCAAGTTGGTAGAAGCCGCCGTTGTCGAAGGCATAGCGCGCCGTGACCTCTGCGAAAAGCGGGCCTACCGCTGTCAAGGTGGAGGAGTAACCCGTGATCCTCGGCGCGTCTTCAGGCTTCTCCGCCCAGAAGTAACTCCCCCCAGTTGCCTCCCTCTTGCTGATTTCTATGGCCCGCAGAGGACCGACGCCGGGTCCGAATGGCACTGGCTTTGGGAATCTGCGCTCGCCTTCCTCTTCGCGTTCGACTGTCACCAGGCCGTTCGAGAGGAAGTCACGCCGGATGACCCCCCCGCCGGTGCCCGTCGCTACCCCCCCGGCCCTTGCTCCACCCTTGGGAAAGGCAGGCATCCCGGGGACGGGAAACAGGCGGTAGCGGAAGCTGCCGCCCTTCTTGAGTTCGGCCATGAAGGAGAGGCGGGCCGTGGCGACGGAGCCATCGGGATGCAGCTTCACGTCCCAGAGCTGGCAGAGGTTCTCCTGCCCGGCGTCGTCCACGAGGCGGACCTGGCCGGGGCGGGCCTTGCCGGCGTCGAGGGTGAGCGGGTAGGTGAGCATCGTGCGCCGCCAGTCGCGGCCGAGGCGCTCGATGCACTCGAACGTGGCCAGCGGCTCGGCGGCGAGGGCGGAGGAGAGGAGAAGAAGGCTCACCACAGAGCGCACAGAGGACACCGAGACAAGACACTGAGAAGAGGACCGACGCTGGGAGACCATGATAGAGACCCCTGCATGAGCTGTGGCTCAATCCGGAGCGAAAAAGAAGGATCCAGGCAAAATGATTACGGGCAAAATGATTCCGATCCGGATCCGATCTTCTCTTATCAGCCGCTTCGGGGTTCTTTGTGGGTAGCCCCCAGGGGTTGTGGTTGTCGGTCGGCGCGAGCAGCTGGCGATCCAGCGCCGGCACAGGTGTATTTCGGCGTAAGTCCTTGCCATGCCTATGCTGAGGGAGGTAGAAGGGTTCCTCGGCTTGGCGCCCCCCTTGTGGGCACCCACAAGAAAGCCCGGAGAGCCTCTTATCATTTTGCCGACAATCATTTTGCCTGGTCTTCTCTGTGTCTTAGCTCTGTGCCCTCTGTGGTGAAATGCTCTTCTGGTACAAGCGGGCGAGCTCATTCACCGCGTCGTCGCTCTTGTCCACCTGGAGTTCGAGGGAGTAGCCGGGGACGCCCAGCTTGGCGACGCGAATGCCGGCGGCGAGGCGGCCGCGGTGGTCGCCGCCCACCTGGTCGGCAGCGACAAGGGACGCGATGAGACGGCCGGCAAGCGGGCCGTTGGTCTCCTCAAACGCCCGCGCCATCTCGGTGATGACCTCGCGGCCGGCGAGGGTGTTGCCTTGGCAGGCGTAGTTGCGTCCCGCCATCGAACCCCACCAGACGCCCGAGGGGTCGGCGTCCCAGCAATTGCGGTTGGCCGCGCGGCCCTTC
>VGYW01000744.1 GCA_016872875.1 Planctomycetota bacterium | reverse complement strand
CCTCTCCCCGAGGGAGAGGGAGCTGGTGGCCCCCTCGTCAGGAGGATGCGCGCATGGCACTTGATGTTGCCTGGTGGTGTGTTGGGCTGGCGCTCGTGGGCCTTGCGGCCGCAGAGGGCGGGGAACAGGTGCTGTTCGACTTCGAGAGGGACTTCGACCCCGCGAAGGTGCCGGCCAGCGATGTCAGGGTCGCGCGGGCCGGCGGCGCGCTGCGCATCGCCAGCGGACACCGCGTCGAGTGGCCAGGCATCACGCTGAAGGCGCCCGCAGGCAAGTGGGACCTCTCGCCCTTCGAGTGGCTCGCCCTCGAAGCGAGAAACGTCGGCTCCAACGAGGTGACGGTCTGCTGCCGCGTGGACAACCCAGGGGCCGACGGCATCCGCAACTGCGTGACGGAACACATCGCCCTCAAGCCGGGCGAGAGCGGGACGCTGCGGGTGGAGCTCAAGCGCAAGCCGGCCAGCGCCGTAAGGGGCAAGCTCTTCGGCATGCGCGGCTACCCCGACGGCGCCGGCGACCCCGAGCGCGCCATTGACCCCAGGAACGTCACCCAGCTCATCATCTTCGTGCCCAGGCCGAAGGAGGACCACGCCTTCGAGATTGACAACATCCGCGTCGGAGGCAGCTACGTCCCGCCCGCCCCGGACCCCGACAAGGTGAAGGACTTCTTCCCCTTCATTGACACCTTCGGCCAATACGTCCACAAGGACTGGCCCGGCAAGACCCACACCGTGGACGACCTGTACAGAGCCCACCAGGTGGAGGCCAAGGATCTCGCCGCGAAGCCCGGCCCGGCCGATTGGAATCAGTACGGCGGCTGGAAGGACGGCCCGACCCTCAAAGCCACGGGCTTCTTCCGCGTCGAGAAGCACGAAGGCAAGTGGTGGCTCGTGGACCCCGAAGGCAAGCTCTTCTGGTCCCACGGCACCGACTGCGTCCGCGAGAACGACTCAACTCCCATCAACGAGCGGCAGGCCTGGTTCCAGGACTTCCCAGGCGAGAAGGCCGAGTTCAAGGAGTTCCTCTCCACGAGCCGCGCCCTCCACGGCCACTACGCGGGGCGGAGCGTGGATTGCTTCAGCTTCCTGCTGGCCAACTGCAAACGGAAGTACCAGATGTACAGCGAGGGCTGGGATCAGAAGATCAAGGACATGGCCCACCGCCGCCTGCGGAGTTGGGGCATGAACACCATCGCCAATTGGTCCGACCCCGCGGTCTACCTGATGCGGCGGACGCCCTACACTGCGACCGTGCACTTCGGCGGCAAACTCCTGGAGGGGAGCCAGGGCTACTGGGGCAAGTTCCGCGACGTCTTCGACCCCTCCTTCCGCGACGCGGTTCGCAAGGCGATGGCCGCCCACGTGGGCAAGGCCGCGGGCGACCCCTGGTGCATCGGCTTCTTCGTTGACAACGAGATCGCCTGGGGCGATGAGCTCTCCCTCGCCGTCGCCGCACTCGCCTCCCCGCCCGACCAAGCGGCGAAGAAGGTGCTCATCGAGGAGCTGAAGGCGAGATACGGCGACATCGCGAAGCTCAACGCCGCGTGGGGCACGAGCCACGCCTCGTGGGACGCCCTCCTCGCCCACCGCGCCGCGCCCGACAAGGCAAAGGCCCGCGACGACCTGGCCGCCTTCTACACGAGGACCGCCGAGACCTATTTCAAGGTGATCCGCGAGGCCGTGAAGGAGGTGGCCCCCAATCAGCTCTACCTCGGCTGCCGCTTCGCCTGGGTGAATGACAGGGCCGTGGCCGCGGGGGTGAAGTTCTGCGACGTGGTGAGCTACAACTTCTACCGCCGCTCGATTGCCGACTTCCGCATCCCCGGCGGCGCGGACGTGCCGCTCGTCGTCGGCGAGTTCCACTTCGGCGCGCTCGACCGCGGCATGTTCCACACCGGCCTCGTCCCCGTGAAGGACCAGGCCGAGCGTGCGGCGGCCTACAAGGGCTACGTCCAGGGCGCCCTCCGCCATCCCCAGTTCGTCGGCACCCACTGGTTCAAATACACCGACGAGCCGACCACCGGCCGCGCCCTCGACGAGGAGAACTACCAGATCGGCCTCGTGGACGGGTGCGACACCCCCTATCCCGAAACCATCGCGGCATGTCGTGAGATCGGGAGGACGCTCTACCAGATGCGAGTTCAGCAGAAGTAGTGTTGGGAACTCGCCTGGTGACCGTGGGCGATCCGAGCTAAGCACTCCCCTTCTGCCACGGGTACCATTCGATAGCTTCGCGGCTTTGCTCAGCGTAGTACTCCATCTCCTCACGCCGGAGCGGATACCACTCGTCGTAGGCGTACCTGCGAAAGAAGTGCGCCAAACGCTCCCTGAAATGGTCGTAGGCCACCGCATTCAACCGCCCGCGCCTCAGATGGCGATACCGTTCCAATTCCTCACGTGGCAGGCGCATGGTACAACGAAAATCCACCCCCATCATGTCCCCGAACCCCATGCTTTCGTCGGGCGGCAAGTAGAACCACTTGTAGTTCTTTCGGGCATTCTTGGTGATCACGCCGACTCTGGCCTTCAGACCCTTTGCCACGTCCGGCTCAAGTGTCTGAAAGGGCTTTATCTCGCACAACGAGAGCTCGGGCTCCCGCACCGCATCACAATCCTGGGTGATCACGATCGCTCCTACCGGAGCAAGCTGAAGTGCCGCGGCAACCGCCTGACCATCCCCTTCCAACGCGCCGCTATTGACTTCTGCATAAGTAATGCAACGATCTTAGCCCCCGAATGGGGGCGTTTGAGCCGTAGCCCAGGGCGACCGAAGGGAGCCCTGGGTGCAGGTGTACCCAGGAGTGAGCCCCCGAACG
>VGYW01000743.1 GCA_016872875.1 Planctomycetota bacterium | reverse complement strand
AAGGTCACTATCGCGGCCGAACAGGATGCGCCCCTCGACGTGCCCATCCACCTGAAGGTGCATGCCTGGACGCTCCCCGACCCGAAGGACTTCAGCGTCCACAACCTGGCGTACCTGGCCCAGGCGTGCGTGGCGCGCTCCTACAAGGTGCCCCTCTGGTCGGACAAGCACTTCGAGCTGATGGGCAAGTCCATGGAACTGATGGCCGAGGTGGGCAGCCGCGCAGTGATGGTCCACCTGGTGACCGGGTACTACGCCCAGGACACCGAGGAGAGCATGGTGAAGTGGGTCCGACAGGCCGACGGTTCCTACAAGCACGACTTCACGGCTTTCGACAAGTATCTGGACGTCTGTGGGAGGAAGCTTGGCAAACCGTACCCCCTGCGGATCAACATGTGGGCCATCAAGGACCGCAAGGACCCGGACAGGACGCTGCCTGTCACGGCGATAGACGCGGCGAGCGGCAAGGCCGAGTCGGTGCCTCAGCCGCCTTATGGGACGCCGGAGAGCCTGGCCTTCTGGAGGCCCGTTCTGGCGGAGATTCGCGCTCGCATCGAGAAGCGCGGCTGGTTCGACGTCACGGTCGTGGGCGACACCCAGTACTGCGGCGGCATGGACCCCGGGAACGTGACGACGCTGAAGCGGATCTGGCCGGACGCCAAGGGCTACAGCACGCAGCACGGCTGGGCCCGCGCCTTTCCAGGAAAGGAAAAGGCCGATGCGGTGCCGGTGCCATTCGCAGAGATGATCTGGACGGAGCCGCCGGTCTCGAAGGAGCGCTACCGCAAGGCCAGGGACCCGCAGTGGATCGGCGCAAGCTGCGGCTTCGCGCGCAACCGCCACGGCGAGTGCTACAGGCCGCAGATGATCGTCTACCGCACCCTGGCCGAGGAGATGCTGCTGCGCGGGCTGGATGGCATCGGCCAGTTCGGCGTGGACCTCTGGCCGATGGTCCGCGAGGACGGCCGCATCTCCCGGCTGGGCGGCGGGCATGCCATGGGGCCCGACAGCAGCACCAGGTGCATCCTGGCGCCGGGGCCGGACGGGCCGATCGCCACGGAACGCTACGAGATGTTCCGCGAGGGCGTGGAAGCCTGCGAAGCGATCCTGTTTCTCCAGCGGCTGCTCGACGAGAAGAAGCTCGAAGGCGACCTGGCCCAGCGTGTGGCAGGCCTTCTCAAGGGACGCGCCGCGGCGTACGCCGACGCAGCCGCCGCCAAGGGTGGTGAGCCCCTCGCGCAGTTGATTCAGGGGGCGCAGGACCGAGAGGACGCCCTCTTCGCTCTCGCGGCCGAAGCGGCCAAGGTGACGGGCGGGCCGAAGTGATGACCCCAGACTGCTCCCGAAGCCACAGCGACACGGTGGGACGCGCGGGGCGCGCCCTGTTGGCCGCCCTGGTGCTGGCGGCACCTGGGTGCCTTCAACTCGAGACCCACATCAGGCTCCACGAAGACGGCAGCGCCACGGTGACGGAACGCCTCGCCCTCTCGCGGCAGCTTCTCGACATGGCCAAGGGCGACGGTGCAGGCGCAAGCATGGAAGCGCTGCTTGGGCGGGAAGCGGCTGCGGACAGGGCGAGGCAGATGGGCAAGGGCATCGCCCTTGTGAGCCACGAGCTTCGGGACGGAGAGAAGGGCTCGCGGGAATCGCTTGCCGTGTACAAAGTGCC
This sequence comes from Planctomycetota bacterium, assembly GCA_016872875.1. The sequence continues at coordinate 1,157 of VGYW01000743.1, read as the reverse complement.
GGACCTCACGGAGTTCGAGTACGTCTCCCCGTTCGTCGGCGCCCGCGGCTACCAGGCCCAGAGCCTGAAGTTCAGCATCCACCCCAATCTGGCGTGGGGCGATCAACATCCGGCCATCCCTGCCCCTCTTCAAGAGGCATCTGGAGGGCAAGACCCTGGACTGGACGGGGAGCCTGAACCCGGTGCTAAAGGCGCGAGGCAAGAAGCTCTCCCAGGAGAAGAGCTTCTACACCCTCGCCCTGATCGAGGAGTCCGAGCGGGCCTACGCGCTCGTGAAGGCCGCGATCGAGAAAGAGGAGCAGGGAGAGTACCAGGAAGCCCAGGACATCTACCAGAAGGTGCTCAACGAGTTCGGCAGATGCCTGTTCCGCGTGTCGGACTACGGGGTGTTCGTGCCCGCCGCCCACGACGGCAGCCGCCTGGCGCTCACCGATGGCTTCTACTGCCTGATGGTGGACGTGGAGAAGATGCGGGTGGTCTGGAAGCGGCTGATTGACGCCAACGACCCCACACGGCTGCCCCCGCTTCGCATGGAGATGAAGGGTGACTACCTGGCCGTGGTGAAGCAGGACTTCGACGTGAAGGCAATCTACAGGCTCGCGAGCGGGACAGGCGACGTGCTCTGGCGCACGGACCCGAAGGTGCCGGGCTGCCCACAGCCGATCTCCTCGATGTTCATCCAGCGTGGCCGGCTCTACGGCATCAAGCCCCATCCGGGGCGCGGCTTCTACTTCGTGGGGATGGACTGCAAGACGGGCAAAAACCTGTTCGCATTCGCCGAGCAGACCGGCTACGGGGGGAGGCCGGAGTGTACATTGAGGCATGAGATGTACGGCAATGCCCTGGTCGTCGCGGTAAGGAACCGCCAGGACTTCGAGCTGAGGGCGTTCGATGCTTCCAGCGGGCGCCTCCTGCACACCGTCGGGGTGAAAGGCACCGGCACCTTCGGCGAGCACGGCGGCGCGTCGGCAACGGTGCAGAACGCGCGTCTGATCTTAAGGCGGCCCGTGGCCGCAACCAAAGAGGATGATTGGATGCACTCTTGTCCAAGATAGCTCTTGAAGGAAATCCGGTTCGGAGTAGTATGGGGCGGTTCAATGGACACGCCCTGCGGCGCCGAAGCGCCGCAACCACTCACGAACCGGAGGACCTCTATG
>VGYW01000742.1 GCA_016872875.1 Planctomycetota bacterium | reverse complement strand
CCGCGGCGGCCGCCGAAGCCCTGGGCGCACAGCTCGCCGCCGAAGGCGTCCTGCTGAGGACCCCTGACGGGCGCTGGGCGCACCGCGAGCGGGTCGCCGAGGTTGCCGATGCCATCTGCGAGCGCCTCGCCGCGTTTCACGCCGCCCAGCCGCAGAGCGTTGGCACAGGCTACGTTGCCCTCTGCGAGGAACTCAAGTGCCCCGACGAGGTGTTCGGGCTGGCGGTGTCGCACGCCGAGGCAGCCGGGCGGCTGGTGCGGCAGGGCGGCTGGCTTCGGCTGGCCAGTCATGTGGCACGCCTCTCCGAGGCGGACACCGCCTTGAGCCGAGCAGCCGAGGCCGCGCTCCGCGAGGCCGGCTACTGCCCGCCCACGCCTGCGGAACTGGCCGCGCGGCTGGCCATTCCGCAGAAGGACGCCGAGGCCGCCCTCGCGCGCCTCACTGAGCAGATGGCCGCCGTGCGCCTGGGCGGCCTCTGGTTCCACCGGGACGCCGTGGCCCGTGCCGCCGAAGTCGTCCGCGGCCTGTTCAGCGGGCGGCCGACCTTCACGACGATGGAGTTCCGCGACGCGCTGGGCACCTCGCGCAAGTACGCCGTGCCGCTCCTCGACTACCTCGATTCGCTGGGCATCACGCGCCGCAGCGGCAACCAGCGCACCCCCGGCCCCAGGCTCGCCAGCGGCGCCGGCCCCGTGCCTCCCGCCCCGGACGTCAAGGGCGTAATGCCTCAGTGACGGGTGGCGGCACGGGGCTTCTCTGTTCGTAGTGCGGCCTTCAGGCCGTCTCTGGGTAGCGCCGCCGCCCCGGCGGCACAGGGCCAGCGGGACGCTGGCGCTACGGGACGGGCTGAAGCCCGCACTCCAAACATGCGCGACACGCCGCCACCCGTAACTGAGGCATTGCGCAAGGGCATTGAATTCGCCGCGAGAGTGCGCTAGAATTAATGGCCATGGAGGAGCTCTGGAGGTGGGCGGCGGCCTGGTGGCGCCCCTGGGCTTCAAACCCAGTGTGGGGCTTGCACAGAGCCCCGGGTGGGTTCGATTCCCATTCACCTCCGCCATTGCCGTCTTGGGCGGCGATTCGGACCTGAGCTGCTTCACCTCTCCCACGGGGAGAGGTCGCCCGTCCGCCGATTGGCGGACGGGCGGGTGAGGGCGTGTCCCACAAGCGGGGCCCACGCCGGTGTCTGGGCGGGAAGCACCCTCACCCCAGCCCTCTCCCCAAGGGAGAGGGAGGCAATGTCCCCTCTCGTATGGGCATATGCGCTTTGGTCAAGTGGCTTCAGGAAGCCGGTCGGTGAGAGCCATGGAGACGCTCAGAAAGCTGGCGCCGCTCGTGCTGGCGCTGTGCGGGCTCGCCGCTGGGCTGGCGTGCATCGCCTATGGCTATGCGCTGCACACGGCCACGGTGCTCGTGGAGGGCGCGCCGCCCGCCGAGCCGGCGCCTCCGCCGGACGAGCCGTCTCCGCCCGCCAAGCAGCCGGCCGAGCTGGGGGAGTGGGACCTCGTGCGCGACGCAACGGTGGGCGGGATCAAGCGGACGGCCGACGGACGCCTCGAGCGAACCTACAGCGGCGGGCCGGCCGAAGCGTGCCCTACGTGAAGGGACTGACCCCGGCTCGCGCCTCCCCCTGAGGCCGGGCCTGGTCATGCAGAGACATGGCCGCCCCAACGCGACTCGCTCGGTTCCGCAGGTGGGTGCAGGTGGCCCTCCTGGCCGTTTGGCTGAACCCCCTGCTCTACCTGCCGGGGGTGTGCGGCGCCGTCTTCCACTGCCATTCCTGCCCGCTCTCCTCGCTGGCCTGCCCCGTGGGGGTCATCGGGAACTTCGCCTCCTGGCACGTCTTCCCCTTCGTGGCGGTCGGCGTGCTGTTGGCCGTGGCGGCCTCAGCGGGCGCGCTCCTGTGCGGCTGGGCCTGCCCGTTCGGCCTGCTTCAGGACCTGTTGGCGAAGATACCGACGCGCAAGTTCCGGCTGCCCTCCTGGTTGGGCTATGGCCGCTACGCGGCGCTCGCCGGCCTCGTCCTCGCGGTGCCGTTCTGGCTTGGCACGGAGAGCGCGCTCTTCTTCTGCCGCCTGTGCCCTGCCGCGACCATCGAGTCCGCCATCCCCGACGGCATCGCGTCGGGCGTCCTCCCCTCGGTGCCGCGGCTGGCCATCCTGGGGTTGCTGCTCGCCGCCGTCCTGTTCCACCGCAGGCCCTGGTGCCGCACGCTCTGCCCGCTCGGCGGCATGCTCGCCTTGGGGAACCGATGGTCCCTCTTCCGTCTGCGATGGGACGAGGAGAGTTGCACCCACTGCGGGAAGTGTGCGACGGACTGCCCCTACGGGGTGGGCCTGCCGGAGCGGTTGAACTCGGCCCAGTGCCTCCGCTGCCTTGAGTGCACGGGCGAGAGGTGTGGGGCTATCCGCACCGCCTGGGGCCCCGGGCGATAGGCACTAGATAGCTCGCCACGATTCCCGGTCGAAGCGCGCGGACCTGCGTAGGGCCAATGCTGCGGGCGGGGCGTCTCTGCCCCGCGGGGCACGGAGGCCCCGCCCACAAACACCAGGAATCGTGGCGAGCTATTCAGCAGCCCGTGGCGAAAGCCGCGCGCGTTCGCGCGTTGGGAGGGCGAAGCTCCCGCTGAGCCGCGCTCTGCCCAGGGAAGGGCTCGGCAGGAGCCTCGCCCTCCCGCTCCGGCACTTTCGCCACAGGCTCCTAGCACTACAACGCTAAAAAAGGCCTAAAGTTTTCGAGGATTTCCCCGATTAAGTACTCCGGGGGGACTGTTTTCAGGCCAGAGAGCCCCGGAGAGAACGACCATGGATGCACGGCGTCTGAAGGCGTTG
>VGYW01000741.1 GCA_016872875.1 Planctomycetota bacterium | reverse complement strand
CGAGCACCCGCCACTTCGCCCCGCTGATCGCCTTCTCACGCAGCCCGTTAGCCATTGTGCGCGTGGTCCTTCTTGCAGCATGCGAGAGGATGGATGGATGAATGGATGTCTGGATGAATGTCAGAGGCCATCAACTCCTGCATTCATCCACCCATCCAATCATCCATTCATCCCCCACGCGTGCTCGTGACAAGCCGCGAGTACACTTCCGCCAGCTCGCGCACTCTCGGTTCCCAGGCGAAGCGCTCCACCGATGGCCTCGCGGCGCGGCTCAGGCGGTCGAGGAGCTCGGCATCGCCCAGGGCGCGGCAGAGCGCCTCGGCCAACGCCGCCGGGTCACGCGGCGGCACGAGGAGGCCGTTCACGCCGTCGGCTACCGTCTCGTTCAAGCCCGGGATGTCGCTGCCCACGACGGGTGTGCCGCAGGCGAGGGCCTCCACGGGCGCCAGCGGGTGCCCCTCGGCCAGCGAGGGCACGACCAACAGGTCCGCGTCGGCGTAGAGCTCCTTCAGCGCCTCGCGCGGGACCACGCCGCCGAACCGCACGCTATCGGCCACGCCGAGGCCGCGGGCGAGCTGGTGGAACTCGCCGCCGTCCGGCTCGTCCGTGCCCACAAGGAGTGCCTCCACCTGCGGGAAACGGGCAACCACGCTCGGCAGCGCCTCGAGGAGGTAGCGTAGCCCTTTCTCTGGGGAGAAGCGTCCGACGAAGAGCAGCCGCCGCTCGGCCCTCCTGTGCGCCCCGGCCTTGCCAGTGTCCCACGCCGAAAGGTCCACGCAGTTGGGCGCCAGCCAGAGCCGCTCCTGCGGCACGCCCAGGCCGCGGAAGCCGTCGTATATCTCGCGGCTGATGCAGGCGATGAGCGGCGCGCGCCGCACGCAGAAGTGAACCGCCAGCTTGTAGACCCACGTCACCGTCCGAGGATAAAGCCCTCGCTTGCCCGGGCTGTAGACCCACCCCTGGAACGCCATGATCGCGGGCACGCCGAGGCGCCGGCAGGCGCGCCACGCCCCGAAGTAGGCGGTGGAGTCCGTGCACAGGAGCAGGTCGAATTGCGGATTGCGGATTGCGGATTGCGGATTGAAATCCGAAATCCGAAATCCGAAATCCGAAATCCTCCGACGCAGCCGCCAGGCGAAGGCCAGCCCCGCGAGGTCGAATGCCCGCCACAGGCGGGACGCCTGTGCCACCGCCCCGGGAACACTGGTGGCACAGGCCTCTGGCGCTGTGGGAACACTGGTGGCACAGGCCTCTGGCGCTGTGGGAACACTGGTGGCACAGGCCTCTGGCCTGTGTCTGGCACCACCCATTGGCACTGGCACGTAGGTGCGGCGGTCCGTGTTCCCCGCCGGGTCAACGTCGCTTGCGAAGACCACGACCTCATGTCCTGCGGCCTCCAGGTGGTCGGCCCACTCCCGCACCACCGTGGGCACCGCGCCCGCTCGGTGAAAGAAGCGGTTGACCAGCGCCACTCTCAGAGCATTTCGGATTTCGGATTTCGGATTTCGGATTTCAGCCCTTGCTTCGCTCTTCTCTGCTCTCTCATCTTCCTCTGCGTGAGGACTCTCCGAGGGCCGCCGGAGCCAGTGCTGAACCCTGCGTTTGAGGCGCAGCAGGGGGCCGGGGGTGAGGGCGCGGGCGGCGTCGCGGAGGCGCGGCAGGGCCATGTGCAGGCGCGCCTTGGCCGTGCGGCGCGCGAGGGTGAGGAAGACGCACTCGCGCCGTTGCGCGCCCCACTTCTGCTTGTAGGGGGCGTCGCCGCCCAGGAAGTCGTATTCGCGCGCCCCGCGCGCGATGCTCTCGCGGATGGCGTGGGCCTTCAGCGCCGTGCCCGCGTTGAGGTCGGCCCGCGCCGCGTCGAACGCCTGCTGGAGGAAGTAGACGCGCCCGAGGTGCTCGAAGCTGAACTCGTGTGCCACCCACAGGCGGGACGCCTGTGCCACCTCATGGTCATTGATGGTGGCACAACCTTCTGGCCTTTGTTTGGTGGCACAGGCCTCTGGCCTGTGGTTGGTGGCACGGGCCTCTGGCCTGTGGCCGGGCGGCCCCAGGCGGAGCGAGTGGAAGCGGAGCCAGCCCCGGCGGAGGAGGCCCTCGGCCATCTCGCGGTAGAAGCCGCGGCGGGCGGGATCGGCGAAGCTGCCAGGCTTCCCCGCCGCACGCCAGCGCGCCTGGTGGAGGGCGAAGAGCGACTCGAGCCGCTCCGGCAGCTCGGCCGGGTCGGTGCACTGGTCGAAGACGGCCACAGGCGGGACGCCTGTGCCACCGGAAACTTGGGAGCCTGTGCCACCAGGGAGCCTGCGGAGGAGGGAGCGGAGCTTGGAGCGGAAGCGCGGCTGAAGCGTCGCAAGGTAGCTCTCCCAGTCGCCCGGCAACTGGATGGCGAGGCAGGGCCAGCGCTTCTCCTCGGCGAGCCACCTGCGCTCCGCGGCGATGCGGCGCAGGACGGCCAGGTTGGGCGACGACTCGGGCACGAGCCAGAACTGCGCCAGGTCCCAGCCCTCGATGCGGTCGAGGAACGCCCTCAGCACCTCCTCCTCGCGGCCCGGCTCGATGATGAAGTCCAGGTACTCCGAATCGCCCGAGCGGTCGCCGATGAAGCCTGCTCGCCTCAGAGAGCCCAAGCCATAGGAGGCACGGACGCGGGAGCGATAGAGGGGCGCCAGGCCCACCAGCCTGCCCGATTTCGGATTTCGGATTTCGGATTTCGGATTTGCCAATCCGCAATCCGCAATCGTCAATCCGCAATCGGAAGCGGCGAGGATGCAGAGCTCATCATCCTCGCGGCGGAAGTGGCGCCACCAGGGCCGCAGCCACTCCCAGGCGAGGAACACCGTGGCGCTCGACGACCGC
>VGYW01000740.1 GCA_016872875.1 Planctomycetota bacterium | reverse complement strand
AGGTAGCCGTTGAACGACATCAGCATCGGGACCACGGTCTTTTCGCCATCCTGCTTCTGCTGGTCGCCGTTCCCGTCGGACCAGAACACGGTGGTCTTGTCCTTGTCGTTGCGGCCGAAGGTCGCCCAGAGGGCGTAGGTGGCGTCGCCGAGTCGCTCCCACACGTGCGTTTCGGTCCCGAGAGTGGCCGCGAGGTAGAGCTTGCCGTTCGTGCCGCGGCAGAAGCGGGCGAAGTTGTGGAACAGGCTGTTCCAGTCCCGGCCCTCTCCGTTCTCAAAGGTGCCGAGGCATTCCGCACGCCCGGTCGCCGGATCGAGTCGCCATTCGCAGGCTTCGCCGACCATTAGGTTCGGATCGTCCGGGTTGATTGCTCCGCCGCTGGCACCGTAGTGCGTGGAGCCGAAGAACTCGCGGACGAACGCGCCGGTCTGGTTGTTCCACACGCTGAACCGTTTCGGGAAATACAGGGCTTCGGCCACCCAGAGCCTGCCCTGCGTGTCGACGGCCATGCCGTGGATGTTCCACATGCCATCCTTCACCCATGGCCCGGTGCGAGGCCTGCCGCCCAGCTTGCCGATCGCCAGCACCTGCTTGCCGTCGGGCGTGAACACCTTGATCTGCACACTCGGCTCGCCCTCGCCCACGTAGATCCGGCCGGCACCATCGACCGTAAGGCATCTGGCGTCGGTCAGTCGGGTCAGCACCGGCTTGACGGCGCCGGTCGCGGGGTCCACGGCGGCCACCGAATCGGTGCCGGAAAGGACGTAGAGGAGCGTGCCGCTCGCCGCGGCGATGCCGCTGGGTGCGGGCACGGGGATGGTCGTGAGCACCTTGCCGGTCTGAGCGTCGAGCACGGCGACGAAATCGCTCTTCATCACGGCGACTTCCTGCGGGAAGGAAGCCTCGACCTTGCGGCGCACTGCGGCCTGCAGCTTCAATGAAGACATTTCGGTGCCGCCCTCAACGAGCGTCTTGTCGTTGAGCATGCCGTTGATGGTCCCGGCAACGGCGTCGCGGACGTCCGGCGTGTAGTAGTTGGGCGCTGCAAGCGCCTTGTCTTCCGGCTCGTTGCCAGCCAGCCAGGCTGCGGCGCGCTGGCGGACGTTTTTGTCGGTCTTCTCCCAGATCGCCTTGCCGATGCCGTCGGCGGCCGCGGAGAGCTTCGCGAGGAACGCGCGCCAGTCGGTTACATCGCTCCTGCGGAAATTGTAGGACCGGAAGGTGAGGTAGAGCTTCCCATTGCGAACCGCCATCGCCTCGGCCTTGTCAGGCATGCCCGGCTGGTCCTTCCAGAGGTCCTTTACGAAGATATCCCTGAACCCGCCATTGTTTGCCTTGTCCCAGTTCTGATAGGAGCCGGTGGCCGTGTCGAGGCGGAAGAGCACCTGCGGGCTGCCGGAGCTGTTGCCGACGTAGACGAGGTCGCCCTCAACAGCCAGCAGTTCGGCGCCGCCGAATCCGCCGTATTTGTGTTTCCAGCGGACGTTGCCGTCGAGGTCGCAGGCGAGGAGGCCCCGGCCGGCCTCGGCGGCGCCCCACCCGAGGTAAACGGAATCGCCCTGTGCGGCACAGGTCCAGGGCACGCCGAGGTCGCCCCCCCAGTTCGAGGTGGGGCCGCTGTGCCAAGGTGCGTTGCCGCTGTTTCCCGCCCAGCCTCGCAGGCGCAGGCCAATGCCCTTGTGCCAGATGGCCTGCCAGGTGTAGTCGCCGGCGGGCAGCACCGCGCCGGGCGTTCGCCAGATCGGCGTGGCCAGGCCGTCCCACGTCGCCGTGTGCTCGCCCTTGGCCATCGGCTCGCAGTTGAGCAATTGCCGCACCACGAACCCATCGGCGTTGCGGAGGAGCATCGAAACGTAGCCGTCTTCAGGCATCTTGAACTTGATCGGCTTGAAGCCCTTTGGCCCCTCGCTGAGGGCCGACCACTCGACCACCGGCTGGCCCTGCTTCAGCGACACCGGCAGCCTGCGCCCGTCGGCCAGGTGGAGCAGCCGAGGCTTTATCTTCCCGGCGCGCTCGAAGGTCGCCGGGCCGAACTGCTCCAGCCTGCGCGTGCCCCAGTACGTGCGCTCCAATGTGGCCCCGGGCATGAAACAGTCCCATGCATCGAGGCTCCAGCCGAACGAGAGGATGAACAGCACCCTGATCTCGCTGCCCGCTCCCAGGCTTACGCTGTCGGTCGTGATCAACTTCAGCGGGAGACGAATCTCCTGCGTGTAGCCCGTGCCGTCCGGGTCGTCGAGGTACGCCTGTTCCGCCCCGAGTTGCTTGGGGTCGCGCGCATTCTTGAGCGGCGGCTCAAAGCTGAGGGAGATCAACGGCTTGCCGTCCTTGTCGCGGGAGCACGACAAGTTCGGCTGGAGCTGCGACGGCGTTCCAGGGCCGGTGAGCATCAGGAGCCGCAACCGGCGGTTTCCGGCAGGCTTCTGGGTCTTGACCCGGGCGAGCACATAGAGATTGTCCTTGTCGTACATCGCATGAAGCCACGCGCTGTGGAGGTCACGCTGCTCCTCCACGTTGTTGCAAGCAAAGATGCCACCGGTGAGGTTCCAGTCGTCGGATGTGCCATCGATTACGACCTTGCCCGGCGCCGGCAACACGGGAATGCCGTAGTTCTCGGTTTGCGTGCCCGCACATAGGGGCATCGCAAGCAGGCTGCAGACCATGAGCAGGCTGAGAACGGTCTTCATGTCAGGTCCCTTTGGGATAAACGGGTTTGGTCAGTTCCTGAACTCCAATTCGCCCCAGTTCTTCGGTTCCATCCGCAGCTCGAAGACCTCGTCGTTGACGATGCCCGTGGTCTGGTTGTTCCAGTGGGTGCGCAGCAGCGTCTCCTTGCCGGACTTGTCGCCGGGCCAGGCC
>VGYW01000739.1 GCA_016872875.1 Planctomycetota bacterium | reverse complement strand
TTTCCTGAAACATGCCTCCCCGTTTCCCGGCTCACGACCATCCCTGGCCAAGAGACGCCGCGAGGCGGGATAGGGAGTGCGCACACTTGACACAAGATTTGATCGAGAATCGTGAATACCTATTTAGGGTCCGCTTGCGGTGGCGATCGCTTCACCAACCGCTTGGCAAGGCGCCCACGTGGGCAGTGGCGCCCAGCCCCTTCCCGCCACAGAGACTACGTCCTGGCCACAAGCTTCTCCCAGCCGCGCGCGTCCTTGCTCGCGGCGAGGATGATCTCGAGGACCGCGCGGCCCTCCTCCACTGAGTGCAGCGGGCGCGTGCCGGCGTTCAGGCACGCGGCGAAGTGGGCCATCTGGTCCGCAAACGTGTCGCCGCCCCCGAGCGTCATCTTCGCAGGCTCGCGGAAGCCGTCGGGCAGCAGATACAGGTCGTTGCCGGAGCCGAAGAGCTGGCCCTTCTCGCCCACGACGTGGATCTGGTGGGTGCCGTAGGGGTTGGGGAAGGCCCAGGAGGTGAGGATTTCGCCGAGCGCGCCGCTTGCGAACCGCACCTGCACGCTCGCTGTGTCCTCCCCCTCGATCTGCTGGACGAAGCGAGCCATGCTCCCCCGCACACCCACTGCCTTCGCGCCGGCCAAGTAGAGGAGCCGATAGGTCGGGTGGTAGCCGGTGTCAATCAGCTCGCCGCCGCCCTGGGTCTTCAGGCTCGCACGCCACGTGCCCGGGAACCAGTTCACCCCCGCGAAGAAGCAGTCCTGCGACCGAATCCAGCGGATCGCCCCCACCTTCCCCGCGTCCAGCAGCTTCTTCGCCTCCTGCACGGCGGGGAGGAAGAGCTGGTTGTGGGCGGACATGTAGGTGATGCCGGCCTTCTCGACCGCCTTGGCGATGGCATCGGCCTCCTTGAGGCCCATGCACATCGGCTTCTCGCACAGGATGTGCTTCCCTGCCGCCGCCGAATCAATGATCGCCTTCGCGTGGAGGTGGTGGGGCAGGCAGATCACCACCGCGTCAATCCCGTCGGCCATCTCCCTCAGCATCTTCCGCCAGTCGGTGAACCAGGGACGCTCCCCCCCGAGCTGGTCGTTGCGCGCCTTGAGGTTCTTCTCCGCGATGTCGCAGAGGGCCACGCACTCCACCTTGTCCTTGTGCTTCAGCATGCCGCCCACGTGGGCGCCGGCAATGCCGCCCGAGCCGATGATCGCCAGCCGCACCTTTCCTTCGACCTTCTTGGCCATTGGTCTTGTCTCCTTCCATAGCCGCAAGGTTGGGGGCAGAGGATACTGGAAAACGGCGTCCCATGCAAGCCTTCCTTTAAGGACGCGCCGGGCGGAGGTTGGCGCGGCTCCGTAGGGGCCACTGGCTACCCGCCGCCCAGGGCGTCCCCGTCGCCCCGTGCAGATGATTCCACACTTGTACAAGTGTGAAATCATGTCGCAACGCCTCTTGCTCTGAGGACGCGCAGGGCGAAGGTTGCCGCGGCTCCGTAGAAGCCACTGGTTGCCCGCCGCCCAGGGCGTCCCTGTTGCCTTGTGAGCATGATTCCACACTTGTACAAGTATGGAATCGTGTGCGGCCACCCCCCATGCCAGATGGCGGGGAAGAGAGGGCAGCGCCATCTCCGCAGTGACTAATCACCCCGGCGCCAGGGCGGCTCCGGACCAGGCGAGTAGTAGAAGCCCAGAGCGCGAAGCCGCGACTGCACCCGCCACCGTTCACCCCCTTGATTTCCACGCAGGAGAAGCTATACTCAGGAGCTGAAGATGATAGGGGTGCGAGGCGATGGGGAACGAGACAAAGAACCCCCGTGCTGCCGAAGAGCAAGCGCTGAGGACCGTTGCGGCCCCTGCCGGCCGGCCCCGCGGCACGGAAATCCTCCTGATCGAGGCGTCCATTGACCCCAAGTTCCGCGAGCTCCTCCTCAAGGAGCGGGCTGAGGCCGCCAAGTCCATCGGGGTCAAGCTCTCCGCGGTCGAAGCCGCACTGCTCAACGACGTGCCCGAGGAGCACCTCCGAAAGGTCATCGCGCAGGCCGCCGCCAGCAAGAAGCTGCGCTCGGAGACCCGCCGCAAGGCCGCAAAGGTCGCCCTCGCCGCACTCGGCGCCGGCGCCTTCGCCTGCGGCTACCAGCAGTACGCCAAGTACCTGGATCACCTTCAAGAGAAGAGGATCCGGCGAGCCCTGAACAGCATGAGAATACCGGGGGCTTACTGCGTGGTTGGCATGCTCAGCTACCCCGTGACTCAGGATGACGGGTCACGGGTGCCCGAGCCTGCGCCAGACGACAGGGGCTTACCTGGGCGTTGGGAGCGCGAATCAAAGGAGCTCAACGATGGCAAAGAGTGAATTGCGCGAGAGGCCAATCGAGCAGCCTGCGGTGAGGACGACCATCGTGGGCGGGCGTCCGCCCGGGCCGGGGAAGGGCGTGTGGCCAATCCCGCGCGGCATCGAGGTGCTCGTGAAGAAGGCGGCGGTGGACGCCAGTTTCAAGCAGTTCCTTCTGGCGAGGCGGGCGGAGGCTGCGAAGGAGATCGAGCTGAGTCTCGAGCCGGCCGAGGCGGTGATGCTCGATGCCGTGCCCGCGGCGCAGCTTGAGGCCGTCATCGTCTCCACCACCGTGGCCCCCATGAGCCGGGCCGCTTTCCTGGGCAAGGCCGCCGCCATCATGCTCGCCGCAGTCGGCCCCGCGGTGACTATGGACGCTGCGGCTGCCACGTTTGGCATTCGAGGCGATCTCCCGGCCCCGACGGTTCCCGCCCCGGACCGCCCGCCCGCTCGGTATCCCGAGCGCGAGCGCTTCGTCCTCTACAGCGAGAGCAACTTCAGGGGCGAAGTCACCTACGCCGTCACCGACTCCGA
>VGYW01000738.1 GCA_016872875.1 Planctomycetota bacterium | reverse complement strand
GCACACGCTGCCCAGTCCCGAAGGGACGGCAGTGGGTGGCCGGCGGCTTCAGCCGCCGGAACGAGGCGCACACGCTGCCCAGTCCCGAAGGGACGGCAGTGGGTGGCCGGCGGCTTCAGCCGCCGGAACGAGGCGCACACGCTGCCCAGCCCCGAAGGGACGGCAGTGGGTGGCCGGCGGCTTCAGCCGCCGGATCAGGGGCACCCGAGGGCCAGTCCCGAAGGGACGGCAGTGGGTGGCCGGCGGCTTCAGCCGCCGGATCAGGGGCACCCGAGGGCCAGTCCCGAAGGGACGGCAGTGGGTGGCCGGCGGCTTCAGCCGCCGGAACGAGGCGCACACGCTGCCCAGTCCCGAAGGGACGGCAGTGGGTGGCCGGCGGCTTCAGCCGCCGGAACGAGGCGCACACGCTGCCCAGTCCCGAAGGGACGGCAGAGCCCCGCGCGAGACGGTGCGGAGCACGTGTCTGTCGTCCCTTCGGGACTTCCCTATCTCTGGCGCAGGAGTCCGGCGGCTGAAGCCGCCGGCTACCCACTGTGCTCCCTTCGGGAGCAAGTCACTAGCCCGCATTTCTCACGAAATGCGGGAAATCCCAAGAGCCAAACGCCAAGCACCAAACAATCTCCAAGCCCGGAATGCTCAATGACCAAAGCAAGCCCCCAGGGTCGCGGGCAACACCACGTAGTCTCCGCTTGGACCATTGAGGATTGGAGTTTGGGGCTTGTTTGGCGCTTGGTGCTTGTGGTTTGGTGGTTCCCGCATTTCTCACCAGCCGCTGGTGAGAAATGCGGGCTAGAACGCCGGCGATTCCGGCCCCCCGCTTGAGGAGCAGCGTACTCAGAGAAAGGCATAGCATGGTCAGGCAAGCCTTGCTCCTTGCGTGTGGGCTCGCGGCGGCCGCCTGCGCGGCCGATGCGCGGCGCCCGAAGAAGCTCATCCAGACCGGCTGGGACCAGCCCGACACCGAACGCCTGATGCAGAACCTCGCCGAAATGGAGAAGCGGCCCTTCGACGGCGTGGTGGTGGGCGCCGTGGGGCAGATTGATGAGAAGCGGCGCTGCAACCTCCGCACGGCGTTCGTCAACGAGAAGTGGCAGCGCGAGTGGTTCAACCCCTGCCTCGCCCACCTCAAGGCGTGCAAGCCCAAACGCCTCACCGACAACTTCCTCGCCATCGGCGCGAATCCGGGCAACGTTGACTGGCACGACGACGCGGGCTGGGCGAACGTCGCCGAGCACTGGCGCATCGCCGCCTGGCTCGCCAAGCAGGGCGGCCTGAAGGGCCTCCTCTTCGACCCCGAACCCTACACCCCGCCCCACAGCCAGTTCGGCTATGCGGCGCAGCCCGAGCGCGAGAAGCACACGTTCGATGCCTACGCCGCAAAGGCCCGCGAGCGCGGCCGACAGGTGATGAAGGCCGTCGCCGAAGAGTTCCCCGACATCGTGCTCTTCTCCTACTTCATGAATATCGTCGTCTCCCCCGCCACGGGCCACGCCAACCCCAACCGCGTCCTGGCCGCCCAGGGCTACGGCCTCCTGCCCGCCTTCATTGACGGCTGGCTCGACGCGGCGCCGCCGGCCGCGACCTTCGTGGACGGCTGCGAGATGGCCTACCTCTACAACAGCGTGGAGCAATACGCCGAGTCCGCCCTCCTCATCAAGGGCGCCTGCCAGGAACTCGTCTCGCCCGAAAACCGCGCGAAGTACCGCGCACAGGTCCAGGTCGGCTTCGGCATCTACCTGGACGCCTACTGGAACCCCAAGGAGCCGAGGTGGATGCCGTGGTACATTGACGGCAAGGGTGGCTCGCGGGTGGACAGGCTGCGTGCGAACCTCCGCACCGCGCTCCGCGTGGCCGACGAATACGTCTGGGTCTACGGTGAGAAGTTCCGCTGGTGGCCCTCCCCGAACAAGCGGGTGGAGCCCAAGGCCTGGCCCGAGGCCCTCCCCGGCTGCGAGCCGGCGCTCCGCCTCGCACGCGACCCGCTCGACTACGCCCGCTCCCAGCTCGCCGAGCTCGGGGCGGCGGGGAAGCTCATCAACCTCGCCCGCAACGGCGACTTCGCCTCTGACAAGGCCCTCAGCTTCGAGGGCACCCCCATCGAGTGGAAAGAGGGCCATCCCCCCGCCGGCTGGCACGCCTGGCAGGCCGAAAAGTCCAAGGGCGCCTTCACCTGGGACCGCGAGGCGGAGGCCACGCGCGTGGGGTTCGGTGATAGCGGAGTTCATGAACTCCGCAATCCACCCGCGCGGGGCGCGGCCAGGGCCGCTGGCGTGACGAATGGGTGCTTCCTCCAGGCCTGCGCCGTGAAGCCGGGCGAACACTACGCCGTGGGCGCAGCCCGGCGACTCCAGGGCAAGGGCGAGGCCTGGCTACGCGTCCGATGGCAGGCCCCCGAGGGCGCCTGGACCGCCGAGGCCCTCGACGCGCTCATCCATTGCGACGCCCCGCGGGATGCCTGGGGCGAGATGCTCGGCGTCGTCGAGGTGCCCGAGGGCGCTGGCCGCCTCCTCATCCTCCTCTGCGTCGCCGACCAGCCGGCCGCCAACGACATCGCCTGGTTCGACGACGTGCGCGTCCACAGGCTGGAGTGAAAGCAGCCGAGTCGTGGGGGCGAGCGGCTCGCTTGTCCCTCGGCACCCGAAGACGGCGAGCGAGCCGTTTGTCGCTGCGGGTCGTGCGCTGCGCTGACTGCCCACGCATGGGTAGAATGCGGCGGGAGAGAGGAACCAGGTACAACGCCCCACGGATAAGGGGACAGGACCGCAGTCCCGAAGGGACGGCAGTGGGTGGCCGGCGGCTTCAGCCGCCGGAACGAGGCGCACACGCTGCCCAGTCCCGAAGGGACGGCAGTGGGTGGCCGGCGGCTTCAGCCGCCGGAACGAGGC
>VGYW01000737.1 GCA_016872875.1 Planctomycetota bacterium | reverse complement strand
CTTGCCCCTGAAGCCGTCGCGGGCCTTGCGCGAGCGTTCGACAGGATCGCCCAACAGGGTCTCCGCCCCTTCCCCGAGATGCCGTTCGACCCGGTGCGCGCGGACATAGACGAAGCGATCGCCCATGCGCTGGGGCTGCCCGACTTCGGCATCGTGCGGGAACTCCTGGCAAACGACCCAATCCTCTGTCTATCGCTGGACCGCCTGCTCGCCGTGTGATGCGTCTGGCAAGCTAGACGACGCGGGCGATGCGGAACTGGGCGTCGGCGAAGGGGAGGAGGGGGGTGAGTGCGCCGAGCTTGATGGAGCCGAAGAGGGGGGCGAGGAGGCCGAAGGGGCTCCCAGACGCTTTGTCGTAGGCGAGGATGGTGAGCTTGCCGACGCCGCCGCCGAGCACGGCGTCGTCGCCCGTGAAGTAGGCGCCGTCGAGGCCAGGGCCGACGCCTGCGGCGAGAATGCTGCCCGCGCCCCAGCGGCCGACGGCGAGGGAACCGACCGAGAAACCCTTGCTGGGGTCACGGCCCGTGGCGGTCCAGACGCCGCTCAGGGTGCCGCCGATCTTGGCGGAGCTGACCCAGGAGACCGACACGGCGCCTGTCCATCCGCCGGTCACGCTGGCCTTTCCGAGGCTGCCCGTGGTGCGGAGGTCGCCGGCCACGCTCCCGGTGATCTTCACGGAGGGCAGGCTGCCCTGGACGATTGCGTCGGCGGCGAGGTCGCCGACCAGGGAGAGCTTGGCCACGCTCCCCTGCACCCAGAGCGCGGAGGGGTCGTTCGGGTCGCCGTCGGCGTCGAGGTCCGGCGCGAACGGCACGCCGCCGAGGGTGAGGCCGTTGAGGTTGTAGCCGGTGAGGGAGCTCCTGAGGGCCAGGGAGGGGAGCGGCGCGTCGGCTGCTATGAACGCCACGTTGCTTGGGAGGGTCCGCTTGTCGCTGATCTTCCCGGCCGAGCTGGCGCCCGCGATGACCAGGCCAAGCCCCGTCTTCCGCAGGGCGCCGACGAGGGTGATCGAGGAGATCGCGTTCCCCGTCCCGGGCTTCACGAGCATGTCGGCGAGGGCGATGTCGTTCGTGGCGTCGGCGTCGTAGACGTGGACGACGGCTCCGCCGCCGGCGGGGATTGCGCCGATGTAGCGGATGAGGGGCTGAACAGTGATCGTGAAGGTCTGGGGGGTAGAAGCATCGCTGCCGCCGCCGTCGTCGCGGAGGACGACGGTGACTGTGGCCGTGCCGTGGGCGTGGGGCGCCGGGCGCCAGGTGAGGGTGCCGTCGGGTGCGAGGGCCGGCTGCTGGGCGAAGAGGCTGGGGGCGTCGTTCTCAACCGAGAAGGCGAGGGCCTGGGCCGCCTCGTCGGCGGGACCGGGGCTGATGCCGGTGGCCCAGCCTGGGAGCGATTGCGCGGGGGCGTCCTCGCCCACGGCCTGGTCCGTGCCCTTCGTGAAGCTGGGGGCGTCGTTGACGGCGGCGACCAAAACGGCCACGGGGACGGGTGCCGCGGAGGGCGCCTGGCCGTCCCAGGCCACGACGCTGAAGGCTTGGAGGGTGCCGTTGGCGTCGGGCGCGGGGCGCCACACCAGGCTCTCGCCGGTGGAGAGAAGGGTGACGCCGGGGACGACAGGGAGGCCCGCCTTGGTGAGGGTGCCGTTTGTGACGGCCTCGATGCGGAAGCTGAGCGGGTCAAGCTCGGAGTCCTGGGCGTCGGAAGCCGCCAGGAGCGCGTCGTAGGAGAGAGCGAAGTCGGCGTCCTCCGTGCCGCCGGGCAGGGTGGAGATGGTGGTCAGGGTGGGGGGATCATTGGTGCTACCGACCTTGACGCGCACGGGGGTCGGGGTGGCGGAGGCCGCCTGGCCGTCCCAGGCCGTCACGCGGAAGGCCTCAAGCGTCCCGTTCGCCTGTGGGGCGGGGTGCCAGACAAGGCTCTCGCCCGCCGAGAGGAGCGTGGCGCCGGGCACGACGGGCAGGCCGCCCTTGGTGAGTGTGCCGCTGCTCACGGCCTCGATGCGGAAGCTCAGAGGGTCGCCATCCGCGTCGGCAGCGTTCGACGCGGCAAACAGGGTGGCGTAGGAGATAGTGAAGTCGGTGTCCTCGCTGGCGCCGGGCAGGTTGGCAATCGCCGTCAGGGTCGGCACATCGTTCACGGCGGCGACCTGGACGTTGACAGTGACCGGGGAGGCGGAGGCGGCCTGGCCGTCCCAGGCCCTCACAGTGAACGCCTGGAGGGTGCCGTTGGCGTTGGCGGCGGGGCGCCAGACCAGGCTCTCGCCCGCGGAAAGAAGCGTGGCGCCGGGCACGACGGGCACCCCGCCCTTCGTGAGCGTGCCGCTCGACACGCCCTCGATCCGGAAGCTCAGGGGATCGCCATCCGCGTCGGCGGCGTTCGACGCCGCGAATAGGGCGGCGTAGGTGATTGTGAAGTCGGTGTCCTCCGTACCGCCGGGCAGATTGGTGATTGTCGTGAGAGTCGGCACATCGTTCACGGCAGCGACCTGGACATTGACCGGGATGGCGGCGGCGGAAGCGACCTGGCCATCCCACGCCTTCACGCTGAAAGCCCCGAGGGTGCCGTTGGCATTGGCGGCGGGATGCCAGACGAGGCTCTCGCCTGCCGCAAGGAGGGTTGTCCCCGGGACGACCGGGACACCGCCCTTGGTGAGTGTGCCGCTGCTCACGGCCTCGATGCGGAAGCGCAAGGCGTCGCCATCGGCGTCGGCGGCGTTCGACGCCCCGAGGAGTGTGGCATGGGAGATCGTGAAATCGGTGTCTTCCGTGCCGCCTGGCAGATTGGCGATCGTCGTGAGGGTCGGCACATCGTTCACGGCGGCGACCTGGACGTTGACAGTGACCGGGGAGGCGGAGGCGGCCTGGCCGTCCCAGGCCCTCACAGTGAACGCCTGGAGGGTGCCGTTGGCGTTGGCGGCGGGGC
>VGYW01000736.1 GCA_016872875.1 Planctomycetota bacterium | reverse complement strand
AGTCGGTCGTTCTGACATCCATCCACCCATCCATTCATCCATTCATCCCCCACACATGCGCGGAAAGCGCGCACGAGTCACGACGGAAGGCTCCAAATGGCGGAAGAAAAGGCAACCCCAGGAACGCCCGAGCCCGAAACGGAGAGCTCCGAGAAGCTCGAGGAAGAGGTGCCCACGGAGGACCAGGAGCCGCCCGCCGCCGACACCCAGGCGAGCGAGCTGGCCACCGTGGAGGTCCTCGCCCAGGAGATCGAGCAGCTCCGCGCCCGGGCCGCCGAACGCGACGACCTGCTCGACAGGCTCCAGCGCACGAAGGCCGACTTCAGCAACTACCAGAAGCGCCAGGACCGCGACCGCGAGCGCTGGGCGGAAGACGCCCGGCGCGCCTTCGCACTCCGCGTGCTCCCGGCCCTCGACGACCTCGAGCTGGCCCTCAGCACTCCGCAGGTCAGCAAGGACTCCCAGGCGCTCCTCAAGGCCCTCGAGCTCATCCGCAACAAGCTCCTGGCCGCGTTCCGCGAGGAAGGCATCGCGCCCTTCGAGGCGCTCGGCAAGCCCTACGACCCGGCCTTCCACGAGGCCATCGCGCAGATCGAGAAGCCGGGCGCCCGGGACCGCACCGTCGCCGAGGAGGTCCGCAAGGGCTACATGCTGGGCGAGCGGGTCCTGCGGCCCGCCAGAGTCGTCGTCGCCAAGGCCCCCATCCCGCCCAGCCCGTGACCCCGTTTGTAGTGCGGGCTTCAGCCCGTGACGCCACGGCCTGAAGGCCGCACTACGAACAAGCAGAGGCCGCCAATTCGAGGGGCCTGTGCAGAGAGGCAGTGGGACGACATGCCGACCTATGAATATGAGTGCGAGGCCTGTGGAGCGACGTTCGAGCGCTTCCAGAGCATCACCGCGGCCCCCGTGCGGCGCTGCCCGAGCTGCCGCCGAGCCAAGGTGCGCCGCCTCATCGGAGCCGGCGCCGGCCTCCTCTTCAAGGGCTCCGGCTTCTACGTCACCGACTACCGGAGCGCCGAATACCAGGCCAAGGCCAAGGCCGAAGCGCCGACCGCGCCAACCGCGGGCAAGGATGCCGCGGCCGCCGCAGCCCCTGAAAAGTCGGCGCACAAACATGCCGCAAAGGCCGGAAAGTGACCCTGCCCCGCCAGCCTGCCCTGTCTGCTCCGAGGCGGCCGCCCGGCAGAACAGGCACTTTCCTTTTTGCTCCGAACGTTGTAAGCTAGTGGACCTTGGACGCTGGCTCGGCGGCCGCTACAGGGTGGAGTCGCCCATCGAGGCCGCCGAGCGCGACGTCCCGCCGGCCTCACCCCCCGATGAGGAACCTTCTTCCGAGGGCACACAATGAGAAAGCCGAAGAGCGACTGGACTGACCTGTTTCTCGCCTTCCGCATGCTGCTGGACCCGCGCAAGCTCTGGCTCGCCTTCAAGGGCGTCGCGCTCTCCGTCGTCCTCGTGGGCGCGCTCCTGGCCCTCTTCGCCTGCATCACCAACGCGATGGGCACCGCCCCCGCGCCCGCGCGCGAGGGCGGGCCAGGCCCGGCCGACATGGACGTTGCCACAGCGATAGGCAAGGGCCGGCTTGGCGACGCGCTGCGCGCCACGTGCGCCTTCGGCTCCGACCTCCTGGCGCGGGCCGGCAGCGAGCTCGCCTCCATCGTCTCGCGGCCCGCAAAGGGGCCGCTCGAGCGCGTCTTCGCGCTCTGGACCTCTCAAGCCCTGCCCACGCTTCTGGCCTTCGGTCTCCTTGCGGGCATCGTGCTCCTCTTCATCTGGTCGTACTACGGCGCCGCCATCATGCGCCTGGCGGGGATCGAGTACGCGCTGGGCGAACGGATCGAGATGCGGAGCGCCGCCGCCTACACGCGGCGCAAGCACCAGTCCTTCTACGGCCCGCCGCTGGGCCTCCTCGGCGCCATCCTCATCCTCGCGGCCCTGGTGACCCTCGGCAGCCTCGTCGTCTGGAACCTCCTGCTCCTGGTGATCGCCCTCGTGGGCCTTGCGGCGATTGGGCTGGGCGCGTCGGTCGTGCGCGACAAGACGCGCTCCTCGGCGCCCGCGCTCGGCTTCGCACTCGCGGGGCTTGCCGTCCTCGTGGGCGTCCTGGCGCTCGTCGGCTGGCTCGGCTGGCGCGTGCCCCACGTGGGCGAGGTGGTGCTGGGCATCTTCTCGCCCCTCGCGCTTGTGGCCGGCCTGGTGACGGTGCTCCTGTGCATCTGGCTCGTCTGCGGCCTCCCCCTGATGGCCGGCGTCGTGGCCACGAGCAACGTGGGCGCCTTCGAGGCCTGGAGCCGCTCCTTCCACTACCTCTTCATGCACCCGTGGCGCTACGCCTTCTACCTCCTCGTGGCACTCGCCCACGGCGTGGCGTGCCTGGCCTTCGTCTGCCTCGTGCGCCTGGGGGCCGAGTGGGCAGCCTTCTTCCCGCTCTCCGTCGGCGCCGTCATGCTCGGGGGCGAGGTCAACGAGCCCCTGCTCGCCTTCTTTCTGTCACTCGGCCGCTTGCTCCTCGACGCGGTCGTGCTGGCGTTCGTGGCCGGCTACTTCTTCACGGCGCAGGCGATCATCTACCTCCTCCTGCGCCGCTGCGCCGATGGCACCCCGATCACGGAGGTGCACCTGGAGCCGCGCGACCGCGACCGCGTCGTGGCGCCGCCGGCCCAGCCCCAGGCCTGAGCAAACCGCCGCGTGATTGAGGACACCTGAATGGCCGCGCGGGTGCTCTCCTCAGTCCCGAAGGGACGATAGTGGGTTGCCGGCGGCTTCAGCCGCCGGATCGGAGGCGTACCCACAGGCCAGTCCCGAAGGGACGATAGTGGGTTGCCGGCGGCTTCAGCCGCCGGATCGGAGGCGTACCCACAGGCCAGTCCCGAAGGGACGATAGTGGGTTGCCGGCGGCTTCAGCCGCCGGATCGGAGGCGTA
>VGYW01000735.1 GCA_016872875.1 Planctomycetota bacterium | reverse complement strand
CCAGGCGCCCCACGCGGCCAGCTTCCCCGCCGTCGCCAAGAAGCTCAAAGCCGCCCACGGCAAGAGCGACCCGGTCGAGCTCAAGGAGCCCATGAGCCTGAACGTGCTCGGCCAGGTCCGCGGCCTTGCCGACGAGCTCAACAAGCTCAAGCCCGGCGAGCTCATCCCGCGCGTGGTCGAGTCCTCCCAGGGCTATGCCGTCTGCCGCCTGGCCGCCCGCACCCAGTCGCGCGAGCCGCAGCTCGCCGAGGTGCGCGACCGCGTGGCGCAGGCGCTCAAGGTCCAGACCGCGCGCGAGAAGATGCAGGGCGCAGCCGAGAAGCTCCGCAACGCCGCCGCCGCGTCGTCCTTCGACCAGGCAGCCGCCAAGGCCCTCGTGAAGCCGAACGTCGTGGAGACCGAGCTCCTCGACGCCCGCGCCTTCGCCCTGCCCGGCGAAGGCCCGGCGCCGGCCCTCGCCGAGGCCGTCTTGGCGCTCGACAAGCCCGGCCTCACCGCGGTCGCCACCGAGGCCGATGGCTCCCGGGCCTTCGTCGCACTCGTCACCGACCGCAAGCCCGAAGAGCTCCTCACCATCGAGGCCACCACCCTCGAGTCCCGAAGGCTCGCAGTCCCCAGCCCCGAGGAGCCGCCGGAGGAGGAGCTCAAGAAGTTCTACGAGGCGAACAAGGAGGAGTTCCGCGTGCCCGACCAGGTGCAGGTGGAGTATCTCGCCGCGCCCGCGGCCGAGCTCGCCAAGGCCCTCCCCGCCCCGTCCGAGGACGAAATCCGCTCCGAATACCAGAAGAGCGTGGATGCCGGCAAGGCCGAGTACCGCGATTGGGCACTCGCGCCCCAGCTAGCCTTCCTGCCGCTTGAGAAGGCGCGCGACCGGGTGCGCCAGAACCTCCTCCGCGCTAGGTCCCTGGCGGAGGCCACCAAGCGGGTCCGCGAGGCGCTGGCCGCGCTCCGCGCCGAGGGCGCCAAGGCCGACTTCGCCGCCTACGCCGCCAAGAACCCGCCGCTCGCCGCAGGCAAGAGCGACCTCTTCGACCGCGAGAAGAAGGGCCTCGAGCCGATCGGCAACGCCCCAGACCTCGCAAAGCAGGCATTCGCCGCAAAGAAGGGCGACGTCGCGGGACCCATCGAGGGCGCCGACGGCGCCTGCCTCATCCGACTCCTCGAAGCCAAGCCCTCACACGTCCCGCCCTTCGACGAGATCAAGCTCAGGGTGGAGATGAAGTGGGAGCGGAAGCGCGACATCGCGCGCGCCGTGGCCGCCGCCGCCAGGTTCCACGAGAAGCTCGCCGCCGATTTCACCAAGGCCCCCCAGAAGGACCGCTCCGAGGCCTTCCGCAAGCTCGTCCAGGCCGACCCCGTCAACATCGAAGTCCAGCAGCCCCTCTCCGTCACCCTCTCGCGGCCCATCTACCCGCCCGACCCCCGGGGGCGCAGGAGCAGCCTCATCACAGGGTTGGGCGAGCGCCCGGCGCTCCTCGCCGTCATCTTCCGCCAGCGGCCCGCGCACATCACACCCGTCGTCGAGGACCCCGAGCGCCACGCCTGCTACGTCGCCCTCCTCACCCAGTTCATCCCGCCAAAGGACCCCACCGAGTTCGAGCTCTTCTCCACCCAGTACGAGCTCACGATGGCCGCCCGCACGGCCGCGGGCGCCTCCTGGCAGGAGTATCTCAACAGGCAGATCGAGAGAGATTGATGCCGGACGCGTGAGGGTTGCGTGGCAGCGCTCTCACCGCGCGGCGGCGAGGCCCCGCTCGGCGGCCTCGCGGACGTACTTCTCCGAGGCGTCGGTCCGCGTGTCGCGCAGGTGGGTGTAGACCTTCGCGGCCTCGGGCTTCTTGCCCGCCGCCACGAGCTTCTCGGCCAGCACCAGGCAGCTCTTCGTGTTCTGAATCCGTTCCCAGCCGGGCTGCGCGTTCGACGCCTTGATGAGCAGGTCGGCCGAGCCGGCGTCGCCGATGTTGGCGAGCGCCCAGAGCGCCGCGATGCGGGTGTCGCGGTCCGCATCGTCCGCGGCCTGTTGGAGTGCGGCGACGGCCTGGGCGTCGGCCAGGACGCCGAGGGCCTGGACGATTGCGAGCTTGCACCTGCCGCTGGCCTTGGGGAGTGCGGCGCGGAACTGCTCGGCTGCGCCCTCGCGGATGGCGGTGAGCGCGCGGGCCGCGGGGTCGCAGAGCACCACATCATTCAAGAGCTTGCCGAGCGCGGGGGCGACGTCCTTGCCGCCGGCCGTGCCGAGCTCCTGGCAGAGATAGGCTTGCACCGCCGTCGGCCTGTTGTCGCCGCCCAGTTGCGAGGCGAGGGTCTGGGCGAAGACCTGGCGCGGCTCCTTGTCCTCCAGCTTGCACACGAGGAGGGCCAGGGCGTGGAGGGCGTAGTGCGGCTTCGCCGCGGCGTTCGTGGCCACGGGCTCCTCGAGCAGGTCGATCACGCCGAGGATGCTCTCGCGGCCGCCCTTGTGGATTTCCGCGATGGCGTTCTCCACCCGCTCCTTGTCCATCTCCTTGTAGGTTTTCGGCGGCTCCTCGGCCGGCGCTTTTTCCTTCTCCTTCGGGCGGCGCCTGTCCTCGAAGACGTTGCTGTACATGTGCCGACGGTCCTCGTCGGGCATCTGGTCCACCAGGGCCTTCAACTGCTCCGAAGCTGGCATTGGTGTGCCTCCTGGGAAAGATGATCGGATCGATCGAATCGATCGAATCGATCGAATCGGCCACGGGATGTCCTACAGGTGCCACGGGGCGCGCATCGGCTGGTTGATGAGCCGGTTCGCCTCGTCGTCGCCCACGATCTGCTCCGCCATGGGGTCGAAGCGCAGCTTGCGTCCCATGCGGATGCCGACGTTTGCGAGGTGGAGGATGCAGGCGGTGCGATGGAAGCCCTCGGCATCGTTGCCCTCGCCGCGCTTTCGGGTGACGACGGCCTCGGCG
>VGYW01000734.1 GCA_016872875.1 Planctomycetota bacterium | reverse complement strand
GTGCCGACAGCGGCGTCGAGCCGCCGCAGTCCGACGGGCTGACGCACGCTCGGGTGCCCGTGACGGTGCGAGAGGCATGGGGTACGGCGGGTGGCTGGGAAAGGACAACAGGGACCACAGGGACAACAAGGACCACCGGGACCAAGGCGTGGGTCGTGGGTGCGTCCCTGGGGTCCCTGTAGTCGTTGTGGTCCTTTGCTCTCGCCGCGAAGCTCCGGCTTCGATGGGATTGCGGGGCGGGAGCCGCAGGGCGTGCGTTGCGAAGCGGAGCTTCGCAACGAGAAGGCGAGAAGGCAGATGGGACGTGACGATGCCGAAGGTTGGTCAGGTGTGTCGCCAGACGCGGTTGGCCCGCTGGCAGTTGGAGCGGGTTTCGGGGCGGGCGTAGCGACACGCGGCTCGCGTGTCGAAGATGGCGGGGCGAAGGGGTCAGACCTCGATTCTCTACTTTCCTGCCCCGGGTGGCGTGCCGACAGCGGCGTCGAGCCGCCGCAGTCCGACGGGCTGACGCACGCTCGGGTGCCCGTGACGGTGCGAGAGGCATGGGGTACGGCGGGTGGCTGGGAAAGGACAACAGGGACCACAGGGACAACAAGGACCACCGGGACCAAGGCGTGGGTCGTGGGTGCGTCCCTGGGGTCCCTGTAGTCGTTGTGGTCCTTTGCTCTCGCCGCGAAGCTCCGGCTTCGATGGGATTGCGGGGCGGGAGCCGCAGGGCGTGCGTTGCGAAGCGGAGCTTCGCAACGAGAAGGCGAGAAGGCAGATGGGAGATGACGACGCCGAAGGTTGGTCAGGTGTGTCGCCAGACGCGGTTGGCCCGCTGGCAGTTGGAGCGGGTTTCGGGGCGGGCGTAGCGACACGCGGCTCGCGTGTCGAAGATGGGGCAGGCGAGCCGCCCGTCCCTGCGACTTTCCGCAAGAGGAACTGATCTGAGGATTGGAGACGTGACGCCCAGGCCCTCCCGCGGGCGTGTCTTCTCTGCTGCCTCCTGTGCCTCTGCGTGAGGGAATCTGTTTCGCGTTTCGCGGTCAGTCTTTCTGGTCGATCTTCTTTGCGAGGTCGCGGTCGGCGAGGGTCTTGCCGGCGGCGTCGGTGATGCGGATGTGGCCGCCGACGTCGCCGGTCTTGTTGAAGGCGATGTGGTAGGTGCGGCCGCCGAGGACGACTCTGGCCTCGGCTCGCTGGTCGGTGTCGCTGGCGAGGGAGACCTGGCCCGGCTCTTCGCCGCCGTGGGCCTGGACGCGCATGACGTGGAGGAAGCAGTCGCGCGCGGCGGGCTTGGCGGGGTAGACTTCGATGCGCCAGGAGCCGGCGTCGTTGGGGCCGCCGAGGAGCTCGGGGGCGTGGACCTCGGGGCTCCGCCAGGCGTTGGGGTTCTTGTAGGCCAGGGCGTAGTTGGTGCCTTCGTTGTAGTATTCGTAGCCGGGGAGGTAGTGGAAGGCGGTGTGGAATTGCATGCGTGCGCCGAGGTCGCGGGCGAGGTCCAGGAGTGTCGTGTAGTCGGCCAGTTTGAGGCGGTACTCCTCGACCTTTTCGCGGTCGAAGGCGTCGAGCTTGATGTAGAGCTCGGTGTCTGTGACCTCGAAGTCGGCGTTGGTGGGGATCTCGCGTTCGATGCAGAATGCCCCCAGCCGCTTGCCCGTGAGCGGGTCGTTGTAGTAGAGGATGAGGGGGTCGGTCCACTCGTAGCGGCTGCCCATGCCCATGCGGAGGGTGGTGCGTGGGACGCGGCAGAGGGTGGAGGCCGGGATGTTGGGGATGGCGCCGCCGATCTTGCGGATGACGTGCTGGGCGGGGAGGAGGGTGTGGGAGCGGACCACCGAGCGCTCCCTGCCGCGCGAGACGGCGAGCGAGCCGTCGTAGTCCTCGATGTGCCCCTTGACTTCGGTGCGGATGAGCTTGCCGTCAATGGTGGGCTCGCCGACGAGGTGCATGAGCCAGCGTTTTTCGAGGTTGGCGCGGGGCGCCTCGACGCGGTCGAAGACGATGAAGACGCCGTCGCGGAGGAGGACTGCCTGGCGGGTGAACTCCTTGACCATCTCGGGCGTGTACGCCCTCGCGCCGTCGCCGGCGCAGTAGTCGTAGAGGTCGTGGGTCTCGAAGGCGAGGAGGTCGCCGCGGTCGAACTCGTTTTGGTTGTAGACCCAGGCGTCGCGTCCGATGGCGAAGGACCAGGTTCGCTTGTCGCGGGTGCGCTGGGAGCCGTCGTTGAGGGCGTAGCGGTTTTCGGCGGTGGGGGCGACTTTGGCGGCGGGGTCGCGGACGGTGATGGTGTTGTGGGCGACGGTGCGGGCGTGGTAGCCGTTGGCGTGGTAGACGCCTGGGCAGTACCAGCCGGCGTCGGGCGCGAGGGGGCTCTGGCAGTAGAGGATGAAGGAGCCGACGTCGGGGTGGCCGTGCATGTCGAACCAGTCGCAGAAGCGGAGGGAGGCCCAGAGGTCGTGGCCCTTCCAGCCGGTGCGCATGACGGCGAGGCCGGTGGCGGGGAAGGCGCGCGAGGGCGCCAGGCCGGCCGGGCCGATCGAGGGCACGGTCGGGTCGTGGTAGAAGAACTCCGAGAACCAGTCGGCCCCCTCCGGCATCACCTGGCGGGCGAGCCACTCCACCTGGGGGTTCTTCGAGAGGCCTGAGGAGACGATGAGCGCGGTGTAGGCCCGCAGGTCGTAGTCCACCATCTCGCCGTCGCCGTAGTTGTAGGGCATCCGCTTGCGGGCGATGTCCGTGCAGTAGAGTATCCAGCGGCCGAGGTTGGCCAGGTAGGGGTGCTCCTTGGGGTCGAGGTAGTCAATGCCGCAGGCGGACTTGAAGAGGCTGAAGACGCGGAAGATTTCGGCGGCGCGCGTGGTCACGGACCAGTAGTAGCCCTGCCAGTAGCTGCCGTCGCGGAGGTAGTCGAGGAAGAGCGCGGCGTCCTTGGCCGAGTATTCCCAGTAGTGCCGCACGGCCTCGGCGGCG
>VGYW01000733.1 GCA_016872875.1 Planctomycetota bacterium | reverse complement strand
GTGTCCACGATGGCTTCGACGCGGACTCTCTTGAGGTCCGGCCGGCTTGGGTTGCCCGGCCAGCTACTTGCCCTTTTCCGTCTTCGGGGCCTCAGCCGCGGCGGGCGGCTTCGCCTCTCCGCTGGTCGGCTTGTAGGCCGGGCCGCGGAAGAGGGCAGTGAACAGCACCGCGCACGCCAGCAGGAGCGCACAAGGCACCAGGAAAATCTGGCGCCAGCGGAACTTCCCCTCCGCCCGCAGCCGGTCCATCACCACGCCCGTGAACCGCGTGCCGAGGAAGAGGCCGAACCCGTACAGCACCACCGTGTAGAGGCTGTTCGCGGAGGCCAGGAAGTCCTGACCCGTGGCCTCCTTCACCTGGTCCGCAAAGTGCTTCACGCACACGAACCCCACGCCGATGAAGAACGTGTAGGCCACGCCGTGGAGCGCCTGGGAGGCGATGACGAGCCATCGGGGCTGCGTGAGGGCGTAAACGCAGTACATCGCCAGCCACATCGCCGCCCCGGCGCCAATCGCCCAACGGAACCCCAGGGCGCCCAGCACCTCCTTCTCGTAGATCGCGACCAGAAGTGTCGCCGCCACCTGCGCCGCCTGGGCGATCGACATCACCGCCGGCATGTTCTTCCCCTCGACCCCCAGCTCCCCGAGGAAGGGCGCCGTGCCGAGGAAGTAGAACTGGAGCTGCGCCGCCACCACGAGCGACACCACGAGGAAGATGACGAAGTCCGGGTTACTCAGCAGCGACAGCGCCTTCGTCAGCGGGTCCTTCGCTTTCGGCTGCGTGTCGGGCAGCGACAGGCAGTAGGCCGCCATCACCAGCGACAGGACGCCCGCCAGCACCAGGCAGTCGCTCCCATCCCCGGCCCCCTTCGCCCGCCGCCAGGCCGTCAGCAGCCAGCCGACCAGCACCCACCCCACGACGCCCCACACGCTGACGGCGAAGAACGGCGCCCCAACGGCCTTGTCTTCCAGCTGCCGGAAGGTCAGCGAGGTCACGACGGCAATCGTGGGTGCGAACGCCAGCGCGTACAAGAGCATGACCGCGAACAGGCCCCGAAACGTCCCGCGCCTGGCCGCGACGAGCAGCAGCACCCCACCGGCCGCGTGCGTCGCCGCCAGGACCCATTGGGAGGCGAACAACCGGTCCACGATCATCCCCACGATCAGCGGCGAGACGATGCAGCCCAGGTACATCGTCCCATAGATCCAGCCGACCTGTTTCCCCGTGAACTTCAGTGGCCCGAAGAGCCGCGCCGCCAGCACCGGCGACCACGCGCCCCAGATGGCGAACTGGAGCAGCGTCATCACGCTCAGCCGCGCATACATCTCCCAGTTCATAGGCATCTCCTTCAGGTAGGGCGTGCATACCTGCACGCGGAATCTCGTGAATCAGGTTACCGCTTCGCCCTTCTGCGTGCAAGTGTGCACGCCCTCTCACGAGTACCGCCCGAACTCCTTGCACGCGGCATACATGGCCGCGACGTTGGCGACGGGGGTGAAGGGGGCGAGGTTGTTGCCCTCGCGGAGCACGAACTTCCCGCCCTCCATCACACCCGACTGAAGAACGCGTCTGGCTTCAGCACGCACGGCGCGCCGCGTGCCTGTCCGCAGCAGCTCGACGTGCGGCCCGCCCTGAATCGTGATGTTGGGGCCAAGCTCGCGGCGCAGCGCCCCGTGGTCCACCGGGAAGCCCGTGTCGAAGCTCGTCACCTTCAACTCGTCCCGAATCGTCCTGAAGTGCCGCGTTGCATCTCCGCACAGGTGAATCGAGTTTGGCCCCTCCGGGCCAAACGTCTCCACGAGCCGCTTGTGGTAAGGTAGCACAAGCTCGCGGTAGGTGTCCAGCGACAGGAGCGCGATGCTGTCGTCGGCGAAGCCCCAGGTCTTGCTCTCGACGGGCTGGCCGAGCCGCTCGCGATAGGCCCGGATGCGTCGAATCGCCCCCTCCACCAGCAGCGTCATCAGGTCGTGGTAGAAGGCGGGGTCGGCGTACATGTCCAGGCAGATGCCCGTCGGGCCGCGAAGCGCGCAGGCGATGGTGAACGGCCCGTCGGTGCCGCAGCCGGTCGGCGAGCCGGCCTTGACGGGCCGGCCGCAGAACTCATAGCCCTTCGCCCGCTCCTTGAAGTGCTCCAGGTAATCCCAGTTCCGCCCCATCCAGCCGCCGAAGGGGTCGGGCACGCCGCGGGCGATGAAGGCCGCCTTGTCCACGCACGCGTGGTCCGCCACTCCGTGGCGGGAATCCGCCGCGGAGCGGCGGGCCACGTCCGTGATGAATGGCGGGCTGTCGGGCACGTTGCCCTCGATGAACCGCAGCGGCGCGCCCCACCAGAGCGCCTCGTAACTGTTCTGGAAATCCACGTTCACCGTCCAAGTCTCGGGCACGCCCATCTCGGCGTCCTGGACGAGATTGTGGCGGACCCAGTGCTGGTGGCGAAGTTGCGTCTCGAACATCACATCGGGGTCGTTGAAATACTCCTCGTATGTGACCCCCTTTGTGTTGATGGCGGGGTTGAGGATGGTGAAACGCGACGAGATTCCGAGCACCATCGGCACCCGCGAGGGCTTGCCCTCGTGGAAGCGCTTCCACACGTCCTTCACCTCGGCGTTGTGCGCTGCGAAATCCATCGCGACCTCCATATGGGGCACCGCCCCCTACCATAGCACCAGCCACCCCCCTGTCATGCTGAGCTTGCCGAAGCACCTTTCAGGGGCTTGACGCACGCCACAGCAGTCATCTCTTGTGGCGTCAGTTTACTCCTACAAAAGGCTGCTCGGCAAGCTCGCAATGACAAGAGGGGAAGGTTGCTCGACAAGCTCGCAATGACAAGACCGGCATGCGGAAGTCAAGAGCGATTTTCGATGCGGAGTCCGCCGGTGCCCACGAGGTGGGTGGTTTTCGCGGACTCCAGGCCGGCTTGTCGGGCCGAGGGCTCATCTCTCTCGTTGCCTCGCG
>VGYW01000732.1 GCA_016872875.1 Planctomycetota bacterium | reverse complement strand
CGGGCGTCGCCGACGACCCGGCATACTCCCACGTCTACTTCAAGCTCTTCGGCGAAGCGATTGGCGTCGCCCCCGATTCCGTCCTGACCTACTGGATTCGCCCAGCGAACGAGCGGGGGCGCTGCGTGGGCCTCGACCTCCTCTTCTCTAACGGCTCGGTCCTCCGCGATTCGCAGGCGAGGACCGCTGACGGCCAGGGCGTCCACCCCGGCAACCCGAAGGGCGAGGTCGGCAAATGGACGAAGCTCGCCATCCCCCTGGGCCAAACCCATGCGGGCAAGGTCATCGCCGCCATCCTGGCCGCCTACGACAGCCGCTCTGGCGGCGGCCCCTTCGAGGCCTGGCTCGACGACCTCGCCATCGAGTCCGCCCAGCCCGCCGCCCCCATCGCCCACGCCGCCAAGCCCGCGGGCGGCGTCTTCAAGGGCAAAGTGGAGATCGAGCTCTCCCCCCTCTCCCCGCAGCCTTCCCCCCTCTCCCCTGGGGAGAGGGACGGGGTGAGGGTGCCTTCCGCCCAAGGCACCGTCGTCCGCTACACCCTCGACGGCCTCTCGCCTACGTCCGACTCGCCCCGCTACGAGAAGCCGATTGTCCTCGACCAGCCTGGCCTCTGGGAGCTTCGCTTCGCGGCCTTCGGCCCCGACGGCCGCCTGGCGAGCCGCGTCTTCGCCGAGCTATATGAGATTCGCTAGGGTGCGCGCTCCTGCACGCCGCGCCCGGCCGGAGGAGTCGGCTTGATGAACAACACGCCGGATTGCTTGATCCAGCCCGTCCGCAGGTCCACGCGGAACCACCCTTCGCCGTTCTTCTCGTGGAAGCGCGTGGGGGTGTGGCGGCCGAGCTCCTTGAGGTCGTACTGTGCCCAGGTCTTTCCCATGTCCGTGGAGATGATGAAGCCGGTCGCCATCGGCGAGGCTGGGGCGCAGTGCGACGCCAGGATCACGCCGTCCTGGATGATCATGCTCCCCGACTCGACCCCCGGGTTGAACAGCATGGTGTGCTTTTCTGGCTTGGCGATATCCGCGGGGTCGCACCGGAAGATGCCGCGGTCGTGCGGCTTCGGGCCGTTCGCGTCGCTGATCCAGTAGAGCTGCCCGTCAACGAAGCAGATGCCGCCCGACTTGTAGCGGGTGTTGAGCTTCTCCGACACCACGACCCGCCAGTCCCATCGGTCCTTCGCCGGGCCGTAAGTGCCCCGCAGCCAGTGGCACTCGTGCTTCGTGCCCAGCTCGTGGTCGCCCGTGCAGGCATAGAAGGCGTCCTCGGCGGGATTGTAGGCGACGGCGTGGATGTGGCGGCAGAGGACCGGGTTGTCGGGGTTGCCCAGCAGGGTGCCGGTGCCGCCTCCGCCGGGAGAGCCGTTGTCCCGAAAGTTCGGATGCTGCCCGAAGGAGTAAGCGATCTTCACCGTCAGCCCGTTGTCGGTCGAGCAGTAGATGTTCACCGGCGTCGCGCCGCCCAGCACGTTGCAGTAGTTCCCCCACACCATCATCTCCGTCCCCTTCACGTCCCACGACACAACGCCCGGCAGGGTGTGGAAGTACCAGCCGGGGTTGTCCGGGTTCTTGGGCGTGTGGGGCACGTAGTCGGAGCCGTCGGCGGCCTTCACAGTGACTTCCCGGTATGTCTTCAGGTTGTCCGTGCTCACGTAGAGCTTCGAGCCTGTGGCGAAGACAACGTTGCCATTCTTCAGGATGTGGCTGAACGTGATGCGTTGGGCATCGGGGAAGGCGAGGCTGTGGGGCCAGGTGTGCCCGTTATCCTCCGAGAGGAAGATGGTGCCGGCGGCATATGCGAACGCCTTGTTCCCGCGCTGCGAGTCTATGTACTTGCCTGCCGGTTGGAGGCGATACAAGAAGTGCTTGGTGGAGGCGCACTCAGGCATGGGATTGGTCTCCTCAGCACGCGGCCCGGCCGCGCCGGGCAAGAGCATCCCGCCGGCGGCTGCCGCAGCCGCGGCGCCCAGGAACTGGCCGCGAGTCACTCGTTCTCCTGGCGTCATCCGAGTCCTCCTTTCGCGCTCCCTGTCGTAGCCACAGCGACCTCATAGCAGGATACCAGAACGGGCCCCGAAGGCAAGCGCTGAAGGGCGCAAAGCCGGGCCTCCCCGCGTTTGACGGGCGTTGGGCGTCTGTATAGACCGAGTGGACTTTGAATCCCAACGCTTCTTCAAGGAGGCACCGCCGTGGGCGCCAGAGGGACCGCAAGCCGCCGCCGCTTTCTCAAACGTTCCGCCGCGATGGCCGGCGCCGTGGCGGCTCCCGCGCTCATCCCCTCCTCCGCCCTGGCGAGGGACGGCGCCGCAGCCCCGTGCGACCGCCTGGGGCTTGGCGTCATCGGCCTCGGCATCCAGGGCATGGGCAACATGCGGACCTTCCTCGGCAACCGCGAGGTCCGCGTCGTCGCCGCCTGCGACGTCCACGAAAACCAGCGCACCCAGGGCAAGCGCACGGTGGATGAGTTCTACGGCAACAAGGACTGTCCGGCCCACAAGGACTTCAGGTGCCTGATGGCCCGCAAGGACGTTGACGCCGTCCAGATCACCGCGCCCGACCACTGGCACCCGCTGATGATCCTCGAGGCGGTCCGCCAGGGCAAGCACATGTACTGCGAGAAGCCCATCGGCTGGAGCGCCCGCGCGGGGCAAGTCGTGCGCAAGGCGGTCAAGGACAGCAAGGTCGTCTTCCAGTTCGGCACCCAGCAGCGCTCCGGCGGCAACTTCCGCCGCGCCTGCGAACTGGTCCGCAACGGCAAGATCGGCCAGCTCAAGACCATCCTCGTCGGCGTGCCGGGGAGCTGGACCTGTGCCAAGCAGCCCACCGAGCCGGTGCCGAAGGAGCTGGACTACGAGCTGTGGCTCGGCCCGGCCCCGATGGCGCCCTACTGCTTCGAGCGCTGCCGGCCCTACACCCAGGGCAAGGGCTGGAGCATCTGGTACTGCATCTCCGACTACTGCCTCGGCATGATCGGCAACTG
>VGYW01000731.1 GCA_016872875.1 Planctomycetota bacterium | reverse complement strand
CGTCAACGCCGCCTCGACCAAGCAGGACTGGGTCACACGCGTCGGCAGCCGCAACTTCCTCATGGCCTACTGCCACATCGCCCACGACTGCGAGGTGGGCAACGACATCGTGATGGCCAACTACGTTGGCATCAGCGGCCACTGCAAGATCGAGGACAAGGCCTGGTTCGGCGGCATGACCGGCCTACACCAGTTCGTCACCGTCGGAACCCACTCCTTCATCGGCGGCGGCTCACGCATCGTCCACGACTGCCCCCCCTACATGATCACCGAGGGCAGCCCCGCAAAGGTCCGCGGCGTCAACACCATCGGCCTCAAGCGCCGCGGCTTCCCCAACGAGGTGGTCGAGGCCCTCAAGGATGCCCAACGCCTCATCTACCGCTCCCACCTGACCGCTGCACAGGCCATTGACGAGATTGACGTTCCCGGAGCCTCCCTGGTCCCCGAGCTCCGCCACCTCCTCGACTTCCTCCGCCAGATGCACGCCGGCCGCCAAGGCCGCGCACGCGAAGCCCTCCGACGCAGAGGATAAGGCAAGCCAAGTGGCAAGTGACAAGTGACAAGTGAGAGGGAAGGCCAATCAGCACTCCGCATTCCGCACTCCCCACTCCGCATTCCCCTGTTCGCCTCGCCGTCATCGGCGCAGGACACCTCGGTCGCCACCACGCTCGCATCTACGCCGGCTTGCCAAACGCCCAGCTCGTCGGCGTCGCCGACACCGTGCTTGAGCGAGCGCAGCGCGTCGCCGCCCCCTACGGCGCACGAGCCGTCGCCGACCACCGCCTGCTCCTCGACGACGTGGACGCCGCCAGCATCGCCGTCCCCACCGCCGCACACTTCGCCGTCGCACGCGACTTCATCGAGCGCGGCCGCCCAGTCCTCATCGAGAAGCCCATGACCCGCACGCTCGCCGAGGCCGACCAGCTCCTCGCCCTCGCCGAGCGGGTGCCCGCTGCTGGCAGCGGGCGCGGCGTCCCCATCCAGGTCGGACACGTCGAGCGCTTCAACCCCGCACTCCTCGCCGCCAAGAGCCACCTCACCACCCCCCTCTACGTGGACTGCGACCGCATCGGCCCCTTCACCTTCCGCTCACTCGACATCGGCGTCGTCCTCGACCTGATGATCCACGACCTCGACATCCTCCTCGACCTCATCCCGTCCGAGGTGGTCTCGGTGGACGCCATCGGCGTCCGCGCCCTCTCGCCCTACGAGGATATTGCGAACGCCCGCCTCACCTTCGCCAACGGCTGCGTCGCCAACCTCACGGCCAGCCGCGTCGCCATGCACGCCAAGCGCAAGGTCCGCATCATCCAACCCGACAGCTACCTGAGCATTGACTACGGCCTGCGCCGCGCCCTCGTCTCCCGCAAGCGCCCCAACGCCCCCGACGCTACGCGGGTGGACCCCACCACGTTGCCGGACGTGAAGGCGTTCGTCCTCGACAAGCTCATCTGCGTCGAGGAAATCCCTATGAGCGCCCACGACGCGCTCGAGCAGGAGCTCTTGGCCTTCCTCCGCACCATCGCCACGGGCGCCCCACCCCCCTGCTCGGGCCGCGACGCCCGCCGCGCCCTCGCTCTCGCCTCCCGCATCCTCGACTCCATCGAGGCCAACCGCCGCCGGCGCGAGCAGCCATGAGCCACTCTCTCTTCATCCTTGCGGGGGAGACCTCGGGCGACTACCACGGCGCCAAGCTCGCCCGCGCCCTCCGCGAGCGCGAGCCCGGCATCGCCCTCGCCGGCATGGGCGGCCCCGCCATGCGCGACGCCGGCGTCGAGGTCCTCCGCGACGTCACCCCACTCGCCGCCGTCGGAATCACCGAGGTCCTCGGCGTCCTCCGACGCATCAACCGCGTCTTCCACGACATGATCGCTGAACTCGACCGCCGCCGCCCCGACGCCGTGGTCCTCATTGACTACCCCGCCTTCAACCTCCGCTTCGCTCGCTGGGCCCACGAGCGCGGCGTCCGAGTCGTCTACTACATCTGCCCCCAGGTCTGGGCCTGGCACGAGAGCCGCGTCCACAAGATTCGCCGCTACACCGACAAGCGCCTCGTCATCCTCCCCTTCGAGCCGGCCTTCTACGCCCGACACGGCATCGAGGCCACCTTCGTCGGCCACCCCCTCCTCGACAGCCTGGCCGCCTACCGCCGTCCTGAGCCTGGCGAAGGGCCGCGCTTTGCCGCGGAGCTCGGCCTGCCCACCGATCGCTTCATCCTTGGCCTCCTCCCCGGCAGCCGGAAGAGCGAGGTCCATCGCCTCCTGCCCCCCATGCTCGGCGCCGCCGAGCGCATCAGCGACGCCCTCGGCGGCATCACCGTCGCCACCGCCCCCGCCCCCTCCCTGCCGCCCGATGAGTACAACGCCTGGCCGAAGCGGACGAAGCTGCCCCTCCACGTCTTCCCCGGCAAGGCCCGCGAGCTCATGGCCGGCGCCGACCTCCTCCTCGTCGCCTCCGGCACCGCCACCCTCGAGGCCGGCATCATCGGCACACCCATGATCGTCACCTACAAAGTCGCCCCCTTCACCGCCTTCCTCGCCTGGCTACTCGTCCGGGGCGTGAAACACTTCTCCCTCGCCAACCTCGTCGCGGGCAGGGAGCTCGTCCCCGAACTCATCCAACTCCACGCCACCCCCAAGGCCATTGCCCGCACCGCCCTCAAAATGATCCGCGAAGGCCGCCTGCCCAAGATGGCCGGGGAACTCGCCGCCGAGGTCCGCCCCCGCCTCGGCGCCCCCGGCGCACCCGCCCGCGCCGCCGACGAAATCCTCGCCCTTCTCCCCCCGGCCTGACCGCAAGAAAGAGGGCTCATCCGCCCGAAGCGACAGTCTCGGAAACTCTGAGTTTCCGAGGCTGTTCTCTTAGTGGACTTTGGCGCTTTTCCTTTCCCTACGCTGCGGTGGAAAGGGCGGTTTGCAGGGCGCCGAGTATTTGGGACCTCTCGCGCCGGCTCAATGACATGGCGCTAATTCGCTGCCGCCAGTAGGC
>VGYW01000730.1 GCA_016872875.1 Planctomycetota bacterium | reverse complement strand
CCAGCGCGGCAGCAGCCGAAGGTGGGCGTACAGCCCGTAGAGCAGCCAGGTCACGAGCGACCAGGTCTCGATCGGGTCCCAGCCCCAGAAGCGCCCCCAGGCGTTGTTGGCCCAGATGCTGCCCGACAGGATCATTACGGTGTGGCAGATGAAGCCGAAGACGACGGAGCGCGAGCTGATCTCGTCCAGAGCCGAAGAACGGGCGTCGTGTCCCCGCACGAGGAGGAGGAGAGCGGCGCCGAAGGCTACGGCGAAGCAGCCGTGGCCGAGGAGCGCGAAGAGGATGTGGACGACGAGCCACCAGCTCTTCAGGGCGGCGCTCAGGGGGTTCGCCGCAGGCGAGAGGGTGAGGGCCGCGCCCAGCGAGAGGAAAGCCACAGGCAGAACTGCGACGGCGACCGGCCTTGCGGCCCGCCATGCCAACTGCGCCCCGAGATAGGCCGCCACGGCGAACCAGGCGCTGGCGATGACAAGCTCGTAGAGGCTGATGAAGGGCGGCCGAGCCGTGGCCGCCCAGCGGACGGCGATCCCCGCCGTCAGGGGCGCCAGCCCGAGCGCCGCGATGGCCACGGCCACGCCGAGCAGCCGCTCGCGGCGGAACACGAGGGCGCAGAGCGAGAGCAGGAAGCCGACCACCCAGAGCGAGAGGGCAAGCCAGAAGCCGAGTGAAGCGGTCTCGATCGTCATCAACACCGTACCTCAAGTGCGGAATGCGGAATGCGGAGTGCGGAGCGAAGTCAGAAGGCAAAAGGCAAAGGGCAGAAACCAGAAATCGAAAACCAAGAACCAAGAATCACACGGCGGGGCGCCGTTTGGGCCAGAAGCGCAGGCAGAGGCCGGCCACGGCGGCCCACGCGCTGGCGAAGAGCAGGCCCACGCCGCGGTCCCGCACGGTGTCGAAGCCCGACCAGTAGCGCACGCCGGCGAGCTTGAGCCAGAGGCCGTCGCGCAACTGCACCGGCTTCTCCAAGTATACCGGACCGCGGTAGAGGGTGTCCAGGCCGTCGCGCACGGTTGCGGCCAGGGCAGGGTTCCGGGGGTCGGGCGAACGGGTGGTGAGCTTGTCTCCCTCGGGAAAGGCGTCGGGGAAGAACTCGGCCTCGACGGCCAGGCGGGTGCCGGGCAGGGTGAATGTGTCGCGGTAGCGCACGGGCTGCGACTTGAGGTCGGTGCCCAGAGCGACCCACGAGCCGGCCCTCGGGCGCCCCTGGGCGTCGGCGAGGACCACGAGGACGGAGAAGCCATGGAGGGCCTGGTAGAGCGTGAGGCCGCGGTGGACGAGCGGCTCGTTCACGCGCACCGTGGCCCGCCGGGCCTCCTGGCCCTCCTCGATCACCGCCAGGTCGCTCGCGTAGTCGGGCGTCCCCCAGCTCCCCACGTGGACCGGGTGGAACTTTTCGAGCCGTAGCCGGACTCCGGCGGCGGTTGCGAGGTTCGTCTCCTGGCCTTCGGTCAGGAGGAGCTTGCCCTCCTCGCGGGTGAGTGTGCTGAGCGCCCCTGCTGCTGTCAGGCCCACCAGGCCGGCGTGGAAGAGAAGGGAGCCGAGCAGTGCGGAGTGCGGAATGCGGAGTGCAGAATGGATGAGGCGGTAGGCGCGGGTGACGACGCAGGCGGAGGCGCTGAGGCCGACCAGCCCGGCGAGTGCCGCGAAAGGGATGGCGAGGATGCCGCGGGGCACGACGGCGCCGGCCATGCAAAGCGCGGCGAGCAAGGCGAGAAGCACCGCCGCAACCCGCCGCGACCACAGCAGGCCGACCGCGGCTTGGAATCTGGAATGTGGAATCTGGAATCTGGAATCGCTCAGAATGCCGCTGGCCATCGGGGGCCTCAGTAGGTCCTGCTGTGCCCGTTACAGGTCGAGCCGCCGCCGTCGAGCACCGTGCAACTTCCAGGGGTCCAGGCGGTGACTGAGTTCCCGTTGATGAAGGTCCAGGTCGTGTTGGTCCAGCCATGCACGCCGTTCATGGGCACCTCCGGGCCGCCGCCATAGTGGCACGACAGGCAGCCGCCATAACGCACCTTGCCGTCCGATGTCCGCGTATAGTTCGGCTTCCTGTGGTTGTTGTTGTTGTGCGCAGAGAACCGGCTGCCGTTGCCGCCGGCGACGTAGACGGACTTCTTGTGGCACCTGATGCACAGTGGGGTGTGCCAGTCGCCGCTGCCGGAGGTGGTTTCGACGGCGCTCAGGCCGGCGACGAGCAGCGGCTTATTGTTCGTGCCGTGCGGGCCGGCAAGCCCGGTGTCGCGGTGGCAGTCCGAGCACCACATTGTGTTGTGCGTGCCCGCGGTCTGATTCCAGGGCGTCTCCATCGTCACGATGTTGCCATTGGCTGCCGTGGCGGTGCAATAGGGGTTCCCCTGGGCCTTCACCACGGGGTGGAACGTGCCGGCGATCAGGCGATAGGCGTCGCCCGTGGCCGTTGCGCGCGAGAGTGCGCCGGACCAGGCGATCTGGGTGGCGGTGTTGGCGGTGATCTTGCGTTGCGCGCCGAGGTTGTTCGATGTGCCGCCAGTGAAGGTGATGAACCAGCCGACGAGTGCGTCCGGGGTGTAGCCGCCGGCGCTGTTGTTCACCGTCGTCGTCGTGCCGGCGCTGGTCGCGGTCCCCGTGCCGGCGCCCACGTTGAGCAGCGTGGCCTTGTTGCTCACGGGGTCGGGGCCGCCGTCGCCGGGGTTGCTCCCCGCGCCGGCGTAGCCGGCGTGGCAGAGGAAGCAGAGCTCGTACTCGTAGGAGATGGAGGAGACGGGGTTGCCGGAGGCGTTGACGCCGCGGACGCCCTCGATGCGGCCGGAGGGCGTGTTCCCGGTCGTGTGGGCGGGGGTGGACTTCACATAGTGCTGTCGGTGGCAGGTGGTGCACTCGACCTTGCGGCCGTTGGTGGGACGCCTGGGGTCGGAGTTGTTGACCGGGTGATGATACGTTCGCGCCATGGCTGTTTGGAGGTCTTTCGTGGACGGGCCATTGGAGTCGTGGCAGGCGTAGCAGAAGCC
>VGYW01000729.1 GCA_016872875.1 Planctomycetota bacterium | reverse complement strand
GGGCCTTGCCCCCGAACCCCCAGGATTTTCCGCTTTCGGGCCGCCGGCACCCCAACAGGAAAATGGCCGCGCTGGCCTCCAGGAGACGTGCCGGTGGCCGAATGCGGTAAATCCCAGGGGGTCTGGGGGACTGGTCCCCCAGACGCGAGTTCGCCTTTGCGTTCCCGCGGCGCGGAGAGCGTCGCCCGGGGAGGCTCAAGAACTTGGGACGTTCCCAACTCTTCGCGTCCGTGTCAGTCCGTGTGTGTCCGTGTTCTTCCCTCACCATTTCCCCACCCTCACCCCCGCCCTGCCGGCCGGCATGAGCCTCACCACCAGGTAGCCGAGCGCATCGGAAACGTGCCCCCGCTCGGGGCTGCTGGTGTCGGGGATGCCCGTGCCGGGCTGGTAGACGGCCTGTTCGAGGTCGTCAATCAGGCGGCGGCAGCGCGGGTGGATGCGGAGGCGCACGCGGCCTCGCGCGTCGCGGAGGGCGGCGTTGACGGCGTTGTAGCGGTCGCGCCGCGGGGGATTGGCCGCCGGCACGCACAAACGCGCCCGCGGGAAGCTCTGGCGGATGAGCGCGTAGTCGCTCGGACCCACCGTCGAGCGGTTGCCCCCTGCCGCATCGCCGAAGACGAAGACAGCCGCGAGCTTCGAGCCACGAGCTTCGAGCTTCGGAACAGGATGGCTCGCCGCTCGTGGCTCGCGGCTCGAAGCTCTCTCCAGCCACTCCCCAAACGCCTCGCACATGTCGAGCGTGCCCGAGTTGGTGAGCCAAAGCTCGTCCACGACGCGGAGCCTCGCGTCGTGCGCTCCAAGGGGGGATCGGTCAGATCCGTCGGATCGGTCGGATCGGTCGGATCCGACCGATCGGTCCGATCTGCCCGTGGGCTCCCATTGGGCAATCACCGCAGTCATGGGCGACACGTTGAAGTCGAGCGCCCAGAAGATGGGCTGGCCAGGCACCAGCTCGGCCTCGGGGGTCACGTGGGCCGCGCGGTCGAAGGCGTGGTAGACCCTTCCCGCCGTGGTGTTGACGAAGCGGCCTTCGAGCTCCTGGGCGGCGAGCAGCGGGTCGTAGCTGGCCAGGAGCGCCGCCAGGTAGTCGGGCGGCAGATGGCAGTTGTCGGCCGTGCGGGCGAAGAACGCCTCGTAGTTGCCGCGATACTCGGCGGGTGCCGCGGGGTCGGCGGGCTTTCGCACGAACTCGTCGTAGATCCAGCCGAAGCCGTTGGGGGTGGAGGTCACGCGCCCCTCGCGCGCATCCACATTTGGGCTTCGGAGGCGGCCTTGGACGACGCGCCAGGCCTCCAGCCGCGTGTCGCGCAGCTCGTCGAGGTAGAACCAGCCCAGCTCGACGCCGCGGAGGGAATCGTAGTTGTCCATCGAGCGGCAGAGGATTTCGGCCCCGTTGCCCAGGCGGAAGCGCAGGTCCGACACGCTGAACTCGTGCGGGACGTCGCCTTCGGCCACGAGGCGCTGGAGGGTGCGGAGCGTGGCGTCCTGGAGCTGGCGGTAGCTATTGGCCCCGACGAGGCCGAGGGAGCGGGGGTTGTTGCAGGCCTTCTCGATTGCCCAGACGCAGCCCGCGACGGTCTTCCCCGAGCCGATGCCGCCGAAGAGCCCGGCGAACCGCGCCCGAGAGTCCAGGAACCGCCTCTGGGCGGGCAGCGCATCGAATCTGAGGCGGATGGCGTTCATGGGTGTCAGGTGTTGGGTGTCAGCCCGCATTTCTCACGAAATGCGGGAAATCCCAAGAGCCAAACGCCAAGCACCAAACAATCTCCAAGCCCGGAATGCTCAATGACCAAAGCAAGCCCCCAGGGTCGCGGGCAACACCACGTAGTCTCCGCTTGGACCATTGAGGATTGGAGTTTGGGGCTTGTTTGGCGCTTGGTGCTTGTGGTTTGGTGGTTCCCGCATTTCTCACCAGCCGCTGGTGAGAAATGCGGGTTAGGTGTTTGGGTACGGGAATGAACGCTGTCCCCTCCCGAACGTTTCTTCACGTTCGGGAGGGTACGCCGAGTTGCTGGTAGGGCGTGCATACCTGCACGCGGAACGCCAGGCGCTCTCCCTCGGTGTGCAAGTATGCACACCCTAGCGTTCGCCTGGCCTGGGGGGCAGGTGGTCCACCTGGACGATGTTGCGAGGAGGTATGCCCCGGTCCCCGTAGAACCCCTTGACGCGCAGCGTTTCGCTC
The DNA here is from genome assembly GCA_016872875.1 of Planctomycetota bacterium. The sequence goes on along the minus strand of VGYW01000729.1, from coordinate 812 downwards.
ACCTCGCGGAGACGGGCCTCGAGCTTGTGGACCTCGCGCCAGTAGGCCGCCGCCGCCGCGGGCTGCGGCTTCAGCGTCTCGTCCCACCCCAGCACCTGGCCCTTGGCGTCGAAGCGCCGCCTCACGATGGTCTGCCCCGCCTCGACGGCGCAGGCCTGGGCCCTCAGGTGCGCCAGCCGCTCCGAGAGCTGGTCCACCTCGGCCCAGAGCTCCTCCACGCGGCTCGGCAGCCTGCGGTCGGCCAAACCCTCCTTGGTCTCTTCGCTCATCGGCGTGTCCTCCTCTGCACCCCCCTCCCTCCCAGGGAGGGGGAAGGGGGAGGGTCGCACTTCGGTTTCACCCTCACCCTTCCCTCTCCCTCAAGGGAGAGGGGTCAGACGGCCATTGAACCTCCCGCAGGTTCCAAACCTGCGGGAGGTTTATGGCCATTCAACACCACACTCTGCGCCACTTGCCGCTGTCGATCAGCGGCACCAGGTCGGCGCTCTGCTGGATTCCGAACAGGATGCTGCGGCCATAGGTCTTCCGCAGCCAGGCGAGGGCCGCCCAGGCCGCACGCTCCAGGCAGTAGGAGTCGGTCTGCCCGTCGTCGAGCCCCAGGAGCGCCCCCGCCATCTCCTGGTCCATGTCGGCGATGTCCTCCGCCGTGAACCTGCGGGCCTTTCGGATTCCGTTGATGATTCGGCGGCACTCGCCGTGCAGCCGGCTGAATCGTTCGGGGCTCATCGTGCTCGCTCCTCTCCACCCTTACAAAGGCATTGCCCCCTCAAAACTGGTACACGCGGGAAAAGTTCCTTTTCGCGCGGACCCGT
>VGYW01000728.1 GCA_016872875.1 Planctomycetota bacterium | reverse complement strand
CGACGGCTCTTTGGTGTACACTTCCTGCACGGCGGCTCTCCTTACCAAGGGTGTCCGGTGATCTCATACAACCACAGGATACCCGGGCCGCCGTCTCTATTTCAACGGAGTTCGGGACATCGCCACTGCTCAATCCCGACACCGCCTTCAGAGTCACTGCCATCACCCGTGACCCCGCCGCCTACGAACAACAACTCCGCAAGTGCCTCTCTCACACTCGCCTTAGGAACCTCCGATGGATCAACCTCCAGCACCACACGATCACCTTCAAAACCCTTTCTTCTTGAACCCCATTCTTCTCTTCTCTTATCATTTTACCCGTAATCATTTTACCTTCTCTCTTCTCTTCCTCTTCTCTTCCTCCGCCCTCGCCATCATCAACCCCCGCTTCACCCCCAAGCACCTCGTCGAGCAGTCCGAGCTCGTCCTTGCCGGGCCGGTCGAGCCCACGGCCAATGCCCTTGAGTGGAAGCTCACTGCCACCCCCATCAAAGGCAAGGCCGCTACCGAACACGTTGTGTCGCTCGCCGCCTGCAACAAGGATCACGTGGCCGACATCCAGCAGGCCCTCAAGGCCAATGCCAAGGACCCCGCCATCCTCTTCTCGGGCACCCTCAACGAGGAGAAGCGAGCATATCTCCACGTGGCCGGCCTGTGGCTCGACCTCAAAGCGGCGGGGGAGGCCCGCTGGAGCGTGCTCGGCTATGCGCCCCAGATGGCCGGCACCTACGCCGGCGGCACCGACATGCTCATCCGCATGTCCAAGCACCTCGCCGACGACCCCGACGCCGACGTGCCCGTCACCGCAGGCGTGCGCTGGATGGCCCACGCCAAGGCGGGCAACGTGCCTGGGGACATCGCCGGCCTCGCTGCCATCGAGTTCCCTGCCCTCAACAAGCCCTGCCTCTTCGTCGGCTCGGCGGCCGGCGACAAGCTCTTCCGAGCGAAGGGCGATGAGGCAATGGAGGACATCACGGCGGCCGCGAAGCTCGACACCAGGAGCCGCCGCTTCGCCTGGCTCGACCTCGATGGCGACGGCCTGGCCGACCTGGTGTCCTGGGACGGCTCGGCTGCCGCGGTGCGGCTCGCGAGTGCCGACGGCACGTTCAAGCCAGCCGCGGCCGCGCCCAAGCTCGGGCCCGATTGCCTCGCCCTCACCCCATGCTCGACAGATGGCCGACCCGCCCTCGTCGTGAGCGGCAGCGCCCCCTTCCTGCTCGTGGCCGATGCGAAGGGCGGATGGAGCAAAGCCGAGCTCCCCGCCGGCACCCAGGAGGGCCTCGGCCAGCCCTCCCCCTGCATCGCCGCGGACCTGGATAACGACGGCTTCGTGGACATCGTTCAGCCCGGCGAATCGGCGGGGACACTTTGGAGGGGAAAGCCGGGCGGCTTCTCGCCGCCGGCCAAGTCCCCTCTCGCCACGGGCGGCGGGGTGGCCGTCGCAGCCGCGGGCGACTATAACCAGGATGGCTACCTCGACATCTTCTTGGCCGGCCCGGAGAGGAACACGCTCTGGGAGAACGACGGGAAGGGCGGCTTCCACGACGTCTTCCGCTACAGCGGCTCGATGAGCTACAAGTGCCCGCCCCACGCCACCGCCGCCGCGACAATGGACATCAACCACGACGGGCGCCAGGACCTCTGCCTCGTCTACGCCGAAGGCGACCTCCTCTACCACTGGAACCGCGGCTTCCGCGCCTTCGGCGAGGAGGGCGAGGTGCGGCTCCCAGGCATCCAGGGCGACGCGGGCCAGGCCCGCCTCGGCCAGCGCGCGCTCCTCGCCGCCGACCTGAACGCCGACGGCTCGTCCGACCTCGCCGTCGTCCTCACCAACGGCGACCTCATCGTCTGCTTCAACGACCAGGCGAGCGTCCCAGGCGTCTGCCTCCGCCTCCCAAAGGGCGTCACCGGCCCGGTCACTGCGAGCGTCTGGATCGGCGAGAAGCACCCCGTCTGCCTCGCCGCTCTGCCCGTCGTGGGCCATTCCCCCGCCACCTTCCTCTGCACTCGCTATCCCGGCAAGGCCACCGTCAGGTTCCACCTCCCTGCCAAGCCCGACCAGACGGCCACCCTCGCCATCGAGGACGCGCCGAAGGAGTTCGTCCTCCCGGCCCGGTGAGGCACAGTTTGTTCTCGTCCCCACGCTACGGAACCTGTGAAGAAATCACACGGACGCCCACGGACAAGCACGGACGGGCAGATTCCTCGGCGATGGGCGTGCGTCTGTGTTCGTCCGTGTAGGTCCGTGTCATTCCTTCACAAGCTCGCCGGCGTGGGGACGCACCGTCCCGGACGCTCCGGCGTCCCTGGCTCCCCCTCGCAGCACCGCTCGCCAGTCGGGGAAGACGGACGCGGGAGCGTCCAGGACGCGGCGTCCCGACGGAGGACCGTCGGGACGAGACAACGGCGACGACAACGACGACGAGTGGGAAGCCCAAGACGAGGGGCAATACTGAAAAGTATGGATTGGCTTGCAAAGAACATTTGCTTCTGCTACACTCCCTTGCCAACAGGGGCGGGGCGGCCGCCCCGGGCTCAGGGCTCCCTCGGATCGGAGGAGACGTCTCATGGCGGACCAGGCAGGCGGCCCAGGGGAAGCAGGACAGGAACGCCAACACCTGTTCCTGCTCGTGGCGTGCATTGTGGCGCTCGTCGCCACGTCGTTCTCGTTCATCATTCGCATCATGCTGATGGGGCAGTGGCAGATCGAGTTCGCCCTCAGCGAGACGCAGAAGGGGGAGATTCTGGGCGCGGGCTTCTGGCCATTCGGCGTCAGCATCGTCCTCTTCAGCCTGCTCATTGACAAGGTGGGCTACGGCAAGAGCATGATCTTCGCCTTCGCCTGCCACGTGGTGTCGGCCATCCTGCTGGTGTCGGCGAGGAGCTACACCTCGCTCTACGCCGGCTCGATCCTCAATGGGCTGGCCGCGGGCACTGTGGAGGCAGCGATCAACCCGGCCATCGCCACCGCCTACCCGAAGAGCAAGACTAAGATGCTCAG
>VGYW01000727.1 GCA_016872875.1 Planctomycetota bacterium | reverse complement strand
TACTGGCAGGAGTCTAACCAGCGGGCCGATCGTGGCCACTGCAAGCGGCGGCGTCGTGAACTCAGACTACGAGGCATCAAACTGTCCCAACTCAGGAAGTGCTTCAATGTTTTCTAGCGTTGTAGTGCTAGGACTTGCTCAGAGAATGTGCCCCGAATCGGAACCGGCTCTTCCGGTGACGATGTTGCGGCGTTTCCCGCAGGTGCTGCTGTCCCGGACAACGGTACCCCGTAAGAATCTCCCCGGTGGATTTGATTACTTTGCCCGGTTCCTTTCCCATCCGGAGGGCCCAACATCGGTCACTGCGTTCATACTAAGACTCTTGTCCTACCTCGCAGCCGGGAGAATAACCCACTCATTGAGGAAGTCCATCGCAAGTGCCATCGCAAGTGTCGAGATCCCGGAAGAAGAGTCTTTTGTGCCGCGGAGAGGGGGCCCTCCTGAAAGTTGGATTTCCTACACCCCGATTACGCTGCGGGACGAGGTAAAGGACATTGCCTGGTCTCAGGCGCCCATGGGCTTCTGGCCGGAAATCCTTTTCGCCTCAGCGCTGGCACTGGTGCACGGGAAGACGGCACTGGAGCAAGTTCTGAGGTGGCTCGCCATGGCAAGAGAGCGATATGGCTATGCCTGGCGGGTGTTGGTGGACTGGCGGCATTTGGCGTCGGTGAAGGACCATCCGCTGTTCGTGGAGTTCATGCGCCAGGAGGATGAGCTGGTGGATGAGATCGAGGGGGCGATTGATCGGGGCGAATATACGCTGTGATCCTGCCCGCCGTCGTCGGCGACACCGTGGGCGACCCCTTCAAGGACACCAGCGGCCCCTCGTTGAACATCCTCATCAAGCTCATGAGCATGGTCGCCGTCGTCTTCGCGGGCGTGACCGTGAGATGACCGCCTGATGGCGAGAGCCGGGCTAAGGTGGCGTTGTGGTGCCGGCTGCGGGGGCGTCAGACCCTGCGCTTTTCGAGACGCATATTGAGGCAGAGGCCGCGGATTTCGTTCATGAGGACTTCGAAGGAGACCGGCGTGCCGGCCTTGAGGGTGTTCTCGCCTTTGACCATGGACTCGTAGATTTTGGTGCGGCCTTCGACGTCGTCGCTCTTGACGGTGAGGAGTTCCTGGAGGATGTGCGCGGCGCCGTATGCCTCCAGTGCCCATACCTCCATTTCGCCGAAGCGCTGTCCGCCGAAGCGGGCCTTGCCGCCGAGGGGCTGCTGGGTGATGAGCGAGTAGGGGCCGGTGGCGCGGGCGTGGACCTTGTCGTCAACGAGGTGGTCGAGCTTGAGCATGTAGTGGTAGCCGACGGTGACCTTCTGGTCGAAGGGGCGGCCGGTGCGGCCGTCGTAGACCAGGGTCTTGCCGTCCTCGGGGAGGCCGGCCTCCTTGAGGGCCTTGCGGATGTGCTCCTCGGTGATGCCGTCGAAGACTGGGGTGACGACGCGGTAGCCGAGGGCCTTGGCGGCCCAGCCGAGGTGGGTTTCGAGGACCTGGCCGATGTTCATTCGGGAGGGGACGCCGAGGGGGTTGAGCACGATGTCAATGGGCGTGCCGTCTTCGAGGAAGGGCATGTCCTCAACGGGCATGATCTTGGCGATGACGCCCTTGTTGCCGTGGCGGCCGGCCATCTTGTCGCCGACGGAGAGGACGCGCTTGGTGGAGACGTAGACCTTGACGAGCTCGAGGACGCCTGTGGGGAGCTCGTCGCCGCGGCGGAGCTGGTCCACGCGGCGGTCGCGTTCGTCCTTGATGATGTCTATCTCCTCCGAGAGGAGCTCGTAGATGCGCTGGACGGCGTCGTGTTCCTTCTTGGACTTGGTGACGACGTCTTCGGGGTCGAAGCGTTCTTCGAGTTCGAGGATTTCGCGGGTGGAGCGCGCGGCGAGGTCGGAGTATGAGACGGCGGCCTGGGCGCTGAGGACTGGGCCGCCGAGCTCCTTCTCCATCTGGGCGACCATGGCCTGGAAGCGCTCGACGATGCGATTGTTGTACTCGGTGCTCTCGCGCTTGAGGTCCTCGCGGTCCTTCTGGCGCTGCTCCTCGGGCAGGTGGCTGCGGCGCGAGAACTTCTGGGCGTCAATGACGATGCCGTCAACGCCGGAGGGGACGGTGAGGGAGTCGTTCTTGACGTCCTCGCCGGCGCGGCCGAAGATGGCGAGGAGGAGCTTTTCTTCGGGGGAGAGCTCGCTCTTGGACTTCGGGGAGACCTTTCCGACGAGGTAGTCGCCGGGCGAGACGCGTGTGCCGACTCTGACGATGCCCTCCTCGTCGAGGTTGCGCAGCGCGCGCTCGGAGACGTTGGGGATGTCGCGCGTGAACTCCTCGCGGCCAAGCTTGGTCTCGCGGATCTCGACCTCGAACTCCTCCACGTGGATCGAGGTGAAGGCGTCGGCCTGCACCAGCGTCTCGCTCACCAGGATCGCGTCCTCGAAGTTGTAGCCGTCCCAGGGCATGAAGGCCACGAGTGCGTTCTTGCCGAGGGAGAGCTCGCCGCCGGCCGTGCCGGCGCCGTCGGCGACGACCTCGCCCGCCCGCACGCTCTGGCCCACGCGGACGATGGGCTTCTGGTTGAGGCAGGTGCGCTCGGAGAGGCCGACGAACTTGCGGAGAGGGTATTCGTGCTCGCCGACGACGATGCGGTCGGCCGACACGTAGGTCACCACCCCGTCCTCCTCGGCCACGATGACCATGCCGGAGTTTCGGGCGACCGGTTTCTCCATGCCGGTGGCGATGAGGGGGGGCTCGGTGGTGAGGAGAGGGACGGCCTGGCGCTGCATGTTGGAGCCCATGAGGGCGCGGTTGGCGTCGTTGTGCTCGAGGAAGGGGATGAGGGCGGCGGAGACGCCGACCATCTGCTTCGGCGAGATGTCCACGAAGTTCACGTCGTTGCGCGGCACGTAGACGAAGTCGCCGGCCCTTCGGACGAGGATGTTCTCGCCGAGGAGGCGGCCCTGCTTGTCCATCGGCGTGTCGGCGGGCGCGATGCAGACGTTGTCCTCCTCGTCGGCGCGCAGGTAGCGGAAGTCGGGCACGGTGCGCCCA
>VGYW01000726.1 GCA_016872875.1 Planctomycetota bacterium | reverse complement strand
AAAGCCATCCCCGCCCTGGCCGAGTTCGCAAGGATGGTCCTCGCCGAGCTGCCCGAGTGGCGCGGCAAGGTGGCCGACACGCTGAACCGCGAGGGCACGGAGCTCGACGCACTCGTCACCCACCACATCCGCGCCCTCAAGTGCTACGGCGCCTGGTACGGCCAGGGCGAGCGCGCCTACGGCGGACGCGCGGAATGGGACAAGCGCCGCGCCGCAGGCCAACAGCTCTGGTTCTACCTCAGCAACGCCCAGGGCGTGCCCTTCCCGACCTTCGACATCCACACCCTCAACCTCGCCTGGGAGCCGCGCGTCCTCGGCTGGGCATTCTGGTTCGAGAAGGCACACGGACACCTCTTCTGGGACCTGATGTTCAAGCCCGAATGGCAACTGCACAAGCGCTTCCCGCCTGGGGACGGGCAGTTGGTCTATCCGGGCGATTTCTCCCTGCCGGGCGCGCCGGACTGGGTGCAGACGAAGGACCTCAAAGGCCCGGTCGTCTCCCGCCGCCTCAAGCACCAGCGCGAGGGGCTCGAAGAATGGGAACTCCTCAAGCTCGCCGAGAAGAAGGCGGGACGGGCGAAGGTCCAGGCCATCGTCGAGCGAGTCTACACCTGCCTCGGCAAGCGCACGTGGCCCCCCGACGCCTACGACCCCAACAAGCCCATGTGGAGCTACGAGGAGAGTGACTGGGACAAGGCGCGGCAGGAGGCGCTCGAGCTTCTCACGCGTTAGACCGGCTGGAGGCCCGCGCATGAGGTGGCCGCTGGCTTACGTCAAGCCCATTGGAGTACTGGCGATGGCCATCCTCACGATGCCCGCAGCCGCGGCGGAGGACCCAGAGGCGTTCGTGCGGGTCAGCCCGCGCGATCCCCGATACCTGGAGCTGTCGAACGGCAAGCCCTACGTCCCCATCGGGCTGAACCTGATTCACCCCGGGCGGGGCGACGACGCTGCGGCAGGGCAGGCCCAGATGGAGCGCTGGGTGAAGGCCCTCGCCGACAACGGCGGCAACCACCTCCGCGTCTGGCTCAGCATCGGCTTCTTCGACATCGAGCATGCCAAGAGCGGCGTCTACGACGACGAGAAGGCGAAGCGGACCGACGCCCTCCTCGCCACCGCCCGCAAGCTCGGCATCCGCGTGAAGATGACCATCGAGCACTTCCGCGAGATTGACCCCGCCTCGCCACGCAAGACCTGGGCGCTCAAGACCCTCCACCACACCTCCCAGGGCGGAACCGCCGCCTCGACGAAGGACTGGTTCGATGGCGAGCCCAGCCGCGAGCAGTTCAGGAAGAAGCTCGCCTGGTTCGCCAGCCGCTACGCCGACAACCCAACCGTCTACGCCTGGGAGCTCTGGAACGAGGTCAACTGCGTCCACGGCGGCGACTACCTGGGCTGGAGCGAGCTGATGCTGGCCGAGCTGCACAAGCTCTTCCCCCGCAACCTCGCCATGCAGAGCCTGGGCAGCTACGACGGCGAGTGGGGCCGCCCCGCCTATCGCCGCCACACCCTGATGAAGGGCAACGACGTGGCACAGGTCCACCGCTACCTCGACCTCGGCGCTCAGTTCAAGGTCTGCCACGGCCCCGTGGATGTGCTGACGGCCGACGCGGTGCGCGAGCTCCTCGCCTTGAAGCCCGGCCGCCCCGTCATCCTGGCCGAGAGCGGCGCCGTCGAGAGGAGCCACAGCGGACCCTTCAAGCTCTACGCCAAGGACAAGGCGGGCATCATCCTCCACGACGTCCTCTTCGCCCCCTTCTTCGCGGGCGCCGCCGGCTGTGGACAGTGCTGGCACTGGGACGTCTACGTGGACGCCAACAACCTCTGGTGGCAGTTCGGGCGCTTCGCCGAGGCGGTGAAGGGCCTCGACCCGCCCGCCGAGGGCTTCGAGCCGGCCATGCTCGACCACCCGCGCCTGCGCGTCTACGCCCTCAAGGGCAAGCGCACCACCCTCCTCTGGTGCCGCGACAAGGAGAACACCTGGGAGGCCGAGCTGCGCGACGCCCGCCCGCCCGACGAGCTCCGCGGCGCCACGCTCGACCTTGCCGCACTCGGCCGGGTGGCACCCTCAACGGCCCCCGTTGAGGGTGCGCACGCCATGGCGTACGACCCTTGGGAGAACCGCTCCGTCCCGCTTCGTCTCACGCGCGGCTCCGTGGAGCTTCCGGCCTTCCGCCGCTCCCTCGTCCTGCGCGTGGCCGCGCCAAAGTGAGCGCAACTCTCAACAGATGGCAGCGCAGGCCTCTGGGCGCCTTTGGGTCTTGCTCCCGAAGGGAGCGTAGTAGGTTGCCGGCGGCTTCAGCCGCCGGACCGGGGCGCCCCTGGCCGAAGTCCCAAAGGGACGTCAGAAAGCGGGCCGCACCGCGGCGCCAAGGGGCTCTGCCGTCCCTTCGGGACTGATTGGCTTTGCGCGCCCTGTCCGGCGGCTGAAGCCGCCGGCAACCCACTGGCGTCCCTTCGGGACTACGCTCTTGCGGCCTTGCCTATGGGGCGGCAGGTCAGCGGCCGCCTGGGGCGGGCGGGAGCTGAGGGTTGACCTCGGAGGCGCTCGGAGCCGGGCCGAACGTGCGCCTGCGGAAGACCGGGAAGGGCATGAAGGGCACCTCTATGGTCTCCCTGGACTCCTGGTAGTGGAGGCCATCGTCGGACCACTGCCCCATCCGCGGGTGTTCGGGCGACGTGGGCGGCAGCTTGGGGAGCAACGGCTTGGACGGGGAGAATGTCCGCGGCGGCGTGGTCGGCATGGTCAGCGCCTGCGGCTGCCCCTGAGACTTCACCACCTCCGGCTCGAGGCTGAAGCACCCGGCCAGCACAATGCTCGCGAGAATGAGGCACAACGCAGTAGGGCGAGCCACGTCCACCTCCTTTCCCCTCTTCACTCCTCACTCCTCACTCTCACTTGTCACTTTCACTTGTCACTTTCACTCGTCCCTCCTCACAGCGTCCACGGCTCGCGCTTGGGGCGGTCGAGCCAGCGGGCGACCTCGGGGTCGCCCACGATCTCCTCCTTGTCGGGGTCCCACTTGAAGGCGCGGCCGAGCCAGT
>VGYW01000725.1 GCA_016872875.1 Planctomycetota bacterium | reverse complement strand
GGCGTTTGAGCCGTAGCCCAGGGCGACCGAAGGGAGCCCTGGGAAAAGGCCCCGCCAGCGTAGAGCCCCCGAAGCGGGGCGATTCAATGGGCGTGAAACGCCCCCTTCGGGGGCTTGGATGGGGGGGGACGCGCGATCCCAGGGCTCCCTGCGGTCGCCCTGGGCTACGGCTGGGTCGCCCGCATTCGCGGGCTACAAGGCCCCGAGATGTGGGCAAAGATCAGGGCGAAGCCCTGGGAAGGGAGCGGTGGGTAGGTTAGCCCTGAAGGGGCGTACTATGCGGTTCCGGGCACCACATCCTGCCCAGGGCGGGTAGTACGCCCCCACAGGGCTGAACCTGGCCGCCCACCTGTCCCAGGGCTTCGCCCTGGGCTGCTATAGTACGCTCCGTTCGGAGCTTCGGAGCCGAAGAACATCATCAGAACTGGGGGCCATACTCGACGGCTACGCCTCGAGAGCGGTCAGCAGCTCCCAGGCGATGAGGAGGTGCCCTGTGCGGTTCGGGTGGACGGGTTCGCCGCAGAAGGCGGTGTAGGGGCGGTGCTGGAGCTGCCGCTCGAACATGTCCTGGAGGCGGACGAGGCGCGCGCCGAACTTGCCGGCGAGCTCGTGAACGGCCTCGATGTAGGCGGGCAGGACGCCGAGCACCCGCCGCTGGTAGTCGTTGGCGTCGCGGTCGAGGATCATGTAGAAGGGTTCGAGGAGGATGAGCTGGGGACTCAGGGCGCCAACGGCGCGCTGGAGGATGCGCTCGTAGCGCTCGCGGTAGACCGAGGGCGGGATGACGAAGATGCCGTCGAGCGTGCGGTGCAGGTCGTTGATGCCGATCATCACCGCGAGCCAGTCGGGACGCTCCGCCACCACGTCGGCCTCCCAGCGGGCCTCAAGGTCGAGCACGGTGTTGCCGCCGATCCCCTTGTTGACGAAGCGGACCGCCCGCTCGGGGTACTTCGCGGCCACGAGGTCAACGAAGAAGGCCACGTAGCCGTTCCCCAGCGGGCCGAGGCTCGGCTCGCGGCGCCCGCAGTCCGTGATGCTGTCGCCGATGAGGACCATGGTTTGGCCATGCTGGATGGGGAAAGCGCACATTCGCTGGGCTCCTCTTGGTTTTCGACCGATTCGACCGAATCGATCGAATCGATCGGTTCGACAGGGCCGGGTCAGAGCTCCCGGATCACCCGCAGGATTTCCTCAATGTCGTCGGCCACGGGGAGCGGCTTGTTGGCGTGGCGGGCCTGGGCGACGCCGCAGGAGCCGAACTTCTGGCGGAACTGCTCCGCGTCGTAGGCGTGGTAGCCCACCGTGGCGTCGGGGTCCTTCAGCAGGTGGCCCGTGAGGATGCAGACGACGCGGTCGGATGGGCCGATGACGCCCTGCTCGCGCAACAGCCTCGCGCCCGCCACGGAGGCGGCGGAGGCCGGCTCGCAGCCAAAGCCGTGGGCGCCCACCATCGCCTTAGCGTCCAGGATCGCCTCGTCGGGCACCGCGCGGACAACGCCCTTCGTGACCTCGAGCGTGCGGAGGGCCTTTTCGAGGTTCACCGGGCGGTTGATCTCGATGGCTGAGGCGATGGTGTGCGCCTTCCGCTTCTCGGCGTTCATCTGCCCGTAGAATGCCTCGATCGCCGCGTCGTCCACGTTCCCGCCGTTCCAGCGGACCCCCACGCCGTTCACCAGGCGGTCGAGGGTGTCGGCGCCCGTTGAGTTGATGATGGCCACGCGCGGAATCCGCGCGATGAGGCCCAGGTGGTGCAGCTCTGCGAACGCCTTGCCGAACGCCGAGCTGTTCCCCAGGTTCCCGCCCGGCACCACGATCCAGTCGGGCACCTCCCACCCCAGCCCCTCCAGCACCCGGTACATGATCGCCTTCTGGCCCTCGAGGCGGAAGGGGTTGAGCGAGTTCATGAGGTAGAGGTTCGTCTGGCGGCAGACCGCCTGGACCTGGCGCATCGCGTCGTCGAAGTCGCCGGCGATCTGGAGGGTCGCCGCCCCGTAGTCGAGGGCCTGGGAGAGCTTGCCATAGGCGATCTTGCCGGAGCCGACGAAGACGATGGCCTTGAGGAGCCCGGACACGCCGGCGAAGAGGGCGAGCGAGGCCGACGTGTTGCCCGTCGAGGCGCAGGCGGCGTATCTCGCCCCCACCATGTTCGCGTGGGTGAACGCCGCCGTCATCCCGTTGTCCTTGAACGAGCCGGAGGGGTTCAGCCCTTCGTATTGGAGGAAGAGGCAGCCTGGCTTGAGGCCGACGTAGGCAGCCACGCCGTCGGAGCAGCGGAGCTGCGTCTGCCCCTCGCCGACGGTGAGCACCTTGTCGAGTTCGGCGAAGGGGAGGAGTTCGCGGAAGCGCCACACCCCGCTGTAGTCGAGCGGTTTGCGGAAGGCGGCCCGCCGCTCGTCGAACAGCCCCAGGCGGGCGGGCAGGGGCGTCCGCTCCCAGTCGTAGGCCACGTCGAGCAGCGCCCCACACCGCTCGCAACGCTGGTGGACGCTCCGCAGCTCATAGGCGGCGCCGCACGCCGGGCGGCTGCACTGCTGCCACGCGAGGTCGGATGCAACACAGACACGGGCCTCTTCGAGCGATGGCACTCGGAACATCACAGGACGCCCCTATGGGCATGTCCTCCCTGCAATCCCAGAGGAGCCAGCGATTCACAGTATGGCGCATGTCGCGGGCGGTTTCAAACGCGGCAGGGCGAACAAGGGTTGGGGCGGGTCTCTGAATCCCATTGCGGAGTTCATGAACTTCGCAACAGGATGCGCGGCACATGCCGTGAGCCAGAGCGCAGCAGCAGGATCGCCTTGCGTCATCAGCCGGCCCCCGCGCCCGCAGGCCGATTGCCTCTCATGCCTGGCTGCCCTGGGTTGGTGGCTCCGCGGTCTAATACGGAGTTCATGAACTTCGCAAACAGTGCGCGGCACATGCCGTGAGCCAGAGCGCAGCCGCAGGATTGCCTTGCGTCATCAGCCGGCCCCCGCGCCCGCAGGCCGATTGCCTCTCATGCCTGGCTGCCCTGGGTTGGTGGCTCCGCGGTCTAATACGGAGTTCATG
>VGYW01000724.1 GCA_016872875.1 Planctomycetota bacterium | reverse complement strand
GAAGTAGCGCCGGACAAGCCCTCAGTTGCCTGGGACGGCAAGTCGAGCCGGCGGGAATACGGCATACCGTGGATGAAGTTGGGCATAGGCCTGACCGTCCTCAGCGATGACCCCGATTTCGTCAAGGCGATCAACGCGATCCTGGACCAGGAGATCACCCGAGCCTTGAGGCGGTCCGCCACGCAGCCAGAAGCGGCCCGCGCGGGCCGGCTTGCCAAGTCCCTCAAGGCAAACAGGGCGGGATTCGCTCTGGCCATCGAGTACCGCGCCCCGGAGGCCGAAATGCAATTGCCGGAGAAAGGCGACTTCACGCTGACTCTCAGCGTCCCGCGCCAGCCTGAGCCAGAGATGGCCAATCGGCGGGTCGTGCGGATCGCCGAGGCGGAGGCAGACCGGATCATTGACTACCTGGCGGCGGAAGAAGCGTTCCTCGGCAAAGCAAACGACGTGATGGGCAAGGGGATTGGGGGCGGTCCACGCCCGGGCTGCACGTGGTTGGTCTGGGGCGCGAACGGGCCAATGCTACACCAGCCGGAGAGGTCGCACCCGATGCTCCTGCGCGAGTCCGTGCCCGCCGGCCCGATGATGCTGGCCCGCTTGGACGGTCTGCGGATCGTGCTCGATGGCGAGGCGGCCAAAGCAATGGACCAGTTGCTCGAACGAATCGGGCCGCACCGGAAGGAATGGGAGAAGGCGCAGCCGACCGTCGAGTAGTTCGATTCACCCGGCTCGCCTCCGCGTAGAATAGCGAGCCGCCTCGCCGTTCACGGGAGATTGGGACCACTCACCCACCGTTGCACAGGCCGGAGGAAGAGGCACCCTCCCGCGCCGCCGCGGTAGGTGGCGATGCGGACGCGGAAGCGCTCCAGCTTCACGTCCCGCGCCGTGGCGAGGACCTTTCGGCCGCCGGCATACGGCAGTTCCACTCGGGTCGTCGCGGTGGCGTCCGACCAGTATCGTGCCGCGGCCTCCGAGCGTTCGTCGCCCACGGCGATGGCCCCGCTGGGAATCCAGTCGAACTCCCTGGCCGCCTGGCCGCGGGCCGCGGGGAGAAGCGCGAGCGAACCAAGGACAGCCAGAAGCAGTGCTGGGCGCATGTCAAGCTCCTTTCGCGCATATCGTAGCAGAGGGCGCCGTGCGGAGCAACGGCCCTGCTTTCCGTGGGCCTGTTTCGCACATGCCGGCCTTCTTCCGCTCCGCTCGGATCCAAAGCGGCGACTTCGTCGCCGCACTCCATAGTCCGCTCTCTGACCGAAGTGGGAGCGGCGTGTAGCGCTTGAACACGAGCGGCAGGGGGGCTATGATGCGGGGGTGGACAAGTGGGACCTGTGAGACCGGTGGGACCGGTGGGCCATGGCACGGACGCGCGCGCTCTATCCAGCGGTACTCCTCATCGGCTTCTGCGGAGTGGTCGCGCAGGTGGTGGTGCTGCGCGAGGTGGTGGTGACCTTCTACGGCAACGAGCTGTGCGTCGGGGCGATGCTGGGCACGTGGCTGTTCTGGACGGGTCTGGGGAGCCTGGGCCTCGGGCGCCTCGCCCGCCGGCTGAAGCGGCCGGGGACGTGGCTGGCAGGGATGCTTGCAGTCATGGCCCTGCTCCTGGTGGCCACTGTGGCCGGCGCGCGCTGCCTGAAGCTCATCCTGCGCGCAAGCGAGGGGGCTTCGTTCGGCCGGATTCGCCCGTTCGGCACCATGCTCGCGTCGGCCTTCATCCTCCTTGGCCCCTTCTGTCTCATCAACGGGTTCCTGTTCCCTTTGGCATGCCGCGCCGCGGAGCAAGCCGGGGGCACGGTGGGCGCAGTGTACCTCCTGGAAGCCGCGGGCGCCGCCACGGGCGGCGCGTGCTACACCTTCCTCCTGATTCACTGGCTCGACACGATCTCGCTGGCCTTCGTGCTGGCCGCGGGGTGCTGGTGCGTGGCCGCGGGGTGGAAGGGGATGGAGGCCCCCCCGCGCACGTGGCGGCGAGCGATGCTTCTCGGCCTGGGAGGCGGCTCGCTGGGCGCTGCTGCCGCCGTGGTGGCCGCGGATGGCGTGCCCGGCCCGGTCCTTCAGATTGACGCCGCCTACTGGCGCCCCTTCGTCACCGTCGGCTCCGAGGACTCGCCCCATGGGCGGGTGACGGTCATGGCGCAGAAGTGGACGAGTGAGCAGCGGAGCCTGTATGTGAACGGGACGCCGGCGTTCAGCTATCCCGACCCGCCGGTGGCGGAAGGGGTGGCGCACCTGCCGATGCTCCAGCACCCGGCGCCGCGGCGGGTGCTCCTCCTGGGTGGCGGGCCGGGGGCGGTGGAGGAGGTGCTCAAGCACCCGTCGGTCGAGCGCCTCACGTACGTGGAGCTGGACCCGTTGGCGGTGGAGATGGTGCGGCGGCACTTCCCGCCGGCGGCGGTGAAGGCGCTGAAGGACCGCCGGGTCGAGGTGGTGCTGGCCGACGGGCGGGCCTTCGTGAAGGGCACGCCGCAACGCTACGACGTGGGTATCTCGGCCGTTGGGCCGCCGAGGACCGCGCAGGCCAACCGCTTCTACACGGTGGAGTACTTCCGCGAGGCCGCAAGCGTGCTCGAGCCGGGCGGCGTGTTCGCGTTCCAGGCGAGCGGCGGGCACGACTACATTCCCGAGGAGTCCCGCCGCCTGCTGGCCTGCCTGCACGCGTCCCTGGCCGCGGCGTTCCCGCACGTGCTCGTCTTCTCGGGCGCACCGGTCACGTTCCTGGCGTCCAACCGCGAGGGGGTGCTGGGCTATCGGCTGGGCGTGCTCGACGCGCGGATGGCGGAGCGCGGGGTCGCGACGTCGCACGTAGACGCGCGCTTCTGGGAGGCCGACCTCGTGGGCGGACGGCTCGAGGAGCTTCAGCGGGCGGTTGCGGCGCCGGCGGAGTTGAATCGCGACCTCGCCCCCCGCTGCTACTACTACGAGGCCCAGCGCTGGAGCGCCTTGCAGCGGGTCAGGCGGCCGGGGGCCAGGCCCTCGGCGCTCGACCTGGGCCGCGTGCTCGAATACCTCGACCGCCGCCCGCTTGTGGCGCCGCTTGCGCTCCTGGGTCTGGTGGCGGCGT
>VGYW01000723.1 GCA_016872875.1 Planctomycetota bacterium | reverse complement strand
GGCTGAGCACCCGACGGCCCGGAGCCAACAGTCGAGCTTCTGTCCCAGTTAGAAGGAACCCTATGGCCCGATTTTGCCTTCACAGACCCCGAGGCCCCCCAAGAACGACCGGCTACCCACTCCGGCCTCAGATCGTCTCAAAAAGGGCTGCCGTCGGCCCCCCGTTTACCCCTCGTCACTGCTTCCCGGCATCCTCCTCAACTCTCCACATCGCAACCGCCTCTGTTAATTTTGCAGAGCTTGCGCACAGGCTCGCGCGCGCTATACTCGTGCCCAGAGAGGAGTGCGCGATGAAGGGCAAGAAGATTGCGTTGGACGGGCTGGCGGCGCGGTGCAGGGAGAACCTGGCGGCCGGGCGACCGTCCCTCGACGGCCTGAGCGCGGAGGACGCCGAACGCCTCAGGAGCCGCTACGCCGCCTTCGAGGACGCCCGCGATGCCGATGGCTTCGTGGTGGACGGCCAGGTGGTCCTCCGCGCGCTTCGCACGCCCCGCCCGTTCCTCCACCTGATGGCCAGCGGCCACTTCGGCGAACGCGACCATTGGGGCTCCTTCTGGGACCAGCACTGCGGGGGCTTCGCCTGCCTGGACAGCGTGCTGGCAGGAAAGATGACCAGCCACCTCGACACGAACTACGTGCCAACCTCGCCCCAGCCGCAGGACGCCCGCGGCTTCTGGGTGCATGAGGCCGGCCGGGCCTGGCCGATGTTTCCCATCGTGGGCTACGAAGAGGAGAAGTACCGCGACTTCGCTTGCCGCCAGGGGCTCGACACGTTCGAGCTCCAGGCCACTCGGGCGGGGCTGGCCTGCCGCCTCTCGGTGTTCGTCCACGCCGACCTGCCGCTGGAGGTCTGGCAGGCCACGCTTGCCAATCGGGGCCGCCGGCCGCGCGACCTCTCCTGGTTCATGCGCCTCCGCGTCTGCCTCGACAGCTTCCCCGCCTACTACTTCGTCCCGCGCGTCGTCTGCGAGGGCATCTTCGAGGACGGCGCCCTGGTCTTCCTCAATCACGATCAGGGGAACAAGCACCCCCGCGCGGCGTTCCTGGCGGCGGCGCCCGTTGCCGGCAACGGGCTCCCGCCCTTCGACGGCTTCGACATGATGGGCGAGGTCTTCGACGGCGGCCCGGCGCGCGCGCCGCTCCCCGAGGCGGTTCGCCGAGGGGCCTGCTTCAACTCACTCGGGCTCCAGCCCTACGACGGCCTCGTGGCCGCCGCACAATTCAGTGCCCACCTCGGCCGCGGCGAGAGCCGCACCTGGACCCTCGCCTACGGCAAGTGCCCGCGCGACGCGGCGGAGCGAAAGGCCTTCCTCGCGCGCGTCCGAGCCGAAGTCCTGGCGCTGCCCGACAAGTGCCGCGCCCGCGTCGCCGACCTCTGGCGAGCGAAGGTGCGCGCCAACGCCGTCCGCACGCCCGACCCCACGCTCGACCGCTACTACAACGTCTGGTCGAAGCTCCAGGCGCGCAACCAGAGCCGCTTCATCCGCGCCCTCGACAAGGTGGGCTACCGCGACATCCTCCAGGACCTCTTGGGCGTGTGCGACTTCGAGGCCCCCTACGTCCGCGCCCAGCTTGCCACGGCGCTCCGCTACCAGTTCCCCGACGGCCGCGCCGTCCGCCAATACGAGAAGTTCCCCGGGGGCGGGCACGACCTCCGCATGTACCAGGACTCCCCCTCCTGGATTCCCGACCTCCTCGTCCGCTATCTGAAAGAGACCGGCGACCTCGCATTCCTCGATGAGCAAATCCCCTTCCTCGACCCCGCGGCGATTGCTGGTGGCACAGGCCTCCGGCCTGTGGGCCACAGGCAAGATGCCTGTGCCACCGCAGGAACTGTGTATGACCACGCCTGCCGCGCCGTCCGCTCCCTCTCGCAGAACACCGGCTTCCACGGCCTGTGCAGCATCGGCTATGGCGACTGGAACGACGCGATCAGCGCCATCGGCGGCCAGAAGGGCGTCAGCGTCTGGCTCTCCTGCGCCTGCGTCCACGCCGCACGCCTCATGGCCGAGCTTGCCGCCCGCATCGGGCGCGAGGCCGACGCCGCCGAGTTCGCCGCCACCGCCGACGCGATGGCCCAGCGGATCAACGCCCACGCCTGGGACGGCGCGTGGTACATCTACGCGATCAACGGCCAGGGCCTGCCCATCGGCTCGCGCGAGAACCCCGAGGGGAAGATACACCTCAACGTCAACACCTGGGCGCTCTTCACCGGCGTAGCAGCCGCGGCGGGACGCGAGGAGGCGGTCTGGGCCGCCATCGAGCAGCTCGCCACGCCCGTCGGCCACGTCCTCCTCAAGCCGCCCTACACGCGGGCGAGCCGCCCATTCGTCGGCCGCATCGCCGACCAGCTCCCCGGCATGTTCGAAAACGGCAGCATCTACACCCACGGCGAGAGCTTCTACCTCTACGCCCTCGTCTGCGCGGGCAAGAGCGACAGTTGGTACGAGGAGATTCAGAAGACGCTGCCGTGCAACCTCGTGCCCGACATCGCCACATCGCCGCCCCACCAGCAATCCAACTTCGCCGTCGGCCCCGACCACCCCGCCTACGGCACGTGCCTCTTCAGCAACTTCACCGGCTCGCTCGCCTGGTATCGCCGCGGCATCGAGCTGGTGGTCGGCGTCATCCCCGAGTTCGATGGCCTCCGCATCGCCCCCCGCCCCCCGAGCCATTGGACCGAGTACAGCGTCACCCGCACCTTCCGCGGCGCCAACCTTCACATCCCCTTCCGTCGCGGGGCAGCCCCCCGCCTCCTCCTCAACGGCCGCCCCTGCCCCAACCCCATCCCCGCCGACCTTCTGCCCGCAGGCCATGACCACCGCATCGAGGTCACTTGGTAAGCTGCCCCGATACGTGTATGGCCCCCAGTTCTGGTGACGTTCTTGGCTACCGACGCTCCGAACGGAGCGTACTATATCAGCCCAGGGCGAAGCCCTGGGAATGGGAGACGGCCCCGGTCCAGCCCTGTAGGGGCGTACTAGCCGCTCACGGGCGGCGATGGCGTCCGTGCCTCGTAGTACGCCCCTTCAGGGCTGACCCGCACGCGGCCCCGCTTCCCAGGGCTTCGCCCTGGGCTGATATAGTACG
>VGYW01000722.1 GCA_016872875.1 Planctomycetota bacterium | reverse complement strand
GGCAGCTCGGGCACCACGATAGTGTGTGTGGCGGGGTCAATGGCCTTTCCGCCGATGCGGATGACGCACTGGCCGAGGTCGGCCTTGCGTTTGGCCACGGCGTCGCGGGCCGGGGCGAGCTTTGTCCTCACGGCTTCAAGCTCCTTTCTCCCTGGGGCCTCTGGGGGGCACTGCTTGAGGGTCTCGGCCAACAGGTACTCGATCCGGGCGATTTCTCGCTCGCCCTGGGTTGTGGCGTCCTCGCGCGCCGCGGCGTCGAGCAGCCCGGAGAGGCACGCCGCGTACTCCTTCGCCTCCTTGGCGGCAAAGCCTGACAGGGCAAGCTGCTTGTCGAGGAGCGTGAGGCGCAGGTCGGACAGCCTCGTGATCGCGCCACCGGGAGACGGCGGCACCGGGCAGCGGATGATCCGGGGCGCGCACGACGCGAGTGGGAGCAGCAGCCCGCAAAGCAACAGCTTCTTCATCGCCTATCCTCCTGTGGTTGAGGGTGCGCTGCTATCGTAGCCGAACCGCCCCTGCTTGGCAAACCACCCTTCTCGCCCCCACGTTGGGGGCGTGTAAGGGAATCACACGGACAGATACGGACGAACACGGACGGCCGAGCTTCTCTCTGATGGGTGTCCGTGTGAGTCCGTGTGGGTCCGTGCGATTCCGCCGCAAGAGCTCCGCGCACGAAGCTATTGTGCTATAATCGCGGCGGAGGGGGTGGAGCGAACGGCGATGGAAGAGCGTCGGGCGGTGCGCATCACTGGCAGCGTGGCGATTCCCCTGGGCGAGCTCCGCTTCGCCTTCACGCGCAGCGGCGGGCCTGGGGGACAACACGTCAACAAGGCGGCGACACAGGTGGAGTTGGCCTTCGACGTGGCGGGGTCGCCAAGCCTGTCGGCGGAGCAGAAGGAGCGCATTCGCGCGCGACTGGGCTCGTGGCTGAGCAAGGAGGGGGTGATGCGGCTCGCCTGCCAGTCCACGCGGAGCCAGGCACAGAACCGCGAGGAGGCGGTGGCGCGCTTCGCGGCGCTCCTGCGTGCCGCGCTGCACGTGCCCAAGGCCCGCAGGCCAACGCGGCCAACCCGCGCCTCCGGCGCGCGGCGCCTGGAGGGCAAGCGGCACCGCTCGGCCATCAAGCGCCAGCGGCGGCCTTCGGCGGACGATGGCTTCTGAGAGGCGGACGCTTCCCCTCCGCTGCCCCGCGGCTTGCGCACGGGATGCAGAGGAGCTTTCCGCCGCGCCGGCGGGTCCGGGTCTCCATCACCGGCTCGCCGCAGCGCTCGCAGATGGCCGAATCGCGAATCCTGGCCGGGGCGGGGAGCTTGACCGTCATATTGTCAATCCAGAAGAGATCGTCCGCAGGGACGCTGAGCATCTCGTCGTGCGAGAGGTGGCGGCCGGGCTTGCGGCTCACCCGCACCGCGCGGCCCGAGGGGCGCAGCGCGAACGTGTAGACGTGTTTCCCGTAGTCGCGGAAGTGCAGGTTCCCCTTCCCGAGCGTGCAGCCCGTGAGCACCTGCACCGCGTCCACCGCGCACGAGTCGTTCTCCACGATCGCCACGAGCTCCTCATCCTCGGCCCGGCCCGCGGCGAGGTGTTCCAGGGCGGCCTTGGCCGCCCGATAGCCAATCAGAATCCCCCCGCAAAAGTGCCCGTGGAACTTCACCACTTGCTCCAGGTCGCGTGGACGGCGCGGCTCGGCCATGCATCAGTCCTCTCGGGTATAGGTGCGGAAGACCGGATTGCCGGGGGAGAGTCGTTCTGAGGCGGGCGTTTACCAAATCATAGCGCGGTTGATCGCCGCGCGCAAGTCTGGTATCGTGCCCAATCGTCCTCGTCCCTCGTCCTCGACTCTTCTCCTCCAGCAAGGGGAGAGAATCGAGGACGAGGACGAGGGACGAGGACGAGAAAGAGAGAGATGGGCACCTGGGACATCGCGGTCTTCGCGGCGTGCTGCGTGGTCGGCTCGGCGGTGCAGAGCATTTCGAGCTTCGGCTTCGCCGTGGTCCTCGTGGCGCTCCTGCCCGTCTTCGGAGTGGCAATCCGTGACGCGGTGGTGCTGGTGACGCTCCTGGTCGTGCCGAACATCGCGGTCGCGGTGTGGCAGGTGAGGCGCGAGGCGAGCCTGCAGCGGGTGGCGTGGGTGCTCCTGGGGGTGCCGATTGGGACGCCGCTCGGGATATGGCTCCTGGCCTTCGGGCCGGTGTGGGTGCTCAGGGGGCTGCTCGGGGTGGTGCTCGTGGGGGCCGCGGCGATGCCGTTCCTTCGGGGCGAGGGCCCGGCGCGGCCGGCCAGGAGGCTCTGGGCGTTCGTGGCGGGCGTGGCGAGCGGGGCGCTCGGGGCGGCGCTGAGCACCGGCGGGCCGCCCATTGTGCTCTACTTCCGCCACCGACAGTTGAGCAAGGAGGCGATCAAGGCGTCGGTGATGCTGGCCTTCGTGGGCACCGTGGCCTGGCGACTCGTGGCCTACGTGGCCCAGGCGCCCCTCACGGGGGAGAAGCTGCTGACCGCATCGCTGGCTTGGAAGGGGATGGCCTTCTGGCCCGCAGTCATTGCTGGAACGCTGCTGGGGGAGTGGGTGTTCGCCAGACTGAGCCTGGGCGGGTTCCGCTGGGCGGTGGCGGCCATGCTGGTGGTCTGCGGCATCTATCAGATTGGCAAGGCGGCAGGGGTCTGGTAGCCCGCGGAGGTGGCTGCCAGGCATCTCGGATTGCCAATTCCATATCACGAATCATTCTGGCCCTCGCTCGTTTGGGACACCAACTACCCGTGATCTTCATTGCGCCACTCGATGAGCGAGGCTGAGGTGGCAGGCAAGGGGTTAGCCTGAGTCTGGGCATCGGGCACTCGCGTCAGGGAATCCATGCTGCGACCATGGTTGCGGAGTCATATGACTCTGCAACCATGGTCGCAGCACTGGCCGTGCCAATAAAGACGCCCGGTGCCCTCAAGAACGGCCATGCCCTCCCCGTTTCTGAGGCGAAGACTAAGCTCTGCGCGATAGCAGGGGCCACCTGTAGCGCCAGCGTCCCGCTGGCCGCCCGAGGCCGCCGGCGCTGCGAACTGTCGTCCAGAGCCTAGGCTTCAACCGCTCGAGCCCAGGAGTGAGTGCTCCGG
>VGYW01000721.1 GCA_016872875.1 Planctomycetota bacterium | reverse complement strand
CCTCAGCATAGGCATGGCAAGGACTTACGCCGAAATACACCTGTGCCGGCGCTGGATCGCCAGCTGCTCGCGCCGACCGACAACCACAACCCCTGGGGGCTACCCACAAAGAACCCCGAAGCGGCATAAATGATAAATGAAGATGTGACCCCGATTTTGGAGGCCGAGAAATGGCAAGCCGAGGCCAAGCACTGACGATTGCGTATGTGGCCTGGGACACGAGCGCGAACGCCGGGAAGGCCGGCGACGCGGGCAACCACACGCTGCGCTGGGTGAAGGACGGCGCCGCCGCGCCGCCGACGAATAGCCCGAGCGAGGTGGACGCGACAAACGCCCCAGGCGTCTACAAGCTGGCCCTCACCGCCGCCGAGTGCACGTGCGACGTCGGCGTCCTCTGCGGCAAGAGCGCGACGGCCAACGTCGTGCTCATCCCCGTCACCGTGGCCTTCGAGCAACTGCCCACGGCGGCGCCTGGCGGCAACGCCGGGCTGCCGACGGTGGACGCCTCGAACCGCATCGCGGGGGTCCAGGGCACGCTCAACACGCTGGATGAGCTGGCGGAGGCCCTCGAGGCCGTGGCCGACTGGACGGAGGCCGAGCGAGAGCAGATTCGCCAGGCCCTGGGCATCAGCGGCGAGGCCGCGGCCACGACGGGCGAGGGGAACCTCGATGCCGCGCTCGCGCGCCTGGCGGGCCTCCTCGGCCTGCCCGTCGTCGCCCAGACCGCCGTGGCCGCGGGCGGACAGGACGTCGTGCGCTTCCGCGGCGACACGGTGCCCATCGCGTTCGACCTGGGCCGCGACATCACGGGCGCCAGCCTCGCCTTCACCGTCAAGCGCCGGGCCACCGACCCGCAGGAGGGCGCCCTGATTGCCAAGACCTCGGGCGAAGGCGGCGGCATCGCGCTCACCAACCCCGCCGCCGGGCAGTTCGCCGTGACCCTCGACGCCGAGGACACGGCGGGGCTCTTGCCCGACGGCCGCCGCGCCGCGTTCCTCTACGACGTCGAGATGACCCTCGGCGGCGCGGTCGAGACCATCTTCGCCGGCGCATTCGTCCTCCTGCCCGATGTCACCACCGAGTAAGCCCGACAGGGCGACAGAGGGTAGCCCCGGGCGTAAGCCCGTGGAAAGGGGCAACCCCCTCGCCCAGCCCCCGCAGGGGGCGGCAGAAGCCAGCGAGCCCGGGCAGGCCGCGGCGACGCCTCTGCCGCCCCCTGCGGGGGCTGCCTGGGGAAATGACGCGCCTGTTCCACGGGCTCACGCCCGTGGCTATCTCCTGCCGCCCTTCGGGCTGGCCCACCCCCTCTCTCAAGGAGCCACCTGCCATGTCAAGCCACAACTCCTTCGGCGCGACGGCCGACGACGTGCTCCGCCGCCTCGTGGGCAGCGGGGCGACGCTGAGCATCAGCCAGGTCGAGGCGGCAATGGCCGACGCCGAGGCCCGCGTCGAGGCCGCCCTGCCCGAACGCTATCGCCGCCTGCTCAGCCGCGTCGAGGGCGAGGCGATCGTGCCCGCGGCCACGGACGGCCAGGAGGAGGCCGCCATCGGCCTGCCCGCCGCGGCCCACCTGGTGCTCTACGCCGACCTCGCCTGCGCCTACCCCGACCGCTCCGCCGCCGACGCGATGCCGCCCTCGGCCTACACCCTCGACGAGGCGGGCGAGAAGGTCGCCTTCTCCCCTCCCCTCTCGCGCGGCACGCGGGTCGTGGCCGACTACGAGACGACGTTCGCCGGCGGCAGCCGCATCCTGGCCGACACGCTGGCGGCCATCGCCGCGGCCGACCTGTTGCTCGCCCACTGCCACGGCCAGCCCGACAAGGTCGAGCGCGCCCTCCGCTCCGCCGCCGACCGCCTGGCCGCCCTGGCCGACGGCTCGCTCGGCGTGCCTGAGCTCGACGGCCTCGCCCTCTACGACGACTGGGAGCGCGCGCCCCGCGGCCTGCGCTGCGGACAGCTCGTGAGGAGCTGAGGCCGCGCTTCGCCTGATGTCCGTGTTCGTCCGTGCCTGTCCGTGTGAAGGAACACGGACGGACACGGACACACACGGACCCCTCTTTTTCCCGGAGCATTCCCATGCCCAGTGCCACCTTCAACGCCATCCCCCTCGGCGACGCCGCGAACGGCGTGCTCGAGCTGCGGCCGGGCAACATCGAGCGCACCGTGCTCGTGGACCAGCCCCTCGGGCTCGACGGCGCGGTGACGCGCCACCGCGGCGGCGGCCGCCAAACCATCACGCTCCGCGCCTGGAAGCAGTGCGCCTCCGCCGCCGAACGCCTCGGCTACCTCGAGGGCCTCATGGCCGCCTTCGGCGCCGAGCACGCCACGCTCACCTATCGCGACGCCGAGGCCGCCAAGTCCTGGCCCCTCTGCCTCGCCGCATCCGTCCGCGAGGACAAGTGCGATGGCCCATACGTCGAGTTCACCATCACCTTCATCCGCAGCGCCTTCTGAAGCGAACCATCCGCGCCCCCTTTGGAGTGCGGCGACGCAGTCGCCGCTTTGCTTTCCCGCGAAGCGGGCAACTTTGGAGTGCGGCGACGCAGTCGCCGCTTTGGCTTCCCGCGGAGCGGGCAATCGGGGCCGGGGCGAGGGCTCGCCCCTTGCCTGCCGCTTCGCTGGGACGCAAAGCGGCATCTGCGATGCCGCACTCCAAAAAAGACGGAACGCTCACGCGGCCCTACGCTCCGCGGGGGGACAAGCGCAGTCCCGCCCCCTTTGGAGTGCGGCGACGCAGTCGCCGCTTTGGCTTCCCGCGGAGCGGGCAATCGGGGCTGGGGCGAGGGCTCGCCCCTTGCCTGCCGCTTCGCTACGACGCAAAGCGGCATCTGCGATGCCGCACTCCAAAAAAGACGGAACGCTCACGCGGCCCTACGCTCCGCGGGGGGACAAGCGCAGTCCCGCCCCCTTTGGAGTGCGGCGACGCAGTCGCCGCTTTGGCTTCCCGCGGAGCGGGCAATCGGGGCTGGGGCGAGGGCTCGCCCCTTGCCTGCCGCTTCGCTACGACGCAAAGCGGCATCTGCGATGCCGCACTCCAAAAAAGACGGAACGCTCACGCGGCCCTACGCTCCGCGGGGGGACAAGCGCAGTCCCGCCCCCTTTGGAGTGCGGCGAC
>VGYW01000720.1 GCA_016872875.1 Planctomycetota bacterium | reverse complement strand
TGCAGGAGCGCCAGGTCAGCGTCGGCGGCATCACCTATCCCCTCGAACGCCCCTTCTTCGTCCTCGCCACCCAGAACCCCAT
This sequence comes from Planctomycetota bacterium, assembly GCA_016872875.1. The sequence goes on along the minus strand of VGYW01000720.1, from coordinate 3,041 downwards.
CGAACAGGAAGGCACCTATCCGCTGCCCGCGATCCAGCAGGACCGCTTCATGTTCAGCATCATCATCGGCTACCCGAAGCGGGAGGAGGAGATAGACATCGTGGGGCAGACGACGAGCCGGCGGCGCGAGCGGCTCGACTGCGTGATGCACCGCGAGGAGTTGCTGGGCTACCAGCGGGTGGTGCGCGAGATTCCCGTGGCCGACCCCGTGGCGCGTTACGCCGTGCGGCTTGTGGCCATGAGCAGGCCGCGTGGCGAGGGCGCGCCCGATTTTGTGAAGGACTACGTGACCTGGGGCGCCAGCCTGCGGGCAAGCCACTACCTGGTGCTGGCGGGCAAGGCGCGAGCCGTCCTCAGCGGGCGCTTCGGCGTCTCCGTCGGCGACATCGAGGCCGTTGCCATGCCGGTGCTCCGCCACCGCATCATCACCAACTTCAAGGCCGAGGCCGCACGAATCAAGAGCGAGCAGATCATCCAGCGCCTCTTGGAGACCGTGCCCAAGCCGGCGTCAGGGCTGTGAACGAGCAGGAGTAGTGGCGTGACGTACCACGGGGTGGACATCCCCGATGAGAAGCTCCAGGCGTTTTGCCAGCGGTGGAAGATCCGCCGGTTCGCGCTCTTCGGCTCAGTGCTGAGGGACGACTTCGGCCCGGAGAGCGACGTTGATTGCCTTGTGGACTTCGCTCCTGACGCGGACTGGACACTGCTCGACGTGATTCGCGCGGAGCGGGAACTCGGCGAGCTTCTTGGCCGGCCCGCGGACCTCGTCGAGAGGCCCGTGGTCGAGAGGAGCGAGAATTGGATTCGCCGCCGCCGTATCCTCCAGAGCGCGAGGACGATCTATGCGGGATGACCCTACCGCGGTATTGGACATCGTGCTCGCCTGCCGCCGGCTGCGACGATTCATCGAGGGGGTGGACGAGCCCGCGTTTCAAGCTGACGAGGAGAAGCGTTGGGCCGTTTTCAGCCAACTACTCCTGGTTGGCGAGGCGGCCAACAGGCTCTCGGGCGAGTTTCGGGCGGCCCACACCGGGATCTCCTGGCCGGAAATCCGGGCGATGCGCAACCGGCTCATTCACGAGTACGACCGCATCAACTGGCATCTGGTGTGGAGGACGGCGATCGGGGACGTACCGCTGCTTCTCAATGAGCTGGAGCCCCTTGTCTCCTCCAACGAGCCGCCGCCCGAGGACGCGGCACACGACACGGATGCAGGCAATGCCTGAGCAACAGGAAACCACTTTCCGTTATCTCGACTTCGACACGCTTTCGCGCATCAGCGACATGCAGTTGCTGGCGAAGACGGTGGTCGAGGGCTTCGTGCTGGGCCTGCACCGCAGCCCATACCGCGGCTTCTCCGTGGAGTTCGCCGAATACCGCCAATACGTGCCAGGCGACGAAATCCGCCACCTCGACTGGAAGGTGTATGGGAAGACCGACCGCTTCTACATCAAGCAGTTCGAGGAGGAGACGAACCTCGCCTGCACGATCGTGCTCGACAAGAGCGCCTCGATGGGCTACGGGTCGGGGCGGCTCACGAAGCTGGAATACGGCTCCTACCTCGCCGCCTCGCTGGCATACTTCATGATGATGCAGCGGGACGCGACGGGCCTGGTGCTCTTCGACACCGAGATACGCACGCTCCTGCCGCCTCGGAGCCGCATGCCGCACCTCCACCTGATGCTGGCCGAGCTGGAGGGCCTGAAGCCCGGCGGAACGACCGAGACGGGCAAGCCCCTCCACGACCTCGCCGAGGGGATCAAGAAGCGGGGCCTCATCATCCTCATCTCCGACCTCTACGACGAGCCCGAGGCCGTCCTGAGCGGCCTCCAGCACTTCAAGTTCCTCGGCAACGACGTCATCGTCTTCCACATCATGGACAAGGCGGAGCTCGAGTTCCCCTTCGACCGCACGACGGAGTTCGTGGACCCCGAGACGCACGAGCGGCTGCTGACGGCTCCCGACGCGGTGCGGAAGCAGTACCTGGCCGAGCTGGACAGCTTCCTGGAGGCCTACCGTGAGGGCTGCGCCGAGCTGAAGCTGGACTATCGGCTCTTCGACACGTCCACGCCGCTGGAACTCGCCCTTTCGGAGTACCTCTTCCAGCGGAGCCGGAGGTTTTGATGACGCGTGACGCGTGACCCGTGACGCGTGACCAGACAAGAGGCCGTTGCCTTCTGTCTTCTCACGGGTCACGCGTCACGGGTCACGCATCCGGGACCACGTTGGGTACACGATGGACTTTCTGAATGCCATCTTCCTGGCAGCGACGGCCACGGCGCTCATCCCGATCATCATCCACCTGGTCCAGCGCCGGCGGGTGCAGCAGGTGGTCTTCGGCTCCCTGCGGTTCCTCAAGAAGACCTCCCACAGGGTGGTCCACAGGCGGCGGTTCGAAGAATTCCTCCTCGTGCTCCTCCGGGCGCTGGCGCTGGCGGTGCTGGCCTTCGCCTTCGCAAGGCCGTTCTTCGAGCGGTCGGCGGCTGAGGGTCAGGTGGGCGGCAAGACGGCGCTCGGCGAGGAGGCCGTGCTCGTGCTCGTTGACGACTCCTACTCGATGCGGGCGGAGGACCGCATGGAGCGCGCAAAGCTAGAGGTGCTCAAGGCGCTGCGCGAGGCCGACCCTGCGGCCAAGGTGGGCCTGGCCGCCTACTCGTCGCAGTACGACGAGCTCGCCCCCATCGGCGCGAAGCAATCGCTGGCTGAGGAGGCGGTTCGGCGCCTCGAGCCGACCTGGCGCGGCACCAACCTCGCCCTCGCGCTCCGCCAGGCCAACCAGGTGCTCACGCGGGCCGACCGCAACGAGGCGAGCCGCCGCATCGTCCTCATCGGCGACTTCCAGGAGAGCTCATGGAAGAGCTCAGGGGATTGGACGCTTTCGCCAGGCATTGAGCTCGCCCTCCGCAACGTCGGGGAGTCGCCCGTGCAGAACGTCTTCGTCGGAAGGGTGGCGGTGCCACGCCTCGTGGTGGCCGGCGGCTTCGTCGAGGTCATCTCCGCCACCGTCCGCAACCTCACGGACAAGCCGCTCGCCGACGCCC
>VGYW01000719.1 GCA_016872875.1 Planctomycetota bacterium | reverse complement strand
GAGAATGACATGGCGTGCGCGGCGCCCCTCACCACAAGTAGTCCCTCGTGTCCTGGAACGCCGTTGGGATTTCGTCGCGGTTGATCTCGAGGAGGTCGCGGTAGAGGGCGTGGGCGGCTCGGGTGTTGTGTTTGACGGGATAGGCGTAGAGGGCGTGGTAGAGGACCCGCGGGTCCTCGGTGGCGATGGCGTCGCCGAGAAGCGTCTGGTGCGTGGCGAGGGCGCTGATCGTGCCGTGAAAGGCGTCGGGGATCAGGATCGGGCCGCCCTTGAGGGCGAGGAAGGCGCCGTTGGGCGAGAGCTGGTCGGAGCTCATGAAGCCGTGCTTCTGGCTCGCCAGGTTGCCGAAGGCGAACGAGCGTGGCGAGCCGGCCATGAGCACCACGCTCACCGCGTCGGCGCCGTCGAGCGCCCGCTCGAGCGAGGCGTTCCACGTCACCTTGCACGAGATTTCAGCGAACTCGGGGGTCTTCATCACCATTCGCCCCATCGCCTCGGCGCGGGGCCGGTTGATGTCGTAGAGCACGATCTCGCCGCCGTCGAAGACGGGTCTGCGGGCCAACGCGCCGCGGATGATGCCCAGGTGGCGGTGCGCCCCGCCGCCGACGAAGACCACCTTCATTCCTGTCTCCTCTCATGGTCTTCTCGTTCCCACGCTCCGCGTGGGAACGCACGACTGCGACGCTTTGCGTCGCCCCGGTGGGACGCGGAGCGTCCCGGCGCACGTTCCCACGCGGAGCGTGGGAACGAGAAGGCGTGAGGCGTCGCAGGATTCTACCATGAGCGGCGGGCGCTTTGACAGAGCGGCTTGCCGGCGGTTAGAATTGGGCCATTCCAGGGCGCCTTGCGCGCGTGTGAGGGGGGGATGAATGGACGTATGGATGGGTGGATGGGTGCCGGGCAGGCATCCATTCAACCGACCATCCAATCATCCCCCTTGGTTGTGGTGAACAGCCACCCTATGAAGGAGGCCACGATGCGTCTGTTCGATGAGGTGATCAACGCCGTCCGTGACTATCCGGTAAAGGACCTGGCGGTGGCCGTGGCGGATGACCACACGGTGCTGGAGGCCGTGGCGGAGGCGGTGCGGCACAAGATGGTGCGCGCCACGCTCGTGGGCAACGAGATGGGCATCCGCAAGACGGCTGAGGAACACAAGATTGACCTCGGCAACGCGAAGATCGTCCACGAGCGCGACCCGATCCGCGCGGCGGCCGCGGCCACCGCGATGGTGAGCGCGCACGAGGCCGACATCCTGATGAAGGGCCACGTCCACACGGACGACTTCCTGCGCGCCGTGCTCGACAAGGAGCACGGCCTCCGCTCGGGCTCAATCATGAGCCACGTCTACATCTTCGAGCACCCGCAGCGCGAGAGCTTCCTGTTCATGTCCGACGGCGCGATGAACATCGCGCCCGACCTGGCGACGAAGGCCGCCATCATCCTCAACGCAGTCCACGTCGCCCACGCCTTCGGCATCGAGGAGCCGAAGGTCGCACTCCTCGCCGCCATCGAGCTGGTGAACCCCGCGATGCAGGCCACGGTGGACGCCGCAACGCTCCACATCATGGGCGAGCGGGGGCAGTTCTCGCCGAAGTGCGTCATTGACGGGCCGTTCGCCTTCGACAACGCGATCAGCCCCTGGGCGGCCGAGCACAAGAAGATCAAGGGGCCTGTGGCGGGGAAGGCCGACGTGTTGGTTGTGCCCGACATCGAGGCGGGGAACATCCTCGCCAAGTCGCTCGTCTACCTCGGCGGCCTCACAGTGGCGGGCCTGGTCGTGGGGGCCAAGGCGCCCATCGTGCTGACCTCGCGGGCCGACCAGGCAAGGGCCAAGCTCGTCAGCATCGCCTGCGCCGTCTACATCGCAAGCGTCGCACGCGAGCTCCGACTCAAGGTGGGCAAGGTGCGCTATTGATCCCAATCGTCCTCGTCCTCGTCCCTCGTCCCTCGTCCTCGACTCTTCTCCCCCTCAAGCCGAGGGGATCGAGGACGAAGGACGAGGACGAGGGACGAGGACGATAGGAACCAACACCCATGAAACTCGCAGCCGCCATGCGTCCGCAGCCCGGGGAGGGCTGGCAGGCCCTGGCACTCCGCGCCGCCAGCCTGGGCCTCCGTGCCGTCTCACTCCCCTTCGACCCAGCCTGGGGCGAAGCCGCACTCGTGGCCCTCCGCGAGGCCCTCGACGCCGCGCGCGTGGAGGTCGTGGAGCTGGCCTGCCATTGTAGCTTCCTCACCCCATCGGCCGAGGCCTGCCGCCGCAACCTCGCACTCCTCGCCCGCGCGCTGCGCGCCGGCGCCCTCCTCAACTGCGACCACGTGACCACCCACGCGGGGAGCCGCCACCCCGACCCCGCCCAGCCCCTGGCCGCCCACCCGGACAACTGGGCCGACGCGGCCTGGGACCTCCTGGTGAGCCGCACCTGGGCGCTCCTCGACGAGGTGGAGGACCTCGGGGTGCGCCTGTGCTTCGAGCCGCACCCCGCCACCGCGCTGAACACCCTGGACAGCCTGGCGGCCCTGATGGCCGACCTGGCGACCGTGCGGGTGCGGGTGGCCCTCGACCCCGCCGCGCTCTTCACCGCCGAGGCGGCGGCGGACCCAAAGCGAACCCTCGCCGAAATCTTCGCCGCCCTCGCCGACACCATCGGCCTCGCCAGGGCGACCGACGTCCGCCTGGTCGGCGCCGGCGACGAGCCGATGGCCGAGCCCGCCCCCCCGGGCCAGGGGCTGCTCGACTACCCGACCTATCTGCGGCTCCTGGACGCCCTCGAGCTCGACACCCCCCTCGTCCTACCCCCGCAGGCAAGCGACGACGCCTATCGCGCCGCCCTCCGCTTCCTGGCCGAAGCCGCGAAACGGGCAGAGAGGCCGTAGAGGGGGATGAATGGATGAATGGATGAGTGGATGGATGCCAGAGGGATTGGCTCTTTCATCCATCCATTCATCCACCCATCCATTCATCCTCTTAGATTGGAGCCGCCGGCCACCGTTTACTGGGCAAGGTGCTTCGCGAGGAAAGCGTCAATGGCCGCGGCATCGCTCGGCAGAAGCCCGTCGTTGTGGGAGCCGCTGAGCTGGAGGAACTCCTTGGGCTCGTTTGCGGCCTCGAAGAGCTGG
>VGYW01000718.1 GCA_016872875.1 Planctomycetota bacterium | reverse complement strand
GTGGGGGCGATGTAGCCGCCCTCGCCGAACTCGTTCCAGGCGTAGATGACGGCGAGCTTCTCGGCGGTGGCCTGCTCGGGGTGCTTCTCCATCCATTCCACGGCGCGCTGGACGTGAGCGGCGAACTGCTCGGGCGTGCGGTCGGGGAAGAACCAGCCGGGCTTCTTGCCCCCGCCGCCGAAGAGGTCGCCGGAGGGGCCTTCCCAGGGGCGGCAGTCCCATCCGCCGATGATGCAGGGGATGCAGGGCTGCTCTGGGCGGCCGCCCCAGGCACGCTCGTGGGCCTCGACGATCTCGCGGAACTTGTGCTCCTCGCCGCCCCCGACGTAGCCGGGCACGATGTTGTAGCGGGTCGTGTGGGTGTAGCCAACGTCGGTGGAGCCGCCGCCGCAGGCGGCGATGGCTACGCCGGGCAGGCCGGCCTTGCGGGCCTCGTCCTGGACCGCGGCGAAGCCGTCCTTCTCGCCGCCGCGTGCGTCGAAGATGATGACGAGCGGCTTGCCGCCGACGGCCAGGTGCTGCTTGTGCTTGAGGTAGGGCATCCAGAAGGTGGCGGCCTTGCGCCAGTTTTCGGCTCCCTTGATGACGAAGCCGGCATGGTTGGCGACGAGGAGGCAGAACTTCATCCGCTCGTTGTTCGGGGCCTTCACGAAGAGGTTCATGCCCGTGTGCTTCTCGTCGTCGTCAACGGCCTTCTGGGTGTCGTGCCAGTACCAGCAGAAGGCGAAGAAGGCGAGGCCGGCGTCGGCGGCGAGGTCAATCTGGCGTTTCATCGCGTCGGGCGAGTCGTCGCGCCAGCCCCAGAGCGGCTCGCGGTCCGGGAACTCGTCGAGCATGCGCTTCGAGAGATGGGTGGGGGCGTTCTTGGCCCAGGGCTCCTTGTCGGCCAGGCGGTGTTTGCCGGCCCAGCCGTCGAAGTAGTAGGCGCCCACCTGGGCTCGGGGCTTGGCCCCCGCCTCGCCCGCCAGGCCCGACGAAAGGGCATTGAGCAACATGGCAACGGCTCCCAGACCAGAGGGAATCCAGACGTGCCTCATGAGCGATGCCTCCTTGCACGTGTCGGAACCGCCGCGTGGCGACGAAGGGGATTATAGCTCAGTGCCGCCCTCGCCCGCAACCGTTTCCCGACGGCTTGACTCGCCATTGGCGTGGGGCTAGAATTGCGGCTGTGGTGCTGGCATTCCCTCTCCGAGGCGCGTCATGCCGCTGCTCCCGATGGAAGTGGAACTGGTGGATGGCCTGCTGGAGGCCGCCCTGGCCGAGGACATCGGGCCGGGCGACACCACGTCGAACGCCGTCATCCCCGCCGAAACGGTCGCGACGGGGCGGTTCGTGGCGCGCGAGCGTGGCGTGCTGGCCGGAGGGCCGCTCCTGCCTCCGCTCTTCCGCAAGCTGGACAAGGCGATTGAGATCAGGCTGCTGAAGGACGATGGCGAGGCGCTGGCGAAGGGCGACATCATCGCCACGATCAGCGGCCCGGCGCGCGCCGTGCTCGCGGGCGAGCGGGTGGCGCTGAACTTCCTCCAGCGCCTCAGCGGCATCGCCACGATGACGCGGCGGTTCGTCGAGAGGGCCACACCGCACGGAGCGAAGGTCCTCGACACCCGCAAGACCACGCCCGGCTGGCGCTACCTCGAGAAATACGCGGTGCGAGCAGGCGGCGGGACGAACCACCGCATGGGCCTCTACGATCAGGTGCTGATCAAGGACAACCACCTGCTGGTGGCCGAGCGGCGCTGGCCCGGCCGCGCCGTGGCCGGCGCCATCGAGGCCGCGAGGGCCGCCGCGCCAGGCGGCATCCGCATCGAGGTCGAAGCCGACTCCCTCGACCAGGTGAGGCAGGCAATCGAGGCGGGGGCCGACATCATCCTCCTCGACAACATGACCGACGAGGCGATGCGGCAGGCCGTGGCGATGGTTCGGGGCCGCGAGCCGCGCCCACTTCTCGAAGCCTCGGGCGGCGTCACCGAGGAGCGCGTCGCGGCGATCGCTGCGACGGGGGTTGACTGGATTTCCGTCGGCGCCCTCACCCACTCGGCCCCGGCCCTCGACATCGCCCTCGACCTCGACCCGCCCGAAGGAGACAGCCCATGAGCGGGAACCACAAGAAGGACAGGCGGATCCTCCGCGACCTCGTCAAGCAGTACGTCGAGCTCGCCCACAAGCCGGTCCAGGCCGAACGCCGCGAGCTGTGGAGCGACCTGTTGAGCCTGCGCCCCTGCCGGCCGCCCGTCCTCGCCAACTACGGGATGTGGAACGTCTGGTGCCGCGAGGTCTTCGGCGACCACGCGATGAGGTGCCAGGACCCGCTCTTCCGCGCCCACGAGCGCAACCTGCGGATGGCAATCTTCCACGACTCCGTGGGCGACGATTGCATCCTCGAGCCCTGGCTCGGCGAGGAGGCCGTGAAGGACGGCAGTTGGGGGCGCCTCTTCGGCGTCGAGCAACGCCTCACCGACAAGCCCCAGGAGGGCGGAGCAGGCGCCTATCAGCCGGCCATCAAGGACTGGGCGGACGTGGCCAACCTCAGACCCGTCCGCCACCGGATTGACGAAGAGGCCACCGCCCAGAAGATCGCGAGGCTCCGGGACGCGGTGGGCGACCTGATCGAGATAGACGTGAGCCGCGGCCCGGCCTTCTCGGGCTTCATGGCCGATGTCTCCTGGCACCTCGCCATGCTCCGCGGCCTCGAGCAGATGATGGTGGACATGTACGAGTCGCCGAAGGAGCTCCACGCCCTCGCCGCCTTCATCCGCGACGCGGTGCTGGCGTGCCAGGACGCCGCCGAAGCCGCGGGCGACTACGGCCTGACCAACCACGGCATCCAGGAGGAGCCGTACTCACGCGAGCTGGCGTGGCCGCGCCCGAACGCCCGTGGGCGCAAGCGGGCGGACCTCTGGTGCTTCTGCGCCGCACAGGAGTTCGCCCTCATCTCCCCAGCCTTCCACGACGAGTTCCTCCTCCAATACCAACTGCCCATCATCAGCAGGTTCGGGCTTGTCGCCTACGGCTGCTGCGAGGACCTCACGCAGAAGATAGCCATGCTCCGCCAGGTGCCCAACCTCCGCCTCATCGCCGTCACCCCGCGGGCCGACGTGCGGCGCTGCGCCGAACAGATCGGCACCGACTACGT
>VGYW01000717.1 GCA_016872875.1 Planctomycetota bacterium | reverse complement strand
ACCTACCAGCGCGTCATCGCCGAACACCCCCACACCGAGTGGGAGTGGCTGGCCCAGGACGACCTCCGCCGCCTCAAGCCCGACTGAGCGCGGCCCCGTAGGGGCTGGGCAAGCTGGAGTGCGGGTTTTAGAGCCTTCCGCCGTGACTCGTGCGCGCTTTGCGCACATGTTGGATGGCCAATCTCCAAGAACCAAGCCCCAAACAACAAACAAGTTCCAATGGCCAAAACTCAAACAGGGAAGCCCGACCTCTGGCGGGGACGTGACGAGTGCAGGAACGTTTGATCTTTGGTGCTTGGGGATTGGTGGTTGTTTGTTATTTGGGGATTGTGGTTTGGAGGTTGGTTGCGGCCACCGGCCGCCTTAGGGCACTTCCGCCTGAAGGCCGCACCCCAAACGGGGGGCAAGGTCCTTGCGTCCCTTCGGGACGCCGCGGGTTGGTGAGAGATACGGGCCAGGCAGCTGGAATAGTATACTGCTAGGCTCTGCGCAAGTCTCCCGGCATGCGGAGGGTCCACGGATGAAGGGGCAGCGGGCATTCGCCCCAAGGGTATGTGCGCCAAGCAGTTGCGTCTCGCGCCAAGGCGCCATCGCGCCCCCTGGTGCCGGGAGCAACTTGCGCCCCCAGGGGGCGCAAGTTGCGGCTGCGCGGGGGTGCGCGAATGCGTAGTGGCGCCCTGGCAGCATGCCTCCTTGACCAGGCGGCGGATAAGCCCTATAATATCGGCCAGGGTGAGGTTGGGGATAGGAGCAGGTGCGTTGGACGCGACGACGAAGCGGCTTTGCGAGATGCTGCGCGAGGGCGATGCGGAACTGCGGTCCGCGGCGGCGCGTGTGGCTGCCGAGTTGCGCCCGTCGGAGGCACCACTTCTGGCGGCTCTTGGGGAGGTGGTGAGGTCGGGCGCTGGGCCGGCGCCGCTCCTGGCCGTGCGGGCGCTGGCGGCCAGTCCGGAGCCGGGGGCCGTGGAGCAGTTGCTGCCGGCTCTCGCGGGAGCGCCCGAGCTTCAGGGAGAGGCCGAGGAGGCCATCGCACGCTTCGGCCGCGCCGCGCTCCCATATCTCAAGGCAGCGTTCGCGGACGCCCAGTTGCCGGTGCGGAAGGCAATCGCCAGCGTGCTGGTGCGTCTCGCGGGGCGGGCCGCCTACGAACTGCTTTTCCGCGGCCTGGGCGAGGGGGACATCGAGCTCTCGAAGCACATCTGCTTCGAGCTCGACCAGGCCATAGGCCGAATGAGCGAAGAGGACCGCGCGGCATTCGTGGAGATGACTCACGCGTACCTGGGCGAGAAGCAGATTCAGAAGAACGAGACCGCGGCGGCGTCGGGCATCATTCTCCTGGGGTTCCTGAAGTCGCTGAAGAGCAAGGCCGGGCTGCTCGGCTTCGCGCGGCCCCGGAAGCCGCCGGAGGTGCGGAGGCGGGCGTTGCTGGCCCTGCGGGGCCTTGGCTCGGCCCTGACGCCGAAGGAGCTCGGCGCCCTGGCGGCCTACGTGGAGGAGGAGGATTTCCCGAACGTCGTGCAGCCGGCGATGGACCTGTTGCGGCCTCTGGAGCTGCCCGCGGCGTGCGCTGGGCGGCTGGCCCGCCTGGCCGGGAGCACGCACCAGGCCGTGCGCGACTTTGCGCTCTGCAAGATGGGCGGCCTCGACACGCCGGAGGCCGCCAAGGCACTCGTCGAGCAGCTCGATTCGCCGCAGCCGGCCGCGCGCGAGCTGGCCGTGGCCTCGCTCCAGCGCAACGCCGCTGCCGCGCCTTTGCTCCTCAAGCAGTTGAAGCCGGAGGGCGACCTCAACCGGCTCTGGACCCTCGTGCGGGTCCTCGAGCACCACCCGGCCGCGGTCTCCGCGAGCCAGGCGGCCGCGCTCGTGCGCCTGCTCATGGGCCACCTGGAGGCGGGCGACCGCCGGGCCGAGCCGTTGAGCTACCTGCTGAGGCACGTGGCGCCGAAGCAGCTCGACACGGCGCTGCTCAAGCGCGCCGTTGAGATGAAGGACAAGGGGCGCCTTGCGGAGGCGGACCGGCTCCTGGCCACGCTGGTGCGCGGCGGCAGCCCCTCCCCGCAGGCGCTCTACCACGCGGGCATCGTGGCCCTCAAGCTCTCGCCCAAGGGGGTCAGCCGCAGCGAGCGCCACGCCGACCCCTGCCTCGAGCGCTTCGACCGCCTCCTGGCACAGCCCGAGTTCGGCCTCACCGGCCGGCTCTGCTCCGAGAAGTGTCTGGAGCCCGGGGACATCTTCTACGTGGGCTTCCACTTCGCCGAGCAGTTGGGCGAGCGCCGCGCGTTCGGCGGGCGATTGCTGCGGCACGTGGCCGCCCGGCACCCGCGCTCGGCCATCGGCGCCAGCGCGCGCAACAAGCTGCGGCTTGAGGCTTTCCCCCCCGAAGACACACCCGTCGCGCCCTGAGCCGCAGTCCCTGCCACAAAGCGCGTCTTTCCGTACAGGGACTGCCCCAATTGGCGCGGCGGGGTCCCTCGGCGGCTCGATGGGCATCTCTGCAAATCGAGTGCTGGCAATGAGATAAGGAGAACGAGCAGGGAATGGAGAATCTGGCAGGGAATTTGCTGCGCTTCATGTGGATAAGGTGGGACACTGAGAGTCACTGGTGATAGCAATGGCCGAGAGACACCCAAGGCTGCGGGCAGCCACGAGGACCCACTGGGGCAGCGTGCGGAGCGCGCTGATGCGGCGCCGCGGCGAGCTCCTCGGCGCGATGCACACCGAGCTCAGCCACAGCCGCGGCGACCGCGTGGGCGCGCGCTACAACGACATCGCCGACCGCGCCACCGACGCCTTCTACGACGGCCTGGCGCAGGAGTACGCTGAGATAGCGACCGCCGACCTGCGCCTGATCGCGCGGGCAATCGAGAGGATCGACTCGCAGACCTATGGGCTATGCGAGGTGTGCAGCCGGCCCATCCCGCAGGCCAGGCTGCGGGCGCTCCCCTTCGCCGAGTTGTGCGTGGACTGCAAGCGGAAGGAGGAGGCGATGGCGGCACGCTATCGCCCGGCGCAGTTCGCCCCAATGCTCCCGCCTGACGAGGAGCAGGCCGAGCCCGTCATGCGCAGGCGCCTCCCGGAGGACTAGCCCGCATTTCTCACGAAATGCGGGAAATCCCACGAGCCAAACGCCAAGCACCAAACAATCTCCAAGCCCGGAATGCTCAATGACCAAAGCAAGCCCCCAGGGTCGCGGGCAACACCACGTA
>VGYW01000716.1 GCA_016872875.1 Planctomycetota bacterium | reverse complement strand
AGTGAAGATCGCCGGGCACGCGCATCAACCTGAGCTGTCGCGCAAGCAGGCCATTGCGGCGACGACCGAAGAGGCACTACGGTCCCGGTCACATCGCCGGGGACATCGCCATCAACTTCGAGCGGGCGAACGTGCTCCACATGGGTGATTTGACGTTTAGGTCGGGATCTGCGTATTCCGGCCAAGATGAACGCCCGTTCCGAGGATGGTGAACGCGGATTCCGGGCAAGCCGTACACTCATCGGAGCGAAGCAACGGCAGCAGTGGGTCTGGTGATCCTCCTCAGGTTGTTGGTCGCATCATCTTCCTGGTCTTTCCGTACACGATCAAGAGACAAATGAGTACGCCTGTGGAGCGTGTGCGCGCGCGTTCACCAGCGCGTGCAACGAGCTTGTGCGAAACGTGCTCTTGGCGTTTTGCACAGCTCGGGCACGATTCACAGGCTGCCTCGACATGATCCAGATGCGGGCCTCGGAGAGCTCGACTGGACAGGATGCCTCAGGAGCGACGATCGCTCGACGAGCCGCCCCAGAGCCTTCCCGGTCTCGTCGCGGGATCATGACTTCCCCTTCCCGGGACGCCGCGTCTCCGGGTTGCGCATCGTGGGGCCTTTCAGCGTCAGCTTGTGGGCACGATGGATCAACCGGTCGCAGATCGCATCGGCGACGCTGGGTTCGCCGATCGCGGCATGCCACGCCGTCGGCGGCAGCTGACTCGCGATGAGCGTGGACCGGCGTTCACTCCGGTCTTCGATTACCTCGAGCAGGTCGCGGCGCTCGGCATCGGTGAGCGGCGCCAGGAGCCAGTCGTCGATCGCGAGCAGATCGAGCTTGGCCAGTCTGGCGAGCACCCGCGCATAGGACCCGTCACCGCGGCTGACCGCGAGCTCGTGGAGCAAGCGCGGCGCCCGGACGTAGGTCGCCGTGAAGCCGTGCCGGCACGCACTCTCGACAAACGCGGAGGCCAACCAGCTTTTACCGATCCCGGTGGGACCGGTCAGCAACAGGTTGTGGTGATCACCAATCCACGCCCCGGTGCCGAGACTCAGGACGACGTCCCGGGATAAGCCGCGAGGCGTGGCGAAGTCGACATCCTCGAGGGAGGCCGGATAGCGCAAGTGCGCGTGGCGCAACCGTTGAGCAAGACGCCGCTGCTCGCGCGCGATCCATTCGGCGTCGACCAGCAACCCGAAGCGATCCTCAAACGGCAACTCCGCGTGCGACGCCGAGCCGCGTTGCTGCTCGAAGGCCTGCGCCATGGCCACGAGCCGGAGCCCGTGGAGTTTCTCAATCGTGGGTTGGGTCAGCATAAACCTCCTCGTAGTAGGTGGCGCCCCGCAGGTTCTCGTGCGCCAGGGCCGGACGGGCAGGCGGCTCGTCGAGGGGCAGCCGATCCTGCTGGTGTTGGAGAATGTGCTCGACAGTCCGGAAGCGATACGAGCGCAGGCGCTCGGCACGTGCGCACGCGACTTCGAGCCGATCCGTGCCGTGCTCGCGGCCAAGCCGCATCAGGCCCAGACAGGCGCGGTAGCCCTGCTCGGGGTGCGGGCGTCGCTCCAACATGCCCGCGACGAGCCGCCCGGTGGCAGGCCCGGTCTGCTCGGCCCAGGCGATGAGCCGCGACGGTGTCCACTCGGCGTGGGCGCGATGCGCATGGGGCATGTGCTCCGGGCGCGTCGCATAGCGGCCGCGACCGGTCAGGCGGGCATGGGCGGCAACGCGACGACCCTTGAAGAAGACTTCGACCGTCGAGGCCGTGAAGCGCGACTCCACGTACTCGTGGACCAGCTGGTACGGCACGCTGTAGAAGTTGTGGTCAACCTCGACGTGGTAATCGATATTCACCCGACAGCCTTTCCATTCCGCGAGCTCGTAGCGTGTGGCCGGCAAGGGTCTGAGCGCCGGGCGATCGATTTGCTCGAAGAGCGTCCGACGACTGACGCCGACGATCTTCATCGGGCGGTCATTGATGGCGTCGAGGCGCACACGAATCGCAGCATTGAGATCGGCGAGCGTGAAGAAGGTCTGGTGGCGCAAGGCGGCGAGCACCCAGCGTTGGGCGATCTGAATGCTCACCTCCACCTTCGGCTTGTCTGTGGGCCGGGCGACCCGCGCCGGAATCACGACCGCCCCGTAGTGCTGCGCCAGGTCGAGATACGTCCGATTGATCTCCGGTTCGTACCGGTGCGCGCTGGTGACGCCGCTTTTCAGGTTGTCTGGCACCCAGACGGCGGCACTGCCCTGAAAGTAGTCCAGCATCCGGACGTGCGCGCTGACCCACGAGGCGAGGTCCTGTCCGCGCGTCGCTTCGGCGTAGATCAACCCGCTGGCCCCGAGCACGCTGACGAACAACTCGACGGCGATCTCCTCGCCGGTCTGCGGATCAATCAGATGAGGGCGCGTGCCGGAGAAATCGACGAAGAGCTTCTCGCCGGCGCGATGCACCTGGCGCATCGACGGCCGAAGCTTCCGGCGCCACTGTCGATAGCGCTCGCAGAACTGGCTGTAGGCGTACCCGCCGGGATGCGCCGCCCGGTACTCCTGCCAGAGCAGCATGAGCGTCACACCCGGTTTCTTCAGCTCGTGGTGCAGCTCCGCCCAGTCCGGCAGGGCGCGCTCGCTGGTCGGAGGCACGCTCGGCCGCTTGAACAGCCGGTCTTCCAAGGCCGCGTCGTCCAGATCGTTGGACAGGGGCCACGTCAATCCCGCGGCCGTGGCGCGCTGCAGGTAGGTCGTGACCGTGCCCAGCCCGACCCCACAGGCCCGTGCAATGGCCCGCTGCGGAAGCTTGGTCTCGTACTTGAGGCGAAGAACGTCGCGCAGTCTTCTCATCGGTAGCCTCGAGGCGGCCATCCCAGGTGTCCTTTCCGTTGGTGGGTGAAAGGCCCCAGGATCGTTCAGCTACCGATAAATGTTCAGCTTGGTCGGGCCCGGTGTTCACGATCACCGGAATCCGTGTTCATCATGGCCGGAATCGGCGTTCATGATGCCCGGAATCGGTGTTCAGCATCGGTCGGAATCCGCGTTCACGTTCGACCGGAATGGGCGTTCACGATGGGCCGGAACGCGCATATGGGTGCCTTCGCGCACCCACTCGGCATCGGTCAGCCGATCGAGGATTTCCGCCGTTGCACGTCGTACCGCCCTAAACGCATCGAGCGAGGGCTCGATCGGCCGATCGTAGTACAAGCGCCTCGCGAACTCGTCCTGGTCG
>VGYW01000715.1 GCA_016872875.1 Planctomycetota bacterium | reverse complement strand
GGTCCACGCCCTGAGCCTGAGTTCACGGGCCGCCGAGTTGCGACAGCAGTTGATAGCCCTTAGAAAACAGGCGAAGGCGGAGTTGGGCGATGGCCGCTACGAGTCGGCAGTGAAGACCTACGAGCAACTCCTGACCCGCGCCGCACCGGAGACCTTGGCAGACGCAGAGGTCCGGGCCATTGTCGAGGAAAGCAGGGAGTCCGTCGAGATTGCGCGGCGGGCGATCGAATCGCGGCGAAAAGTGCCCCAGCCACCCATCGACGAGCCGGGCCAAACGAAAGTTGACCAAGGGCTAGCCAAAGAGGTGGAGGAACAACTGGCGGGACCCACCCGCAAGCGTCCCCCCGGCAAGACAAGCGAGCGAGGCGGCAAGGCACGGGTCGAGCCCCAGACCACGGTCGACCAGCACAAGGAACCCTCGCCGCCACAAGGAGAAGTCGAGGTTGCAGCTTGGCAGAGAAGCTGGCCGGCTTTCGCAAAGGCCGTCGATCAGATCGCCTGGAAGGGGAACGGGAATCTGTACGATCTAGCTCTCGCCTTTGCTGACAAGGAAGTAGAATGGTCTGGAACTGTGACGTCTATAGAAAGGCCTGGCCCGGCCCAGGTGCGGCCGCGCATCACTTTGCACATGGCAGTTCCAGTTACAGTCTGGATACCATGCGTCACCTTGCACGAGGGAGTTCTAGTGAGAATCCCGCCACATGCTGTCGCCGTCTATTCTCTGCACATCAAACCTTCTACCCATGAGTGGGGAGGATGGACCAAAGTGGTGGCCGGCGATTGGGTCAGGTTCCGCACAACCCTAGTCAAAGGAACCCTGCCGGGTGAGGGGATCGTCGGTGCCCTGCCCAATGGCAAGACAGTAACTGCGTGGATCAACACCAAGGACGGGCGTCTCATAAGCCAGGAGCCCGGGATTGCTCAGCCGGCCCCTTAGGCAGAGTCCTATGAGGTCAAGGAAGCAGAACCCCTGCAGCAATAGATGAGTGACGCAAGGAGTTCCTCGAGGTCGTTTGCATGAAAGACTGCCTTGGAGAAGCAGAGGGAAAGCCCCTCTCCAGGGGACAATTGGCTGACAGTCCCCTTCCCGCATCGGGGGCAAGCCTATGCCGTGGTTCAGCGACACCTTTTCGGTTATCTGGGACAAGAGTGGTTCGCCAATGGGTTGGATGTGGAAACCCACACAGGCGCGGCAGGCGATCACAATTGATCAGCTCCGGCATCGTTGCGGCCCCCCGACGAAGCAAACAGGGACCATTTTGTGGTCGGGGATGGGTGGGGTCGAGACTACCAGGATGGTAAGCATCTTGCCAGGGTTCATGTCTTCCCAGGAGGGCCAAGATAGGACAATCAGGGGCGTGGTGGCGACCCGACCAGCAAGCCGGGTCCAGGTAGGAGAACTTGCGGCTCGCTCGGCGTGCATGCATGCACGCCCTGCCCTGGCGACTACCGAACTCGCTTGAGGCTGAGGGCGAAGCCCGAAGCCCCGCCTGGTGCTCCGTGTGTCCGTGGTGAATGACAGCGGAAGATGCCCCCAGCCGGTCTCGCCTTCCCGCTTGACAGGCCTGCCCCGCCGCGTTACCATCGTGGTACGTCGGAGGTCGCTTCCGCCGGCCTATCCTCTTTTGATGAGGAATAGCAATGAGCCGCCAACTGACCTTGGTGCTATCCTGCGCGCTTCTCGCGTCCCTTGCCATCGCGGGCCAGGAGAAAGAGGTTCAACTCGACGAGGCGAAGAAGCCCCAGGCCGGCGAGGTGTATGCAAAGAAGGCCACGTGGCCCGAGACGATGGCGGCGACACGGGCCAACTACCTGGCCTGGCTCGCCGAGGCGAACAAGGGCGACGGGGCGGCCGGCTTCAAGCCGTGGGACAGCGGCTCCGTGGCGGGCGAGGGGCCGGGCACGCAGGTGTCGCTGAGCGTGGCCGGGCTTCAGACCATGCGCCTCGTCGCCACGCTCGAGAGCGGCGGCGGCAACTGCCATATCTGGGGCGACGCCAGGCTCATTGACAAGGCCGGTAAGGAGACCCGTCTCAGCGCCCTCAAGCCCCTTGCCGTTCAAGTGGGCTGGGGACAGCTCCTCCGCGACAAGAACTGGGAGAACCACCCGCTCCAGATCGGCGAGCGGAAGTTCCAGCACGGCATCTGGGTCCACTCGAACAGCGACGTTTCCTACGCCCTCGGCGGCCGCTACGAGCGGTTCGAGGCCTGGGTGGGCATGGACGCCCACCGCGCCAACGGCGTCGCACGCTTCCAGGTGCTCGCGGGCACGAAGGACATCTTGCCTGGCCTCTGGCGCCAGGTGGCCGCCGACTTCCCGCTCCAATCCAATTGGTTCACGCAGGACTTTCCCCGCGACGGGCACCTCGCCTGGTTCCACGGGCGGGCCAACGCCAACTTCGAGTACGCCAGCTTCAGCCGCATCATCGTGGGCCTCGGGCCGAGCGGCGAGCCGCTTCGCACCGAGATGACGGCGCTCCTGAAGGCCCCTGCGCCGGCGGGCGACCCCCGCTGGCTCGACCTCTACGCCCGCGCCTGCCGCCAGCGCGATGCCCTTGCCACCATCGCCCCGGTCCGCCTGCCCGCCGTGAAGCAGGCCATCGAGGCCGAGCTCCTCGCCCTCGCCACCGCCAAGACGCCCGCCGACGACCCGCGCTGGGCAGAGATGGCCACGAAAGGCAAGCGCTACGCCGACGCCCTGGCCCCGCTCGGCGACATCAACGTCGCCACGCTCCGTCCGGCTGTCGAGGCCCTCGCCGAGGCATTCCCCAAACGCTTCGCCGCCAAGGACGCGCTGCTCAAGCAGCTTGCTGAGCGGGAGGCGCTCTGGCGCGACTTCTCCGACCGCGTGCTCAAGGGCGACCAGGCGGCCCTCCAGCAAATCCCCGAGGTCCGCGACAAGGTGGCCGGCCTCTGGCAGGCCATCCGCCTCGGCTACGCCAGCGCCGAGGAGCTCGCCGCCGCCGCGCTTTCACCCGAGATGGTGAAGGAATGGGAGGCGCAGTTCGCCGCCCTCAAGGCCGACTTGGCCAACAAGGGCCACTTCGCCCGCGTCGGGCCCGAGGCCTATCGCCCCGAATCGCTCGTCCTCGACACCGACCGCGACCCCGCCGACATCGTTCTCCGCCGCACCGCGGCCCTCCTCGCCCACCTCCAGATTGGTGGCACAGGCCTCCGGCCTGTGTCGGCCACAGGCGGGACGCCTGTGCCACCGTCCCATTTGGCTGCCTTGGGGCAGCAGCTTGCC
>VGYW01000714.1 GCA_016872875.1 Planctomycetota bacterium | reverse complement strand
CTCGCCCACGGCGGCCGCGAACCCGTCGCCCGCCAGGTCGAGCGCATCCGCCGCCTCGGGCCGCGCACGGTCGTCGAGATCGGCACCCGCCACGCCGCCTTCGCGGCGCTCCTGGGCCGGCTCGCCGAGCGCGTGGTCACGCTCGACCTCCACGAGTCGCCCCGCGTGCCCGAGGTCCTGGCGTGCGCGGGCGCGAGGAACGTCGCCCCCATCCGCGTGGCCGACGACACCGCGAAGGGCCTGCTCCTCGACTGCCTGGACTTCGACCTGGCGTTCGTGGATGGCAACCACGAGCGGGACGGGGTGGCCTTCGATTTCGCACACACGCGCCGCTGCGGCGTGGTGCTGTTCCACGACTACGCGGACCCCGGCTTCCACGGGGTGACGGAGTTCGTGGATTCCCTCGCGGAAGGCACGGTGCTGCGCGACGCCCCGTTCGCCTGGTGGTTCGCCCCTGGCCGTGAGCCCTTTGCGTAGCCCGCCGCTCCGCGGCGGATTTCCGCCACGGAGTGGCGGACCACTTCCCAAGAGGAGCTTACGATGCGCATCTGCTGCCTCACGCCGCTGGCCCGCCGGGGGCGGTGGGCTGTGCCCGAGTATGGGGCGGGCTCGTGGTGCCTGGCCCTCGGCGCCGAGTTCTTCCCCTATGCCGCCGAGGACCTCGCGCCCCTGGAGGCCTTCGACCTTCTGCTCCTCCACACCTCGATGGCGCTCTATCCGCGCATTCTCGGAATCCTCGAGCGCTTCGCCCACAAGACCACCGTGCTGCACCTGACCTGCGACGCGATGTTCATTGACCCGCAGGGCTTCTTCCCTGGCTTCGGGCTGCCGCTCAAGACGCTCCTCGACCGCGCGCGCCTCGCCATCTCCGAGACTGAAGAGGTCGCCTTCTTCCAGGCGATGACCTCCACCCCCGTCGTCCACCTCCCCCTCCCCGTGCCGCTCGAGGGAATCAGGCGTTGTCGTCCTCAATCGAAAATCGCAAATCAAAAATCGCAAGTCCTCCTCGGCTCCGCCCTGCGCCCCAAGAAGAACGGCCTTGCCACGGCCCTGGCCTTCCGCCGGCTCCGCGAGCGCGTGGCGCCGCAGCCCATGGCCATCGTCTTCGCCGAGGAGCCGGAGGCCGAGCGAAGGGCCTTCGAGCTCTGGGGCATTGAGGGCGTCGAGGTGCTCCCGAGCCGCCCGCAGCCCGACTACTGGCGGCAGGCCGCCGCCTGCGATGTGGCCCTTCACCTCGACTACCGCCGCACGATAGGCCGCTTCTCCGCCGAGTGCGCCGCACTGGGAGTCCCCTGCGTCAGCACCGCGGGCGCCACGATGCAGCGCGCACTCTTCCCCGAGCTGATCGTCGAGCCCTGGGACGTCGAGGGCGCGGCAGCCCTGGCCGAGCGGCTGGTGAGCGAGCCGATGTTCCGCGACCGCGTGGTTGCCCAGGCCGCCGTCGCCGTTCAGCCCTACGCCCTCGAGCCCATGGCCGCGCGCTTCCGCGAGGCTCTCGCCCGCTTCGCGCGCTAGGAGCATGCCATGCCGCCCCGCATCGTGACGATTTCGGACCACGTGGATTGCCCGACCGGCTTCGGGGTGCAGCACCGCCTCCTCGCCTTCGCCCTCGCCCACGCCGGCTACGAGGTCCACTCCCTGGGCCTCTGGGACTCCCGCCCCCTGGCCGCCATTGCGGAGTGCGCTCAGAAATCGAAAATCGAAAATCAAAAATCGAAAATCTCCCTCACCCGCTACCCTGGCGGCCTCGGCATCGAGGACCACCGCCGGGCGTGGGCGATGTACCGCGAGCTCCTGCGGCCCGACCTCGTGATCACGCTCGGCGACTTCGCGATGTTCCGACACCTCAACGAGGAGCCGGCCCGCGACTTCGCCTGGTGCCACTGGCTGCCGGTGGACGCCCTCCCCTACCCCACGGCCGACCACGAGGCGATGCTGCGCTACGACCACCTGGTGTTGATGTCGCGCTTCGGCCTCGAGGTGGTCAGGCCGCACCTCGAAGGGCGCGTACCGCTCCACTACATCCCGCACGGGGTGGACGTTCGGGCCTTCCGGCCCCACGACGACCCGCTGGCGCTCCGCCGCCGCTGGGGGCGGCGCCTCGGCGTGGAGCTGCGGCCGACGGACTTCGTGCTCATCGCCCGCGACGCCAACCAGTGGCGCAAGCAGCAGCCGATTCTCCTCCAGGCCCTCGCCCTGCTCCCGGCCGACGTCAAGCTCATCCTCCACTGCGCGCCCGTGGCGCACCCGCGCGCCAACGGCTGGGACCTGCCCCGCCTCGCCGCGCTCTACGGCGTGGCCGACCGCGTGGCCTTCACTCACACCGTTCGTAGTGCGGGCTTCAGCCCGTGCTCCGAGACCCAGGGCGCACAGGGACGGCCTGAAGGCCGCACTACGAGCGAGGAGGGCCTCTCCCCTCTCTTGGAAGCGGAGCTGGCGGAGCTGGACAACCTGGCCGACCTCCGCGTGTCGGCCACCGCGGGCGAGGGCTTCGGCATCATCACCATCGAGGCCATGGCCTGCGGGACCCCAACCCTCATCACGGACTACGCGAACAGCTCGGAGCTGGTGCTGGGTATCGCCGCGGCCGAGCAAGCAAGGGACCTAAGGGACCCAAGGGACATAAGGGACGGCCCCCGGCCAGCGCTGCCCTCTGGTCCCTTTGGTCCCTTTGGTCCCTTTGGTCCCTCTCCCCACCACGGCACGGCCCTCGACAGCTTCGGGCCGGCGGGCGAACTGGTGCGCGTGGCGGCCTGGACCGTCGAGCAGGGCCGCCACCTCCTGCGTCCCGTGCCCGACGCGGCCGACCTGGCGGCGAAGGTCCTCGCCCTGCGCGACGACCGCGCCCGCCTCACCCGCTACAGCGTGGCCGGCCTCCGCCGCGTCCTCGCCCACTACACCGCGGGCCGCGTGGCGAGCGACTGGGCGGCCCTCGCGCGCCGAGTCCTCGCCGAACGCCGTTCGTAGTGCGGCCTTCAGGCCGTCGGATACGGGCTAAAGCCCGCACTACAAACACGCTCCGAATCGCCGATGCCTAGCCGGTAGCACAGCGCATTCCTGCCGGAACTCAGTGGGTGGGGGGTGGGGGAGACGCGGCCGCATTTCGTTGTGGGGGGGATTTTTTCCCGCAATTTTTCGGGAACGTCCCAAGTTCTTGAGCCTCCCCGGGCGACGCTCTCCGCGCCGCGGGAACGCAAAGGCGAACTCGCCTCTGGGGGACCAGTCCCCCAGACCCCCTGGGATTTATCGCATTCGGCCACC
>VGYW01000713.1 GCA_016872875.1 Planctomycetota bacterium | reverse complement strand
GAACTGGTGGGCCGGAAGCCCCGTGAGCATCTCGTAGACCGTCAGGCCCGCCGCGTAGACGTCCGCTCGGGCATCCATCCGCCCGTCGGGCGGCATGTACATGGGCGTCCCAATCGCCGACGCCGTCGCGTCAGAGGGCGTGACCAGCCCGACGTCGGCCACCTTCAGCTTGCCGCCCACGAAGACGCAGTTCGACGGCTTCACGTCGCGGTGGGCGAGGCCCGCCGCGTGCAGGTGTGCGAGGCCGGCGAGGAGCTGCCGCGCGAGGGCGAGGCACTCGTGCGGCGGCAGCGCGCTGCCCTCGAGGCGCGCGGCCAGCGTGGCCGGACGGTAGCCCGGCTCGGTCGACGCCGCCCCCCCGCCCACGTTGTCAGCAGGGTCCATCGTGTAGAAGAGGAAATCGTCGGTCTGCCCCACGTGGTGGACGGTGAGCACGTTCTCGTGCGGGCTGCCCAGGCCCGCCTCGAAGTGGATGAGCGCCTTCAGCTCGCGTCCCACCCGGTCCCCCGGCCCTACGGCCTTTCGCGGTATGACCTTGACGGCGAGGAGCTTGCCCGTGGTGCGGTTCTCGGCGAGCCACACGGCGCCGTAGGCCCCCTTCCCCACGCAGCGCAGGAGCCGCAGGTCCGGAAGCTCGGGGATTGGGTCCCCGCCGAGGACGTGCGGTCGTGTAGGTGTCTCGCCCACGGCAGCCCTCTCATCACGTCGTCCGGGCCGCGGCCAGATGGCCGGGATTCTACTACAACCTGGGCCGCTTCGCAAGGAATGCCGCTGTGGTGCGTGCAATACCGGGTCGCGGGGCCTCCCAGCATCGCGGGATGCCGCCGCTGCGGGGCCTGCTCGCCGGCCGGCGGGCGATGGCCGCTGCCCATGCGCCGGAGGTGCCCCCTCGCTCTCCCTGTCGGCTTGCGGAAGATAATTCCACACTTGTACAAGTGTGAAATCGTGCCGCGGCGCCCTTTCCTATCAGGGAGTGCCACCACGACGGTTACCACAGCCCCACACGGGCCAATGAGTGCCCAGTCGCGCAAGGCGTGCCCGCGCCCTCCCGCTCGACCCGGGAAAGGTGATGCCATACTTGAACAAGTACGGAATCGTGCTACGCGCCCCTTTCTATCAGGGAGCAGGGACAGGGAAGCGGTCGCAAAGCCACACCTGGCCGGCGCTTGCCAAGCTGTAGAAGGCCTTCTCGCGCGCCTCCTCAGCCCGCGGAAGATCGTTCCACGTACGCTTCTATGAGCCTGTCAAGTGTCGGGCTACACAGGGAGGCTCATCGCTCCTGCCACCTCATCCCTCCTGTGCCGGCGGGGGTGGCGTGACTGACTGGAAGAAGGTCATCGCCATCCTGTACCAGGGCATCCTCTCCGTCGAGTGCGGCACCGAGGGCGAGGGCGAGCGCAGCATCAAACACCTGCGACCGCATCGCCCCTGGGCGAAGGCACTGGGCGATCTTCCAGGACCTCTGCACCCGCGCTGAGGTCAAGGGCAACCTGGTCTCCGACGCCTTCCTCGCCGCCCTGGCCATCGAGAGCGGCAGCGAGTGGGTCACCACGGGCCGCGACTACGCCCGCTTTCCCGGCCCCCCCTGGCGCCACCCACTCGATGGCTGAATCCCGCGTGCCGGAGGCAACCACTGCCGGCCTCTTGTTCCCACGCTCCGAGCCTGGGAGCGAGAGGAAACCCAGGCCAGGAGCCTGTCGCGGTCCGGCGACGTAATGCCTCAGTCACGGGTGGCGGCAGTGTGTGGCGCATGTTCGTAGTGCGGGCTTCAGCCCGTCTCTTGGGCCTGCGACGGCCTAAAGGCCGCACTACAAACTGAGAAGCCCTTCCGCCGCCACCCATGACTGAGGCATTACCCGGCGCCTTGCTTTCGGCGGGCCGGCATGGTATCCTCTGGGCCGAGTGCGGCGGCGAGCTGACCTTCCTGCCAGTGCGAAAGGAGAGTGCGGTGAGGAAGTTCCATCACATCGGCCTGGTCACGGAGACGCCGAAGCCGGGCGAGATGTACTTCGAGCTGCTGAAGGTGTGGGGGACGAGTCCCGACGCGGACCCGAACAAGGTGGAGTGGGTGCGGTTCAGGCCCGACAGCCCGCTGGCGAACACGCCCGTGGCGAAGATGCCCCACACGTCCTGGGCGGTGGACGACCTGGAGGCGGAGCTGAGGGGGAAGGACGTGGTTGTGCCGCCCATCACGGCGGCCCCGGGCATCCGCATCGCCTACTTCATGATGGATGGCGCCCTGGCGGAGTATCTTGAGATCAAGTGAGGCCAGGAAGCCGTCTGAAGCGGCTTGAGCCGTTCGCAGCGGCGGAGCCCGTCTGTGGCGCGGCCCTCAGGCCGTAGAGGGCCAGGGTACGGGCTGGGCGCGGTTCGCACAAGGGGGCGCGGCATCCGCAATCGTCGTCGTTGTCGTCGTCGTCCTCGTCGTCGAACTCCTGATCACGCAGAGGGCGAGCGGACTCGACGACGACGACGAGGACGACGACGAGCACGAGTGGGCACCTGCACGCAAACCCCAACATCAGGGGCCAGACACTGCTGCACGGGGCGGTTTGATCGCGGGACGTGAGCCTCTATAATGGCGTGGGTGGACCGGAGGCCGATGGAAAGGGTTCGCGGACTTGTGGACCAACCCGTACATGCTGGCGGCACTCGCCGCGGTGTCGCTCCCCTGGATCATCGAGTGGCTCTTCAGGCGCAGGCGCCGCGTGGTCGAGCTCCCCACCATCCGCTTCCTGCTCCGCACCGCCGAGCAGAAGAAGGTGCGGCTCCAGGACCTCATCATCCTCGTCGTCCGCTCGCTCGCCATCTTCCTGCTGGTTCTGGCTATTGCCCGGCCCATCCTGCGTCCCGACCCCGTGCTGGCGGGGGGGCGGAAGCAGCTCGACGTGGTGATGCTCTTCGACGCGACCTACTCGAACGCGCAGAAGGCGGGCTCGGATTCGGCCTTCGCGCTCGCGCGGAAGATCGGCAGCGAGGTCACTGCCGCGCTCCCGAAGGGCACACGCGTCACCCTCGCCTCCCTCAGCGACCGCGTGGCGGTGGTCATGGAGGCCAGCGACGACCTGCCCGCGGTGCGTGAGCGAATCGAGCAACTCGAGGTCAGCGACAAGACGGGCCTCATCGCCGACGCCCTCGCGTGGGCCGAGGAGTTCATCGCCTCACGCCAGCTCGCCCCCGCCGAAATCTACATCCTGTCCGACATGCAGGACGCCACCTGGGGTAAGCGCCCAGACGGTGGCACAGGCGTCCCGCCTGTGGACCCCAAGGCCAGCTTCACGCGCCT
>VGYW01000712.1 GCA_016872875.1 Planctomycetota bacterium | reverse complement strand
TGAAGTGCGGACTCGGCTGGTGCGGCCACTGCCAGATTCGCGGCACCTACGTCTGCAAGGAAGGCCCCGTCTTCACCTACGAACAGGTCAAACGACTCAGAGAGGGCATCTGATTGTGGCGGATGATTGGAGGGATGTGGGAGAGGATGAATGGAGGATTGGATGTGTGGATGAATGTCAGACAACCATCCTCTCTTCCAATCATCCATTCATCCAGTCATCCATTCATCCCCTTTGGCTCATCCAAGAATAGGAGATGATCGTGCCCAAACCCCGTCTCGCCTTCTTCAGCTTCGCCTCCTGCGAAGGCTGCCAGCTACAGTTCCTCAACCTCGAGGACGAAATCCTCGATATCGTGCCGCACGTGGACATCGTGGAGTTCCGCGAGGCGATAGACAACCACAGCGACGACTACGACGTGGCCTTCGTCGAGGGCTCCATCACCCGCCCGGCCGACGAGGCGAAGGTCAGGAGAATCCGCGAGCGCGCAAAGGCCATCGTCGCCTTCGGCGCCTGCGCCACCACCGGCGGCGTCAACCGCCTCAAGAACTTCATGCCCCTCGACGACGCCAAGCGCATCGTCTACGGCGAAAAGGCCACCCTCCCCGTCTTCGACACCTTTCCCACCAGGTCCGTCGGCGAAGTCGTGAAGGTTGACTTCAACCTCCACGGCTGCCCGGCGTCCAAGAAGGAAATCCTCGAGCTCACCCAGGCACTCCTCCAGGGCCGCGCGCCGCGCCTCGGTCGCGTCCCGGTCTGCGTTGACTGCAAGCTCCGCGAGAACGTCTGCCTCTTCCACAAGGGCGACTTCTGCCTCGGCGTCATCACCCGCATGGGCTGCGACCAGCCCTGCCCCTCCGTCGGCGCGCGATGCATCGGCTGCCGCGGCCTCATCGAGGAGCCCAACAAGAACGCCGCCCAGGACGTGCTGGCCGACATCGGCCTGACCGCCGACGACATCCTCCGCGAGTTCCGCCTCTTCCACGCCTACGCCGAGGAAGCAGACGCCGCGAAGGCAAAGTGAGCCTTTCGGGAACTGCGGATTTCATCCACAGATTTCACAGATTGACACAGATAGGAGAAGAAGCGAGACAGGGTTCAGAGCCATCCTGGTTCTTCCGTCTTATCCGCGTAGTCCGCGTAATCCGCGGTTGTCTCCTCTTCTGCCGTTCAAGAGGGGGATCAACCGCGGATTACGCGGATTGCGCGGATAGGAGGAAAACCGCGAACGGGCTTCAGCGCTATTGCCTTTCCTGTCTTATCTGTGTGAATCTGTGAAATCTGTGGACGGCTCTCTTCTCTTTCTCTTGATACGGAGATAGCCAACCGATGAGCACCGTCAACGTCCACATCCACGAGGTCACCCGCATCGAGGGCCACGGCGATGTCATCCTGAACGCCCAGAACGGCGAAATCCAGGAGCTCAAGTGGGCAGTGACCGAGGCCCCGCGCTTCTTCGAGGCCATGTTCAGGGGGCGCTCCTGGCGCGACGCCTCCTACCTCGGCTCGCGCATCTGCGGCATCTGCGCCGTCGCCCACGCCTCCACCTCTGTCCGCGCCACTGAAGAAGCCTTCGGGCTCGAGCTGACGCCCACCGACCTGAAGTTCCGCACCCTCAACTACCACGGCGAGATGCTGGAGAGCCACGTCCTCCATCTGATGTTCCTCGTGGCCCCCGACGCCTTCAAGGCCCCCAGCGTGCTGCCCCTCGCCGCCTCCCACCCCGAGGCCGTCAAGATGGCCCTCCGCCTCAAGAAAATGGGCAACATGATCTCCGACGTCATCTGCGGCCGAAAGCTCCACCCCGTCTCGCTCGTCCCCGGCGGCTTCAGCTCCCTGCCCACCGTCAAGCAGATGCGCGACCTCAAAGCCTACGTTGACGCCCGCGAGAGCGACATCAGGATGATGGTGGACACCGTGGCCAGCGTCGTCCCCCTCTTCCCCGACTACCTCGTCGGCTTCGAGCGCCAGACCGAGTTCATCTCGCTGACCCACCCCGACGAGTTCGCCCTCTACCGCGGCGACCTCAAGAGCACCGACACGGGGCGTGTCACCGACCACCGCGACTACAAGAGCGTCATCAAGGAGCGCATCGTCCCACACTCGACCTCCAAGTGGACCTCCTCCCAGCGCTCCTCCTTCGCCGTCGGGTCGCTGGCCCGCTGCAACAACAACGCCGCCCAGCTCAACAAAGAGGGCAAGGCCATCGCCGCCGCCGTCGGCTTCAAGCCCGTCATTCACAAACCCTTCTACAACAACGTCGCCCAGCTCATCGAAACCGTCCACTGCTACTACGAGGCCAAGCGGCTCATTGACCAGCTCCTCGCCGAGGGCTGGAAGCACGAGCCGCCGCAGGTCAAGCCCAGGGCCGGCCGCGGCGTCGGCATCTGCGAAGCCCCGCGCGGCACCCTCATCCACGACTACACCTACGACGACAAGGGGATCATCACCGACGCCAACTGCATCGTCCCCACCACCGAGAACCACGGGAGCATCGAGGACGACATCCGCGTGCTCGCCCCCAAGATCATCGCCAAGCCGCAGCCCGAGATCACCCACTGCCTCGAAATGCTCGTCCGCACCTACGACCCCTGCGTCTCCTGCTCCGTCCACATGCTCAACGTCAGGTTCGTCTGAGCCCCGCAGTTCCTCGTACACCCTTGCCCTCCCGCAGGTTTCAATACCCGCGGGAGGGTATTCTGTTGCTGGGGACATACGCCCCGCAGGTGTGAACGCATTCGGCGGTTGCAGCGCCCCCGCCCACCGTGCATGATGTTGGATGCGCAACAACCGACCCGCGTGGTCTCTCGTGAGTTCCAGACAGCAGAGCGCGACGACCAAATGGACTTGAAGAGGTTTCATATCGAGTTCCCTTGCCCCAACTGCGGTTTCTATAACAGGGCTACATTGGGGCAAGTCATGACCAGGGATGTCTTGATCTGCCGCGGCTGCAAGTCTAATGTGCGGCTGGAGGATCACATGAACAGCGCTCGGGCTTCTGTCTCCAGAGCGAACAAGGCACTGGAGCGCCTCGCGGAGACCATGAAGAACCTCTCCTTCACCCTCAGGATCTAGCAAGATGGACAGTCATTACGTTCAGAATCTTCGTTACAAGCTCCAAAAGCGTTTCAGGAGACTCAATTCAATCCCGTGGAACGCCTACCACGTTGCGCTTGGCTACTTCTGGGCCTTCATCCACAACCACGAGTTCCTTCGGGGCATCATCTCGGGGTTATTGGCCCGGTGCCCCGAAGCTGCCGAGACAGCAAGCAAGGTTGTGGGGGAAGGCAAGG
>VGYW01000711.1 GCA_016872875.1 Planctomycetota bacterium | reverse complement strand
AGACGGTGCCGGCGGGGAGGCAGGCGCGAAGGACGTCGAAGGGGCCGTGGCGGCGGCGGTCGAGCGTGCCCTCGACGTTCGAGGTGATGTGCATGACGTGGGAGTAGCGCTCGACCACCATCTGCTCGGTGATCTTCACGGTGCCGGGGAGCGCGACCCGCCCGACATCGTTGCGCCCGAGGTCGAGGAGCATGACGTGCTCGGCGCGCTCCTTGGGGTCGCCGATGAGCTCGGCGGCGAGGGCGTCGTCCTCCTCGGGGGTCGCGCCGCGGCGGCGGGTGCCGGCGATCGGGCGAACAGTCACCTTGTCGCCCTCCAGCTTCACCATTATCTCGGGCGACGCGCCGACCAGGATGATGTCGCCGAGCTTCAGGTAGAACATCCAGGGCGACGGGTTGATGACGCGCAGGGTGCGATAGACGTCGAACGGTTCGGCCGCGGTCTCCACCGAGAGGCGCTGAGAGGGCACCACCTGGACGACGTCGCCCGCGAGGATGTACTCCTTGCAGCGTTCGACCACGGCCTCGTATTCGGGCCGCGCGAAGGTGGAGTCGTAGCGGAGCGTGATCTCGCCGCTGGGGCGGATGTCGTCGGTGAGCGTGGTGACCGGCGTGCGGAGCCGCTCCACCACGGCGTCAATCGTGGCGACGGCGTCGGCGTATGCCTCGCGAGCCGAGCGGCCCTGGAGCCGCGCGTTGTGGACCACCTTGATTGTCTTGAAGACGTGGTCGAAGACCACCAGGGTGTCGCAGGCCATCAGGTAGTAGTCGGGCAGGCCGCGGTCGTCGGGCGGCGGGTTGGGCAGGCGCTCCACGTAGCGCACCACGTCGTAGGCCAGGTAGCCCACCACTCCGCCCGCGAAGCAATCGAGGCCGGGCACCCGCACCGAGCGGGTGTGGGCAAGGAGCTCCTCGATGTCGCGCAGCGGGTCGTCCGACTCGTAGCGTCGGGCCTGGCCGCCGCGCGCGACCTCCACGCTATTCCGCGTCGCGCGGATGGTCCCCTGGGGGTCGGTGCCGAGCAGCGAGTAGCGCCCGATGCGCTCCCCGCCAGTCACGCTCTCGAGCAGGAAGCCGTGCATCCCCACGTTCAGCTTCTGGAAGGCCGAAACCGGGGTCAGCGTGTCCGCCAGGAGCTGGCGGTACACCGGCACCACGTTGGCCCTCTCCGCAAGCCGCTGGAAGTCTGGGAACGCGGGATAGTGCATCAGCAAGCCCTCGAAGCTCCGAAACGAACGCTCCAATGATTCTAGCCATCCGTGGCCCCCTGTCAACCGCGTCGCGTGTCCTTCCTCCTCAATCGTCCTCGTCCCTCGTCCTCGGATCTTCTCCGTGCTCTCTGCGTCTCCGTGGTGATTGGAGCGCAATGACGGACTGGCGCACGAGATTGCTGCCAACCGGTCGCCCTGTGACCGCCCGGGCCGTTGGGCGTAGCTGCAAGCGTCCCGCTCGCCGCTACCCTGACTCTGCATCGAGACCTGGGCGATGGTCCAACATTCTACAGAATGTTGGACCATCGCCGACACGCGGGCTGCGCCTGCGGGCGAGTTCACTTGAGGATGCGGAAGAGGTTGCTGTAGTCGTCGGTCCAGAGGATCGGCTTGGGCTCGGCGCCTTCCTCGTCCTCGCTGGTCGCTTTCTCTTCCGTGACGTGGCTGGCGACGGGGGGCTGGGCGAGGAAGTCCTTGTTGGCGGTCACGAGCATCCAGGAGCAGTAGTAGAGGTCGCGTGCGCCGTCGCCGTGGCTGATGATGAGGACGGCCTTCCAATCCTTGCCGTCCTGCCGCAGGCGCTCGGCCTGGGCACGGACGACGGGGCGGAGGTCCACGAAGCGGTTGGTGACGTTGACCGCGATGATGCCGTCGGGCTTGATGTGGCGGCGGTAGATGTCGAATGCCTCGGCGGTCAGCAGGTGAACGGGCACGGCGTCGCTGGAGAAGGCGTCCATCGCCAGGACATCGTACTGCTGCGGGTCGGGGTGGCGTTCGAGGGAGAGGCGGCCGTCGCCGAGGATGGTCGCGCAGTCGGCCGCGCTGTCGCTGAGGTAGGTGAAGACCGGCTTCGGGCAGTCCACCCCCTTGCGGCCTGAGAGCGCCTTGACGGTGGGGTTGATCTCGTAGAAGCGATAGAGGTCGCCCTTCTGGCCGTAGGCGGCGAGGGTGCCGGTGCCGAGGCCGAGGACGGCGACGCGGAGGCCGTCGCCGTTAGACTTCCGCGGGTGGTGGAGGATGGCCTTGGCGATGCCGCTGGACTCGCCGAAGTAGGTGATGGCACGCCTGCGTCCCTCGGGGGAGCACAGTTGCGCGCCGTGGTTGATCCGCCCGTGGCTCAGGTAGCGGTAGCGGTGGTCGCCCGAGCCGAACTCGGCCACCTTGAGCACGCCGTAGAAG
The DNA here is from genome assembly GCA_016872875.1 of Planctomycetota bacterium. The sequence continues at coordinate 944 of VGYW01000711.1, read as the reverse complement.
TTCCGCGAGAGCATGCGGATGGGCTTGGGCGAATCGGGGTCCTGATCGGCCTCGTCCTCGACTGCCGCGCTGAGCACGTCGCTGGCCTGGTGGTAGAGGTCCGTCCCCACGTAGAGGAGCGCGCCAAGGAAGAGCGGGAGGCAGAGCGCCCAGACCCACTCGCGCCGCCAGAAGGCGAGGGCAACGAGGCCGCAGGCGAGCCAGACGCCGACGAGGTGCTCTGCGCCGACGGCGATGGAGGGGCGCTTGAGCCAGGTCTCGGCCCCGAACAGCTCGGCGAAGAGCACGGCGTTGAGCAGTGGGAAGCAGAGCGCCGCAAGGAACCACCAGCCGCGCCAGGTGCCTTTCAGCTCGATGAGCACCCAGAGCGCCGCAAGGAACAAGAGGAGCCACGGCCAGATGGCCAGGAGCGCCGCGAAGGTGATCGGCTCCCCGAAGAGCTTGAGCCACAGGAGCGGCCCGAAGAGGAACACAGGCACCCCGACCGCCCCCGCAATGAGGTAGCGCGTGGGGGACTCGGCCGGCTGCCGCTTATCCAGCCACACCGCGACGATCGCCAGCGCGCACGCCACCCACAGCGCAATGTCTCTGGTCGTAGCGGCCCTCTTGGTGGCCAGCTTCAGCTTCGAGGCACCCGAGGGCTTGGACCCGTCTGGAGAAGACTCACCTGAGACCACAGTACCGCTTCCGTCTTCCGTGTGCAGCAACGCGGAGGGGGCGGCGCCCGTCGGCAGGGACTTGGGGCCGTCGGGAGCTGCTTTCGCGGCGTTGAGCTGGGCCATGGCAACCGCGACGCCCAGCAAGAAGCAGGCCGTCGCCCCCAGCCAGAGGAGGCGCGGGAGGAGACGGTCGAGGAACGCCCAGGCGCCAGCCAGGAAGAGGCCCAACAGCGCCCAGAAGCTCAGGAGCGCCCGCAGGCTGAGGAGCGCCGGCGGCGAAGCTGG
>VGYW01000710.1 GCA_016872875.1 Planctomycetota bacterium | reverse complement strand
GGAGACTACGTGGTGTTGCCCGCGACCCTGGGGGCTTGCTTTGGTCATTGAGCATTCCGGGCTTGGAGATTGTTTGGTGCTTGGCGTTTGGCTCTTGGGATTTCCCGCATTTCGTGAGAAATGCGGGCTAACTTAAGGGCTCGCGCCAACCCAGCCCCCGCAGGGGGCGATAGCGCGGTAGCCACGGGCGTAAGCCCGTGGGGCGCTTCCCGATCCCCTTCGGTTGCGGGCACGGGCCGCATCAGGGGGCTACGACATGGCCTCTTTCTGGGTGAGCTCGATGGCGGCGCGGCGCAGCTCGGCGGCGGAGTCCTGGTTGAGCTTCTCCTTGATCCGCTCCATGTGGGTGCCGACGGTCTTGACGCTGAGGTGTAGCCTGGCGGCGATGTCGCTTGGCCCCATGCCCTGGCCGATCATGGTGAAGACCTGGAGCTCGCGGTCGCTGAGGAGGTCGAGGGGCGCGGCGTCGGGGCTGCGCCCGCTGACGAGGCGGTGCATGACCCGCGACTGCATCTTGTCGCTGAGGAACACGTCGCCCCCGAGGACGCGGCGCAGGGCGTCCACCACGACGGCGAGGCGCGCGTCCTTCATGACGTAGCCGCTCGCGCCGGCCCGCAGCGCCCGCTCGGCGTAGATGCTCTCCTCGTGCCTGGAGAGGACCACGATGGCGATGTCGCGGTGCCGGGCCCTCAGGTCCTTGATGAGGCCGAGGCCGTCCATGTCGCCGAGGGCGAGGTCCACCACGGCGAGGTCCGGGGCGAGCTTGGCGGCGGCCTCGAGCCCCTCGCGGCCAGGAGCCACTCGGCCGCCGGGTTCGCCCGCAGGGCCACGCCCTCGCGGCTGATGCGCAGGGTGGGGTTGGGGTTCTCCCTGGGGAAGCTGGCCAGGCTCTCGACCTCGGCCTCGGCGCGCCGGCGCGCCAGGGCCTCCACCGCGGCGGGGGCCAGGGCCTCGAGGGCCTCCTGGTCCGCGCGGCGGTAGCCCCCTTCGCGGTTGGCCACCGCGATGAGGGCGACCGCCCTGCCCTCGCGGAGCAGGGGCACGCCCAGGAAGCTCCTCAGCGGCGGGTGCCCCGGCGGCACCCCGACGCTGTCGGGGCGGCCCGCCGGCTCGTTGGCTAGCAGGCTCCGGCCGTCGCGCACCACGCGCCCGTAGAGGCCGTGGAGCTTGAAGCGGCCGGGCGGCCGGCGGTGGCCGGCCTTGTCCGCCATCGCGCACTCCGACCAGCCGGTCTCGTCAATCGCGATGTCGTGGAGGAGCCCGTCGGGGCGGACCTCCCCGATGAAGCCGAACTGGCTGTCGGTGAGCGACACGGCGACGTCGAGGCAGGCCCGCCCCAGCTCCTCCTCGGAGTGCCGCACGATTGCTTCGCGGAAGATGCGCGAGATGCCGTCGAGGACCGCGTTCTGGCGGCTGAGGGCGTCCTGCGCCTTGCGGAGGAGGGTGATGTCGCGTGCGACGTGGACGGAGCCGACGTGTCGCCCCTGCCCGTCGAGGAGCGGGGTGGTGGTGACGAGGAAGTCGCCGCCGAGTCGCGGCTCGCGGAGCTCCACCGTGTGCTCGCGGCCGTCGGCGCAGGTCTGCGCGTGGGGGCAGATGTCGGGCGGGCCATCCGTGCCGTGGACGGCCAGGTAGCAGGGCACGCCGATGCACTCCTGGGGCGTCTTGCCCACGCGGGCCGCCATCGCGCGGTTCACCCGCACCACGCGGTGCTCGCGGTCGAGTATCGCGATCAGGTCGGGCACGGTGTTGAAGGTGCGCTCCCACTCCTCCTTGGCCCGCCGCACGGCCTCCTCGCTGGCGCGGAGCTCTGCGGCGGCGCGCTCGGCCACGCGCTGCTCGAGGGTGTCGTGGGCCTCCTGGAGGGCCTGGCGCGCGCGGTTGCGCTCCGTGATGTCTATCCCCATCTCGAGGATCATCGGCGAGCCGTCGGAGTCGGTGAACGGGAAGTCGTAGATGTCGTAGTCGCGCCCGTCGGGGCCGGTCCACTGCCAGTTCAGGGGGGCGTTGGTCTTGAGGACCTTGTAGGTTTCGCAGTTCTCGCACGGCTCGGAGCGCTGGAAGCGGTGCTGGAAGCAGCAGCGGCCGTGGCTCTCGCCGAACCGCTCGCGGAAGAAGCGGTTGGCGAAGGGCACGTGGTAGTCCTTGCTGAGGAGGACGACGTAGGCTGGGAGGGTTTCGAGGACGTCGTAGAGGCGCTGTCGCTCGGTCTTGGCCACCTGGAAGGCGTGGTGGATTTCCTCGACCTGCTCGGCCACGCGCTCCTCGAGCTCGGCGTTGAGGTGGCGGAGGGCCTCCTCGGCGCGGGCCTGGGCGGTCTCGTCGGCGGCCATGCCGGCCAGGCTCAGGAGGCGGCCGCGGTTGTCGAAGACGCCGCGCGCCGTCTCGCGCAGCACCACGTCCTGGCCGTCGGGGCGCTGGAGGCGCAGGCGGAGCGAGTAGGTGGGGTCCGCGGGGGTGAGGGCGCGCACGGCGGCCACCAGCTTCGGGCGGTCCTCGGGGTGCAGGAGGGTCAGGAAGGCGCCGCGCACGTCGCGCAGCGTCCCGTTGCTCCCGAGGCCCAGGATGGCCCGCGACTCCTCGGAGCGCACCGCGACGCCGGTCTTGCGGTCCCATTGGAAGGCATAGCATCGGCCTACCTGCATGGCCTGGCGCAGCCGCGCCTCGCTCTCGCGGAGCGCCTCCTCGGCCTGGCGCTGGGGGGTGGCGTCGAGGAAGGCGGTGCGGAGCGCGGTGGGGCTGCCCCAATAGAGGCCGGCGGCCGGGCCTGCTCGAAGAGCACCAGGTAGAAGCGCTCGCGGCTGGGCGGCACCTGGAAAGGCACGACCTCGATGTTCACGAGCGCCAGGCCGCCGTTCTGGCGCGCGGTGACGCTTTCCTCGCGGACTCGCGCGTTCTGCTTGACGGCGCGCGCGAAGGCGCTGCGGAGTGCGGCGGTGAGGCCCTCGCGCGCCATCTTGATGAGGTCGAGCGTGGCCTCGCCCTGCGGGTGCTCGAGGAAGGGGCCGGTGCGGCCGCGGAACTGGAGGACCTCGCGCTGGCGGTTGACCACGACGCCGGCCGGCATGTGCTGGGAGAGGACGATGCGGTCGGCCTGGTGTTCTATTCCGTTTTTGTGTTTTCCAAAAAACAAAACAAAACAAGAGGACAAGAGGGCTGAGGCCAACTGCCGGTCGGAGCAAGAGCCAGAAGCCGTTACAATCTTTTGGGAACGTCCCAAGTTCTTGAGCCTCCCCGGGCGACGCTCTCCGCGCCGCGGGAACGCAAAGGCAAACTCGCCTCTGGGGGACCAGTCCCCCAGACCCCCTGGGATTTATCGCATTCGGCCACCGGCACGTCTCCTG
>VGYW01000709.1 GCA_016872875.1 Planctomycetota bacterium | reverse complement strand
TCGGCTCGGACCAGGACGCCCGCGCCCACAGCGAGGAGATCGCGAATGGACTTGTCCGGCTCCTCCAGCGCTTCGCCGAAGACCCCAAGAACCGCCCCGCCTACGAACGCTTCGACCGCGAGCTGAAGGCCCAGGCCGACCGAGCCGCCGGCCCTTCAGACCGCGAGGCCCTCAGGCTCAGAATCATGGCCAGAATGTGGCAGGGCAGATGGCCGGACGACCCCTACTTCCGCATCCGTGTCGCCCACGCCAGCACCACCCGCCTCATGCGGGAGACCCTCCCAGACGACGAACCTCAATAGCACGTGACCCCTGGCCGCCTCGGCACGCCCAGCCATCGCTTGGGCGTGGGGGTCCCGGCGCCCACCCCCACGTGCGGTCCCCCGCCGCACCCTCACCCTCACTTTCGCGCGCTTGGCTCGGCGAGCACGGCGCCCGTGGTCGCGGAGGTGACGAGTGCCGCGTAGCGGGCGAGCCAGCCGCTCGTGATCTTGGGCCTCGGGGCCTTCCAGCCCTTCCGCCGCTTCGCCAGCTCGGCCCTCGTCACGTGCAACTCGATCCGCCGCCCCGGAATGTCCACCGTGATCTGGTCGCCGTCCCTCACAAAGGCCATCGGGCCGCCCGCGGCGGCCTCGGGGCTCACGTGGCCGACGCATGGCCCGCGCGTGCCCCCCGAGAACCGCCCGTCGGTGATGAGGGCAACCCCAGTCGTCAGCCCCATGCCGGCCAGCGCAGAGGTCGGGTGGAGCATCTCGCGCATGCCCGGCCCGCCCTTGGGGCCCTCGTAGCGGATGACCACCATCATCCCCTTCGTGACCTCGCCCGCCATGATGGCCTTCATGGCCGACTGCTCGTCGTCGAAGACCTTGGCCGTGCCCGTCATGCACAGGGCTTCGGGCGCCACCGCGCTCTGCTTCACCACGCAGCCCTCCGGCGCAAGGTTCCCCCACAGCACCGCGATCCCGCCCTCTTTCCGATAGGCCGTCTCCTCCGTGCGAATCACGTTTTCGTCGTAGACCGGGGCCTTGCTGGCGATCTGGCGCGCGCTCAGGCCGCTCACCCCAACGGCGTCGTTGATCCTGTCGCCCAGCCGCCTCATCACGGCCGGGATGCCGCCCGCGTTGTGCAGGTCCTCCATGAAGTGCTCCCCGGCCGGGCTGATCCGCGTCAGAGTCGGAGTCCCCTTGCTCACCTCGTCAATGGTCTTGAACGGCACGTCAAGGCCCGCCTCGTGCGCGATGGCGGGGATGTGGAGGCAGGTGTTGGTCGAGCCGCCGAGCGCCATGTCCACGCACAGGGCATTCTCGATTGCCGCCCCCGTGATGATCTTGCGGGCGGTGATCCCCTTCTCCACCAGCCCCACGATCCGCTCGCCGCTGGTGTAGGCGATGCGGTCCTTCTCGCTCGACACCGCGAGCGCCGTGCCGCAGTAGGGGAGCGACATGCCCATCGCCTCGGTGCAGCAGGCCATCGTGTTTGCGGTGAACAGCCCCGCGCACGCGCCCGCCCCCGGGCAGGCCGCCATCTCCATCGCCGCCAGCTCCGCGTCCGTCATCTCCCCCTTCGCCCGGCGGCCCATCGGCTCGAAGACCCCGCTGATGATGTCAATCCGCCGCTTGCCCCAGAGGCCGGCCAGCATCGGCCCGCCCGTCACCGCGATGGCCGGCACGTCCAGCCGCGCCGCAGCCATCAGCATCCCCGGCGTTATCTTGTCGCAGTTCGTCAGCAGCACCACCCCGTCGAGCGAGTGGGCCAGCATGATGCTCTCGATCATGTCCGCGATCAGCTCGCGCGACGGGAGCGAGTAGTGCATGCCGCTGTGCCCCATCGAGATGCCGTCGCAGATGCCCGGCACCTGGAACTTGAGGGCAACTCCGCCCGCGGCATAGATGCCGTGCTCGATGGCCCGCTCCAGCCGCGGCAGGTGGACGTGGCCCGGAATGAGGTCGGTCGCGCTCGACGCCACGCCGATGAGCGGCTTGCCCAGGTCCTCGCGCCGCAGCCCGCAGGCGTGGAGCAGTGCCCTGTGCGGCGCAGCCTCCACCCCCTTGGTCAGCACATCGCTTCGCATCAATCTCTCCTCAGAAGATGCCGTGGCCACCAGAACAGGAGCGAATTATAGGCGCGCCCCGCGCCGGTGTCAAACTGGTCGAATCAATCGTCCTCGTCCTCGTCCTTCGTCCCTCGTCCTCGACTCTTCTTCCCCCGAACCAAGGGAATCGAGGACGAAGGACGAGGACGAGGGACGATTGCGATGGCAAGACGAGCTGATATCAGATGCCGAAGAGCTGCTCCGCGAGAGCGTCCACCCGCTCCTCCAGTGCCGGCATCTCGATCAGGCGGTCCTTCTCCCTGAGAGCGTGGAGCTCGCGCGAGAGGTCGGCCAGGCCGGTGTGAACCGGGTTCTGAGGGTCGAACTTCGGGATGCCCACGTGCTGCATGACCGAGGGCGCCCCGAAGCCGCGGCCGGCCGACGAATAGGTCTTGATGAACTCCCGCACCGGCGTGGAGTTCAGCACCGCGCACAGGTAATGGGCCTCCGCCTCCTCCTCCGTCGCAATCAGCGACGTGGTGTCGGTCGGGATGATCGTCTTGAACCCGTATGGCGTCTTCACCTGCGACGCCACGGCCGCCACCAGGTCGCTCGCCATCCGCTTCCAAACCACCTTGTATCGCGCCACCGTATAGGGGCCGACGCCGAACATCGCGTAGAACTCGGTGCGCTTTGCGAGTTCCAGCACTGTCTTGGACCCCTTGGAGAGCAGGGTGTCCTTGAACCTCGTCAGGTAACTGTAGGCGTGAGGCCACCGCCGTCGCATGAGTTCGGCGGCATAGGGCCTGGCCGTCTTGGGGTCCTGCACGAGCAGCACGTGTACGGTAGGATTGCACCCCCAGCGGTTGATAGTTGCCCCTTGTACACTGGGGTACAGCAGTTCTGTCTCGACGACCTCCTCCACAGAAGGGATAGGACGCTTCCCCAGTTCGGGTAGGTTCCTCACAATGGCGCGTTTGCCCCAGATGACCTCCTTTATCTGGAGACAGAATACGCCATAGGGCTCCACACTGGCGCCGCGGCGCGCCAGGTAGGCATTGTCGCCCTTGATCGGTGCGAGTCGCTCTTGGCCGGGGCTAAGGGTCTGCCATGAGCCAGTCATGCCTTCCATGGGCTTGGCGAGGAGCCGAGTCTTCTGGAGGCGCGAGAGGGCGTCCTTGTGGGGCGTGTCCGTGGGAATCCGCCCGACGCGGGGCTTGCGGCGCCAGACAGTGTATGGGACGGGGTAGCGGGTGGTCTCGCCCTTGCGGGCGACGAGGATGGCGGTCTTGTTGGCGGCACCCTCGAAGGGCTGGA
>VGYW01000708.1 GCA_016872875.1 Planctomycetota bacterium | reverse complement strand
CCCCGATGACCCCCACACCCCCAACACCCAACCCCGAACACCCAACACCTTCTTCCCCCACCGTGGTCGCGCTCCTCACCCCGCCGGGCCAGGGCGGCATTGCCATCCTCCACGTGGCCGGGCCACGGGCCTTCGAGCTGGTGGCACAGGTCTTCCGCCCCCGAAGCGGCGCCACCGTCGAGCCCGATGCCAGCAGGCTCCACTACGGGCACATCGTGGAGAATGCCGAGGTAGTGGATGAGGTGCTCGTGCGCCTGGTGCCCGGCAGGGAGCCGCTGGTCGAGGTCAACTGCCACGGCGGCCAGGTCGCCGTGCAACGCGTCGCCGACTGCCTCACGAAGCGGGGCGCCGTAGCTGTGACGTCCGAGGCATTCGTCGAGCGCCAGGCGCGCAGCGCCATCGAGGCCGAGGCGGCGAACGCCCTTCAGCACGCGGCCACGCCGCTCGGCGTCGAGGTGCTCCTCGACCAGCTCAACGGCGCGCTCGAACGCGCCCTGCGCTCCCTGCCGCCGGACCGGCCCGCCGAAGCGCTCCGAGCGCTCCTCGCCACGGAGCGCTTCGGCCGCGCCCTGTGGCAGCCGCCCACCGTTGCGCTCGTTGGCCCCGTCAACGCAGGCAAGTCCTCGCTCTTCAACGCCCTGGCCCGCGAGGACAGGATGATCGTGTCGCCCTCGCCGGGCACCACGCGCGACGCGGTGAGCGCCCTGGTCGCCCTGGGCGGCCTGCCCGTGCTCCTCACTGACACGGCCGGGCAGCGCGAGCCTGGGTCCGTCATCGAGGAAGAGGCCATCGCCCGCGCCCGCGCGGCCGCTGCCGCGGCCGACCTGGCCCTGCTCGTGCTGGACGGCTCCGGGCCGCGGCCCGAAGCGGGCATTCCAGATTCCAGATGCCAGATTCCAGATTCCAGATTCCAGAACACCAAACACGGAACGCCATCCTCTCCTGTCCCGATTCCGCACTGCGCATTCCGCACTCCGCATTCGCTCGTGGTCCTCAACAAGAGCGACCTCGGCCTCGCGCCGTGGGCCAGAGAAGTGGCCGACGCCGTGGCCGTCTCTGCCACGCGCGGCGATGGGCTGGAGGAGCTGTCGCGGCGTATTGTCGAGCGATTGGTCGGGGAAGCGCGCTATGAGCCGGGCCGCGCGGTAGCCTTCACGGAGCGGCAGGCGGAGCTTTTGGCAGAGGCCCTCGAGGCGGCCACCTGCGAGGAAGCGAGGCGTTGCATCGAGGCGGCGATCTACGGCCCGGCCTGTAGCGAGGCGACAAGGCCCTCGTAGAGCCGGCCTATGTCCCCAGCGTGCAGCATGGCGATGAAGGAGCCGAGCGACAGGTAGGGGCCGAAGGGGATGCGCGTGTCGCGCGTCCGCAAGAGCATCAGCAGGCCGACGACCGCGCCGATGAACGCCCCCAGCACGATGCCCAGGAGCGCCAGCCGCCAGCCCAGGAACCCGCCCACGAAGGCCATGAGCTTCACGTCGCCGAAGCCCATTGCCTCCTTGCCGAAGACCGCGCGCCCCACGACGCCGAGTGCCCAGATGACCCCCGCCCCCACGCCCATGCCGACGAGCGACGCGAGCAGCCCGCACGCCCGCGGCCAGGCCCCAGGCGTCAGCCCCAGAAGCCCGGCCACCGGCTCGACGATGAACGGCTCACCGAGGTCGTGCAAGTGCGGCCACGCCAGGCTCACCACGGGGGCCAGCAGCATGCCGGGAATGCTCACCTCGTCGGGGATGATGCGGAACTCAATGTCAATGAAGCTCACGGCCACTAGAGCCATCGTCAGCGCCACGTGCACGCCGAGCCGGGCGTAATCGGCCTCGCCGGGGCCGCCCATGACCCGCCAAGTGACGTAGGCGAAGAGCAGTCCGGTCAGCCCCTCGACCAGCGCGTAGCGCGGCGAGATGCGGATGCCGCAGAAGCGGCACCGCCGCCCGAGCGCCAGATAGCTCACGATCGGGATGTTATCGTACCAGCGGATCGGCTCGTTGCAGAACGGGCAATGGCTCGGCGGCTTGTGCAGCAGGAACCCCCGCGGCAGGCGATGGATGCACACATTCAGGAAACTGCCCGTGACAGCCCCCAGCACGAAGGCGTAGACACACGCGAGCGCGACCGAGAACGTGAGCATGCCGCCTGCTTCTCCTGTGGCGCCATCTTATCCCGCCCGGCCCCGCCGCGCAAGCGGGGGAACCCCGGGGGGCTGCCTCTTGTTCGGAAGGTCCCCACAGGACGGCCCCGGGTGTGGCACGGCTGGCTTGCCCAGCCGTGTCCGTCCGCCGGCAGAGGGCAAGACACGGTTGGACAAGCCAACCGTGCCACCGCTGAGGGTACTCACGCGGCCCCCGGGAACGTGGCCAGGCCTGGAACCCCGTGGCGACAGTGTGCGTCTAAGGCTACGATACGTGAGGCAGACTCCAGCAACGAAGGGGCGGCGAACATGCGGAAGCTGGGCATCCTGGCAGGGCTTGTGCTGGCGGGCACGCTGTGGGCGAAGGATGCGGAGGCGCCGGCGGTGGCCATCGCGCGCCTGCGCTACTACGTGGGCGGCGACGAGTTCATCATCCGCTCGCCACAGGGCGTCAAGGCCGTCCTCGACTGGCTCGCCCAGGCCGAGAAGGGGCCGCAGTCCGAGCACGCAAAGACCGGCGCGTGCGACCGCGATGCCGAGCTGGAGCTTTACGCCGCCGCGGCCGACGCCAGGCCGGCCCGCGTGGTCGAACTGTTCACGGGCTGCAAGCACGTGCTGAAGAGGGAAGTGACCGTGCCCCAATTCGCCGCCCTCCGCAAGATCGCGGAGGAACAGGGCGAACGCCTCCTTGCCATCACCGAGCGCGACAACGGCAGGACCCTCGACGCCGCGGTGGGCCAGCCCATCGAGGTCCGGCTCGTAGGCGACCGGCCGGCGACGGGTTGGGAGGCTGATGTGCCCGAGGGCGGGGCCGTCCAGCGCGACGCTGCCTCGCCTAGGCTCCTCTTCACGCCCAAGCCGGGCGCGGACGACAAGTCGGTCGGCACCTACACCTTCCGCTACAGAGCCGTCAAACCCGGCCAGTCCAAGCTCCGCGTCGTCTACGTCTCCCCCGGCGGCCCCGGAGCCCCGATTCGCAGGCGGGCCACGGCGCTCATCAAGGAGTTCATCGTCACCATCCGCGTCGCTGCCCCGCCCGAGAAGGCGGGCACGCTGTGACAGCTATGCGGGCCGGAGGCGGGCTTCGACGACGGAGCGCATGAGCGCGCGGGGGGCGGGGAGGCGAGTCCAAAGCTCGAATTGCTCGACGGCCTGGTTGACGAACATCTCCAGGCCGTTCACCGTGCGGCAGCCGGCGGCCCTCGCCTCTCGGAGAAGGCGGGTTTCA
>VGYW01000707.1 GCA_016872875.1 Planctomycetota bacterium | reverse complement strand
GCCCCCTTCGGGGGCTTGGATGGGGGGGACGCGCGATCCCAGGGCTCCCTTCGGTCGCCCTGGGCTACGGCTGGGTCGCCCGCGTCGGCGGGCTACAAGGCCCCGAGATGTGGGCAAAGATCAGGGCAACGCCCTGGGAAAACGGGGACCGGAGCCACCGTAGCCCTGAAAGGGCGTACTACCCGCGCCACAGGAGACCCCGATGCCGCAATCCCTGTCCAACATCCTGGTCCACCTCGTCTTCAGCACGAAGGAGCGCCGGCCCCTCATCCGGTCGCCCGTTGAGGACGAGCTGCATCGCTACCTGGCCACGGTGTGCGACACGGCCGGGTGCCACGCCTACCGGATCGGGGGCACGGAGGACCATGTCCACATCCTCTTCCGCCTCGCGCGCACGATGTCGGTCAGCGCCTTTGTCGAGGAGGTGAAGACGGCGACCTCGAAGTGGATCAAGACCAAGGGAGGGGGGTATGAGGATTTCGCGTGGCAGAACGGGTATGGCGCGTTCTCGATCGGCCAGTCGCAGAAGACCACGGTCGAGCGCTATATTGATGATCAGAAGGCCCACCACAAGGCCAGGGACTTCAAGGCCGAGTTCCGCGCGCTCCTGCGCCGGTATGAGGTGGAGTACGATGAACGCTACGTGTGGGACTAGGCGCGGGCGTAGTACGCCCTTTCAGGGCTCCCGTGGGCGGGGGCCGCGTTTTCCCAGGGCGTTGCCCTGGGCTGATATAGTTCGCCCCGTTCGGGGCTGGGGCAGGATTCTTGTGCTCCTCGGCCTCGTGGCCGGGGCGGTGGCGGGGGAGGCGCCGCAGCCGAAGAGCCCATACGCCAAACCGCTGGAAACCGTGGTCGTCACGGCGGAGGAGGCGCCCGTGACCCTCGCGGGCACCACGCTCGCCACGGTGAAGAACGGGCGCTGGTTCGGCGTCACCGCCCGGGCCGCCGACGCGCTCCGCATCCAGTTCTGGGGCGGCAGGAACCTCCGCACCGGCTGGCTCAAGGCCGCTCACGCCCGCACCCTCACCGACGACGAGATTGACCTCACGGCCGAGGCCCTGCGCCTCGCCGCGGAGTTCAATCTGAAACTCGACGTCGCGGCCCTCCGCGCGCGGGTGGACGCCTTGGCGGCCCGCGTGGCCGGCGCCGCGGCGGGCGGGGCCAACCCCCGCGAGAAGTCCCTTCTCATCAGCCGACGGCTCTTCGGACCCGAGGGCTTCCGCTACGAGGTCACGCCCCGAACCCTCGACCGCGTGCTGGAGGAGAAGCGTGGCAACTGCCTGGGCCTGTCGCTCCTCTACCTGTGCGCCGCCGAGAAGCTCAAGATGTCATTCCACATGCTCCCCTTCCCCACCCACGCCCTCATCCGCTACGACGACGGGGCCGAGCAGTTCAACGTCGAGCCCAGCTTCGGCGGCATGCTGTTCGTTGACGACGCCTACATGCGCCGCCGCTTCGGCCCGCCCGAGGGCATCAGTTGGACCGTCCTCTCGAAGCCTCAGACGATGGCGATGCTCTACTCGGACGTGGGCGCGCAGCTCGGCGAGGAGAAGCGCCTCCAGGACGCCACCTCCTGCTTCACCCGCGCCATCGAGATCAACCCCAACTACGGCGTGGCCTACTACAACTGGGGGAACATCCTCGCCCTCATGGGCCAGAACGCCCTGGCCTGCGAGAGGTACGCCCGCGCCGTCCAGCTCCACCCCAACTTTTCGGACGCGCACAACAACTGGGGCAGCACCCTGGGGCGGATGGGCGAGTTCCAGTGGGCCGTCGAGAAGTTCGCCGCCGCCGCGAAGGCCGACCCCGCCTCCGCGAGGGCCTACCTCAACTGGGGCATGTGCCTCCTCAACCTCGGCAAGCGCCACGAGGCGGTGGCGAAGTTCGGCCGCGCCCTCGAGCTTCAGCCCGGCCTCAAGCCCGCCGTGGACGAGGCGCTGGGGGGGAAGGAATGAAGCAGCTCGGCCCAATCGGTCGAATCGATTGAATCGATTGAATCGATTGAATCGATCGGATCGATCGGATCGGTCGGATCAGGTGCCATTATCTCAGGAGCCGCGCCATGATCGCAACGCCCCAAGCCCTGTGTGCCCTCCTCGCCGCAGCCGCCCTCGCCGCCGAACCCGCCCCAACCCCGAAGGAGTCCGCCGTGACCAGGATCAAGCTCCTCCCACCAGGCCCAGGCAACCCGCGCAACTCCGAGGGCGACTTCGTCCAGCTCAAGGACGGCCGCGTCCTCTTCATCTACACCCACTTCACCGGCGGCGGAGCCGACAACGCCGCGGCCTACCTCGCAAGCCGCGTCTCCGCCGACGGCGGCCTCACCTGGAGCGAGAAGGATGAGATCGTCGTCCCCAACGAGGGCAAGGAAAACGTCATGAGCGTCTCCCTCCTCCGCCTCAAGACGGGCGAGATCGCGCTCTTCTACCTGCGGAAGAACGGCTGGGACGACTGCCGCCCCTACATGCGCCTCTCCACCGACGAGGCAAAGACGTGGAGCGAACCGAAGCTCTGCATCGAGCCCGGCGGCTACTACGTCCTCAACAACGACCGCGTGGTGCAACTCTCCACCGGCCGCCTCGTCATGCCCGTCTCCAAGCACACCGAGCCGGGCGGCAAGTTCTCACCCCACGGCGTCATCTCCTGCTTCCTCTCCGACGACGGCGGCAAGACCTGGCGTCAGAGCGCCAGCAAGCTCACGGGCGACACGCCCAAGGGCCGCGTCGTCCTCCAGGAGCCGGGCGTCGTCGAGCTAAAGGACGGCCGCCTCCTGATGTTCATCCGCGCCAGCGCGGGCTGCCAGTTCCGCTCCTTCTCGAAGGACGGCGGCGACACCTGGTCGGCCGCCGAGCCCTCCAACATCGTCTCGCCCCTCTCGCCCGCCTCAATCGAGCGCATCCCCAAGACGGGCGACCTGTTGCTCGTCTGGAACAACCACGAGGGGATAGACGCGGCCCGCCGCGGCAAGCGCACCCCCTTCAACGCCGCGGTCTCCCGCGACGACGGCCAGACCTGGGAGAAGGTGAAGACCCTCGAAGACGACCCCGGCGGCTGGTACTGCTACACCGCCATCGAGTTCGCCGCCGACCGCGTGCTCCTCGGCCACTGCGCCGGCCAGCAGAAGACCGGCGGCCTCAACCTCACCCAGATCACCCTCTTCCCCGTTGACTGGCTATACGAGCCGTGAAGGGCGCATCGCAAGCAAGGGACCCAAGGGACCACAGGGACTGAGGAAGACGCCTCTTGTGTCCCTTTGGTCCTTCATGTCCCTTTGGTCCCTCATCTTCCCCCTGGCTGGGCCAGCCCCAGCAGCCTGGCGGCATTCTCGCCCAGGATGCGCCGCTTGGCCCCCTCGGCTAT
>VGYW01000706.1 GCA_016872875.1 Planctomycetota bacterium | reverse complement strand
GATGATGCGGAAGTTGCTGGGGTGGATTTTCATGATGGCCGCGGTGTCGGGCGTGAGCGCGGCCTCGTAGTCGCGGACACGGGCGTGGTTGGTGGTGCCGACCTCGACGAGGTGGGCTCCGCTGCAAGCGATGATCTCTGGGAGGCGGAATGAGCCGCCGATCTCGACCAGCTCGCCGCGCGAGCAGACGACCCGCTGGCCCGCGGCGAGCGCCGTGAGGGTGAGGACCACGGCGGCGGCGTTGTTGTTCACAACCGTCGCCGCCTCGGCGCCCGTCAGACGCGTCAGGAGGCCGGCCGCGTGGACGTCGCGGTGCGAGCGCTCGCCCGTCGCAACGTCCACCTCGAGGTTGCAGTAGCCGCCGATGGTCTCTGCGACGTGGGCGAAGCCGTCGGGAGTGGCCTGTGGCGCGCGGCCGAGGTTCGTGTGGATGATCACGCCCGTGGCGTTGACCACGCGGCGCAGCGAGAAGCGCTGCGGCGGGCAGAGGCGTTCGGCGACCCTTGCGGCGACGAGCTCCGCGGCATCGCCCTGTGCCACGGTTGGCTTGTCCAACCGTGCACGGTCGGACGAGCCGACCGTGCCACGGAGCTCGTCGCGCAGCGCGGCCACGCACTCGCGGACGCACTCCACCACGACGTCGCGGCGCAGGCTGGCCAGGAGCGCGCGCACCGCCGGCTCCTGTAGCACCGCCTCCACGCTGGGGATGCCGTGCACGTTCATACAGGTTAGCCCTCATGCCAGCGGGACCGACTTGTCCAGCGTATTGTAACCCCTATGCCGCAGGGGATCAAGCTCGCTCGGGCCCCATTGTGTATCAATACCCGCTCTTTCCGGACTTGATACACAATGGCGCACAAGCCCGGAACCGCCCCCGGAGGCCCTTCCACCCATTGTGTATCAATCCCACTCTCACAGCGTTGATACACAATGGGAGAGGCGCTGTCCCGATGGCCCGCCCGGCATAGCTGGGCCTCTCCGTAACTGTATATCCCTCAAGCAGATACGTCGCGCCATCCAGGCAACTCGCGCCCCATTGGGCGTCAGGAGGGGCGAGTGAGCATGTCGCAGGACGCAGGTCGCACCGTCGCCGTGGGTATAGTGTAGCGATACGTAATACAGCGGGGGCGACCCAGGCCGCCACCGCTCCGATTCTGCGTTGACTCGCCGGCCATAAGTTGGTATACTCCCCCAATTGCTGTGGCGGCGCAGCGTGCGCCGCACGGGTCGAACGCCCTACGGGGCACTGGATATGAGAGCGACCCGTCGGCTCTTTGACAATCCGGACCGCGCGACGGAGCCGCCATGATGAGCGACACGGCCGGCTGGCGCACAGGCCTCCTGCTCCTCGCGGCGAGCGTCCTCACGGCCGCTGTGCTGTGGTTCGCTGCCTGGGGGCCGCTGCCGCTCCGTGTCGAGGACTGGGTGTGGTTCCGCATCGCCGAGCCGCCCTGGGAGAGCGCTTTGGCGCCACTGGGCGTGTATGCCCTCATCGGCCTGGTGGCAATCCTTGCCTGGCAACGGGCGGAGCGCCTCGGGCGCGCGAAGCAAGCGCTTGTGATTTCGACACTTACGGCTCTCGCCTTGCTCGGTCAGCTCCTCGCGGCGAAGCAACTGCCAGGGGACTACAACGAGTCCATCGTGGCCCTCGCCACGCCCGGCGCGAACCGCTATCACTCGGCAGCACGAGATGTGAAGGACCTTGGATGGGTTCTCCGCGACTACCCGAGCTGGATGAGCCGCCCCGACCACAGACTCATCGTCACCCACCCCGCCGGCCCCCTGACCCTCTTCTGGCGCCTGAACCAGGTGTTTGCAGGAAGCGAGGATGCCGCGCAGGCGTTCGTGCGACGGTGCGAGGACCTGCTCTCCGGCGGCGTACACGTGAGGGACCCCGAAGCCCCGCGAGATGTCAGGGCGCTGCTCGGCAGGATGGCGGCAGCCGACCTTGCCGGGGCGTGGCTGGCCTCGTTCGTCTTGCGGCTTGCGGCGTCACTCGTCGTCCCGGCGGTCTTCGCGGCGGCCAGGGCGATGTACGGGCTTCGGGCGGGGCTCGTGGCGGCGGCGCTCTCCGCCGTGGTGCCGAGCCTTCTGCTCTTCAGCCCCGGCCTCGACCCGGCGTTCCCGGCCCTCGCGGCAACCGCCTGCTGGCTGGGGTGGTCGGCTGGTGCGAGGAATAGCCCCTGGGGTGCCGCGATGGCGGGGGCCGTGCTCTCGCTCGGGCTGTTCTTCTCGCTGTCGTTCGCGGTGGTGGCAGTATGGGCGGGGCTGCTGTGCCTGGCGGCGCTCCGCCGCGCCCAGGCGCCTCGGAGAGCGGGGGATGCCGAAATCCTCGCGCTTTCGGCCCTCGCCGGCCTCGCCGTGCCAGCCATAACGCTCTACCTGGCAGTTGGTTACAACTCGCCAGCCGTCTGGTGGAAGTGTCTGGAGGCCAACGCCGCGTTCAACGCCCGCTCGGGGAGGGGCTACTGGACGTGGCTCGGCGCGAACCCCGTCGAGTTCCTGGTCTTCGTCGGCGTTCCCGTGGCCTGCCTGTTCGTGGCCAGGGTGGCGTCGGCCGGGCGCGACCTCTGGCGGCGGAGGGCGTGGCGCGAGGCTGACTGGCCGACCCTCATCGTGGCCGGCCTCCTCGTCGCCCTGAACGTCCTGGGTGCCAATCGCGGCGAGGTGGCGCGGCTCTGGATGTTTCTGATGCCCGGATGCGTGATTGCGGCGGCGGCGCAGGCCGAGCGCTGCGCTCCCTACCGCCGCGCGGCCATCGTGGCCGTCTTCGCGTTGCAAGCCATTCAGGCGACGGTGTTTAAGTCGCTCCTGGATGTCCTGTCGGGCATGTATCGTGGGTTGGGCTGACCATGCGATTCGCCATCTGCAACGAGCTCTTCGAGGGTTGGCGCCTTGAGCGCGTGCTCCAGTACTGCGCCGGGATAGGCTACGACGGCGTGGAGGTGGCGCCCTTCACCCTCGCGGAGGACATCCGCCAGCTCTCGCCCGTCCGCGTCAAGGAGTGGCGCCGCGCCGCCGATGCCGCCGGCATCCCCATCATCGGCCTCCATTGGCTGCTGAGAAGCCCCGCCGGGCTGTCCATCAACGGGCCGGACGCCGCGGCGCGCGAGAACACGCGCGACTTCATGTTCGCCCTCATTCGCCTCTGCCGCGAGCTTGGCGGGCAGATACTCGTCTTCGGCTCGCCCGCCCAGCGGAAGGTGGTGGAGGGCGACACGTACGAGGCGGCCTGGGCCAGAAGTGTCGAAATGTTCAAGGTTTGCGGCGCGGAGGCCGACCGCCGCGGCGCCGTCATCGCACTCGAGCCTCTCACGACGAAGGAAACCAATTTCCTCGTCAGCGCGAAGGAGACCGTGCAGCTC
>VGYW01000705.1 GCA_016872875.1 Planctomycetota bacterium | reverse complement strand
GGGGTGCGGATGCTCTTGGCAAGCTCCTGCACCACGGCGACCTGTTTCACGGTCCCCCGCGGCACCACGGGTTCCAGACCCTCGTTGATGTCTATGATGTAGACGGTCGCCTCGCCGGCCGCCGCGGTCTCGGCCTCAGCCACGGTGCTCGTGGCGAGGACGGGGGGGACTGGGCGCGGGCGGAGGGGGTGGGGGTTGTAGAGGCCGAAGCGGCCCTCGCGCGGCTTGATGACCGCCCACTTGCCGGAGCGCGAGCCGACGCAGATGGAGCCTTTCTTCGAGACGAGGAAGTGCTCGGAGTCGACGGGGTAGGGGTTTTCGTAGGGGCCGCGGACGCCGTTGCCGTCGCCGCGGTAGGCCTGGCCGATGCCGACCTCGGGGGTGAGGTTGAGCATGGCGGCCTGGGCGTCGAGGCCCTGGTTGCGGTTGATCACGCCCACCCCGCCGCGAATCGGGCCGTTGTGGGCGGTCAGCGTCGAGATGACCTCCGTGGTGCCGGGCACGCCGCGGACCTCGAGCATGCTCGCCGGGCTGAGCACGCCGTTCCCGAAGAAGACGTTAAGGTTCGTGCCGTCCGGGTGAATCGTCCACACGCTCTGGATGGGGATGGCCGGCTTGTCCACGTACTCCCAACGCGAGTAGACGATTCGCCCGTCGGGCAGGACGCTCGGCGTGAAGTCGTTGACGTAGTTGGCGGAGAGCCGCTGCATGTTCTTCCCGTCGCGGTCCATGCGATACAGGGCGCCGGCGGGGGTGGTCCAGCACAGCGGCACGATGGCCGCGCGGGTGGAGATGAAGGCGATGCCGCCGTCGGGCAGCCACGCGACGTTGTAGTCGTGGCACTCGCCGTCCGTCAGTTGCGTCAGCCCCGTGCCATCGGCGTTGATGCGGTAGATGTGGTAGCCGAGGTTCCCCTCCTTGCGCCAACTGAAGATGATCTCCTTGCCGTCGTAGGAGACATCGAGGTCCTGGATCTGCCCCTTCGGCGAGGCGACGAGCTCCTGGAGCTTGCCCTCGGGCGCAGCGGGCGAGAGGACGTAGAGGCCCCCGCCGGGCGAGAAGCCCTCCGCGCAGGCCGTGTAGACGTGCGACGGGTTCAGCTCGTTCCGCTGCACGACCACGAGCTTGTCGAAGCCGAGCTTCCCCTCGGCCACGGCCTTGGCCAGCTCGGGCGATTCTTCGGGGATCGGCACGGCCGTCGGGCCGCCCACCTTCGCCAGCGCCTCCTTCGGCGGGCTCTCGGAATAGACCTCGATCTCGGACGCCCCCGGGTTGAAGCCGCCGTAGGAGCTGAGGAACTTGATCGTGATCTTCCTCACGGAAGCCGGCTGCACCTTGATCCGCTGCGGCATGGGGTCCATCGCAAGCGTCCCCTTCGCGGCCACGCCGGGACCGTCGTCGAAGCGGACCTCATAGTCCTTCCAGCCCTCCTCAAGGAACCAGGCTGTGCGGGCGTAGTAGATGATCTCGGCCACCTTGACGGCCTCGGGCCATTCGAGTGTGAAGGTGGAGCCGTTGCGTTCCTTATCGCCCTTCACGGCCCAGGCGCGGTTCACGTCGTCGTTGCTGAGCGGCTCGGGCACCACGCCGTCGGTTGCGAACTTGGCCAGGTATTGGTTCGAATACTCCGTCGTCGCGCTCGCCTTCGCCTTGCGTGCCAGGTTCTCAGGCTTCGGCGGCGTGGCGGCTGGAGCGGACGCGGCTGCGATGATCAGCGTGAGAGCGGCGGTTCTCATGATCGACTCCTTAAGGAATGTCCACCATAGTATAGCGGAGCCCGCGCGCGGGGCAAGTGGCGCCACGCCCTCCTAGAGGTACGTGTGCACGACCAGCCCGGGAATCTTGGTGAAGTGCTCGGGGTCGCGCGCGAGGAGCGGGGAGCCGCTCAGCTTGGCCGCGGCGGCGATCAGCGCATCCATGGTCGGGATAGGAGTCCCGCTTCGACGCAGTTGGGCCTCGATCTCGCCGTAGGCCGCGGCGAAAGCCGCGTCAGGATAGACCACAGGAACGTATCCTGTGAGCCGCGCTATCGCGCTGAACTCCTCCGCCGGGTCCCTGGACAGCCTCGCGCCCGCATCCAGTTCGCAGAGAGCGAAGACGGACATGAACAGAGGAGTATCGCCCAGAGAGCGCAGCTTCCGAGTGGCCGGGCCGAGCCTCCCCTCGCGTTCCTCGCGTATCAGGTCCACGCAGAAGGATGTGTCGAGGAACACCGGCTACTCCCTGGAATCGAGGATGGGGGATTCCGTAAGGGACTCCTTACGGGCGGCGATAAGCTTGTCCACATGGTCAAGCGTCTCCTCGCTCAGCCTGATCTCGTGCAGGTGCTCGAGGAGATTGCGCGCCGTGTTCTTGGGACGGAAATGGCGCTTGATGACCTTGCTGAACGACTCGCCCTCGCGCTTGTCCGCGGCCAGCAGGTCGTAAGCCTCGAGGTCAATAGTGATCGTCTTCACCGCCATGTGGGTACTCCTCTATCGTACTCAGTGCACTTGACACACACTGAGTTTACCACACGCCCTCCGCCTTGTCAAGGCAGTCCTGCCGCTCCGGACTTACGCGGGGCGACCCGCCATACTGTATCAACTGCGCGCGCCTGATGTTTGAGCCAGTATGGGCGCTTTGGCCAGCCGGAGCCTTCCGGGGCGGTCCCATCATACTGGGTCAACTGCGCGACACAGGTGTTTGACCCACTATGGGCGTTTTGGCGATCCGGACGCATCTCTGGCCGTTTCTCCCATACTGGTTCACCTGCGCGCTGCCATTGACCTACTATGAGCGCCTTGGCGTCGCCGGGCGCCTCCCGAGCCTTCCCGCCATCAGGTGTCCAGAAAATCGGACGCTCCTTCCGCCGCGAATCACCACGGGCGGGCCCGCCGAGCCCCGCGTCTCCTGCCCTACGGCATCGTCTATGTCGCGCGGCGCTCTCGTGCAGATGCCCATAGACGCCGCCTGCCCGTCTCGGTCCTCCCTCTTCACTCCTTACTCTCCCTCCTCACTTGCCCCCATCCCCCTGCCGCCGTCTGCCTCTCCCGCGCCCCCGGCCCGACCGCCCCCGACTCTGGCGGACGCATAAGCCTCGGTACAGCCATATCTTACGGCTCGCGGGCGTGGCCACTCGCGCCGTGGGCATCTTGCGCCCCCCTCCGATCCTGCGCCCCCGGACGCGCCCCGAGGGGCGCAAGATCGGCGGCACTCATGCGCCCCGCCATGGTCGCGCCTGGTGTCGTTTTCTGTTTGTGGGCTATGCACTTGACTCCCGTAGGCACAATAGGTAGTGTATGGAGGTATGGAGACGGAAGACTACCCCAGGACGGTTCTGGAGTTCGAGGAACGCTTTGCCTCGGAGGAGGCGTGTCGGGAGTA
>VGYW01000704.1 GCA_016872875.1 Planctomycetota bacterium | reverse complement strand
CATCGAGCTGGCCGCCACGCTGGGTGTCCCAGAGTTTGATGCCGCCGAGCTTGGCGACGGCCGCGGGGCCGAACATTGCCTCGTCGAGCCGCCGCTGAAACTCCTTAAGCCGTCCTGCAAGGAACTCGGCGTCGCCAGGGGCCAGCTTCGCCAGGCGGTCGGCGATGGCCTTGGCGACCAGGCGACCGTTCCAAGGGTCCACCCAGTAGTGGGGGTTTCCGCGCGGATGGATGTCACCGGCGATGGGGTGGGCGAGGCCGCCACGGACGTTGAGCGGCTCGATGCCCTCGGAGGCGTCGAGGTGGCCCTGAGTGCCGACCTGGACGCGGCGGTTGCGCGAGCCCTCCAGGATGATCGGCTCCCAGCCGATCTCGAGGTCGAGGCCGGCGCGGACCCACAGGTCCGCCCGCCGCGCCTGGAGGATGTAGCTCGGCTTCGCCTCGATGTGGTGCGGGTCTTGATTGCCCTGGGCAACCGCCGTCACCTCTACGCGGTCGCCGCCGACCAGTTCGACAAGCGACTTGAGGTCGGTGGTCGTCGTGACGACGCGTAGGGTGCCGGCCTGAGTTGTGGCGAGCGTCGCCACTGCTAGCATGAGACAAGTGGCTGTTCGCATGACGTGGGCACTCCTGGATCAGTACTTGTGGGCGCGGTGCGCGCCGAAGCCGAAGTTGAGCTGGAGGAAGAGCATCGTGTCGCCCTTTGCGCCATCCTGCTCGAAGTTCCGGGTGGTCCGCTCGACCCCGGCCCGCCAGAAGCAGTACTCGTTTGGGCGAAACGTGACGTAGACCGACGCGCCCTTTTCGTGGAGCCGTCGGTCGTCGGGCAGTTGGGAGTAATCGAGCCGTGCGCCCACCGACCAGCGGCGGGCAAACTGGTATTCGGGGGCAGTGTAGATACCCCAGGCGTGCTGCCGCTCACCCACCTCGTTGCGCTTCCGGGCGCACAGAAGCTCGGTTCGCCACGCGAGCGAGCGGTAGAGGCCCTGCTCGACCGGGCGCCACTTGTACGTCAGATCAATGCCTCCGAGGCAGGCGTGCCGGCCTTTTGGGTCACTGCTGTCGGGCCCCGTGGCCGCGCTCAAGCCGGCCTCGATGGTGGACGAGGGGTTCAGGTCGAACACGTTCTTGACGTGCACCACCCGGGTGCGGTCGCTCCATCGGTCGCCGGCGAAGAGGACGGCTTCATCGCAACGGAGGCATTGGAAGGTGAGCTCGGTGTAGGGCTGGTTCCAGGGAGCAAGCCAGCTCAACTCGATGCCCTCGCCAACCATCGCTTCCTCGCCGAGGAAGTTCCTCACCACGAGAGGCTGTGCGGGCCACGGCAGAGCGTGGCTGTGCTGCGTGTTGGCCCAGCCGATGGCGGCCTTCATCTTCCCAGCCCGCGCGGTCAGGCCACCGGGGAGGCCGGTGAACGTCAGGTAGGCTTCCTCGGGGCCGACCGAGTAGCCGCGGCAGAGGTCCCACCGCCTTCGGAGCAGGCCGCGGGGCGGCTTGCCCTCCTCCTCTTCCTCCTCCCGCGCGATGCCGAGGAACGTGTCGAAGCGAAGGTAGGGGCTGAGGCGTGCCCCGAGGCTCAACTCCAACTCGCGGAACGACAGCTCATGCCAGGACGAGCCGTCGCGCCGCCGCGTGTAGTCGCACATGAAGTCGAAGATGGCGCCGACCTGGAGGTTGTCGCTTTGAATGGCCTCGAAGCCCCGCCCAAGCAGGGACAGGCCGGGCGGGGCCTGGGGGTCTGAAGCGGGCCGAGCCTCTGCGGCGGCCGCGGCACACCCGCTTCCGAGTAGCAGCATGAGCAGCATCGTTCGCATGAAAATGCACTCCCGTCGAGGATTGCGTGGCAGCGCAACGCGCGGCCCGCGCAGGAACACACCGCAATAGGCGATGACGCGGGTGCGCGGCCGTCACTCATCAGGCTGTGTGGACGGGAGGGGCACGCGGGGAGGAAACGCTCAGACTGGGACAGGCTGTCTCTGCCCATCGGGCAGGAAGGTGGTCCGCCCCAAGCCGAGGGAGGTCCGCCGCGGCCTGGACATGGCCCGAAGCGCTGGGATGGAACCATGCCAGGAACTCGCAGACCGAGCAGTGCGGGTGCGCGGGACGCAGATCGGTCTCGCCTGGGGCGCGCGGCGCTCGATGCCCTGCCACAGCGCTGCTGGCCGGGTGGGCGTGAGAGCACCCCATGGCCTGAGCTGGGTGGTGCAGGAACGGGTGAGCGACATGGATTCCCAGGGCGGCGAGAAGAACCGCCACCAGCCCCAGAACGGTACCGAGTTGGAGGGCAATCCGTTGGCCGCGCACGCCCAGCTCCGTGGCAAGCCACAGTATTACTTCGTAATAACGGGGAAGTATACAGCCCGCGGGCTCGCCTGTCAAGCCCGGATGCCGCCGGGCCGACTGTCGCGGCTGGCCTCGCCTCGATCTCCTGTCACAATTCCTGTCTCGCCATTGAATCCCTGTGCGGATTAGGATGAGGCTATGGTCTGGAAACTCTCCGCATTGATCGGGCGACGGCCAATGGGTCCGCGCTTGTGGAGAGCTGCCCTGCTGCTTGTGCTTGCCTGCGGCTGCCGCCGGAGAGGTGGGCCTCGACGAGCGCCAGGTGCGCTCGGCGGCCAAGCTGAAGGGCCGGTACGCTGTTGACGCTCTTCAGGCCCCGCATGGTCATTCGGGCGAACTGGCTGGCGAAGCCCAGGATGTTCTGGTTCCTCAGCGTGAGGTGCTCGAACACCAACGAGAAGGTGTCGCCCGTCTCCACGCCGTGGTCGAAGCCGACGACGGTAACGTGCTTGATGAGGCACGGGCCGTTCTGGCCCTGCCGCAGGTCCAGCCCCAGCTTCCCCGCGCCCTTCGGGTCGCTGCTGCGGATGGTGACGTGATACATCGCGCCGCTGTTGTTCGACATGAAGCGGAGGCCGATGGCCCCGGGATTGCCGCTGCCGACGTCCACCGTCAGGTTCCGCACGTAGCTGTGCATCACGTCGCCGGTGCCTTGGCCCTGGTAGACCGAGAAGACGATCTTGGGCTTGCTCGGGTCGCCGAAGCCGGGGCAGTTGTCCTTGAGCTTGATGATGGTGCCCGCCTCGCTCTGGCCCTGGTAGGTGAGGAAGCGGTCGCGGCTGTGGGCCTTGCCGTTGAAGATGCCCACGCCGGCCGTGACGAGGTAGGTGCCATTGGGGAAGTAAAGCGTGTCGGGGATCCCTTTGACCTCGTCAATGGCCTTCCGGATCGCGGCGGTATCGTCGGTGACGCCGTCGCCTTTGGCTCCATATCGGGTCTTCACGTTGACCGCGCCGGCGTCGTCGGGGAAGACGATGCTCTCGCCTGCCCGCGCGCCAGCCGCATGGTGGAGGACGCCAAGGAACG
>VGYW01000703.1 GCA_016872875.1 Planctomycetota bacterium | reverse complement strand
GGAGGCGGCGGAGAAGAACCGCCAGCTCGTGATGGTGGTCGTCGTGGCTCCCGTGAAGGACAAGGAGGGGCGCGACCTGTGCAAGATGTTCCGCGAGGAGACGCTGCCCGAGGAGCAGATGGCGAAGCTCATCAAGCGCCACTTCGCGCCCTTCCTGCTCGACGTCGGGGCCGTGCAGGCAGGGAAGCAGGCGGTGCCCCCAGTGCTCCAGGCCTGCTTCAAGCCCAACGAGCAGATCAGCGTGCCACTGGCGATCTTCCTCGACGCGAAGTGCAAGGAGGTCCACCGCATCGCGGGCTACGCGCCGCCCGCGGGCTACATCGGGCTGCTGCGCAAGGTGCTCGAAAAGGTGGCGGAAGCAGTGCCCGAGAAGGACCGCCGCGACGCCCAGCGCGCGCTCGAACGCGGCAAGAAGGCGCTCGACGACAAGGACTTCGCGGCGGCGATGGACGCACTGAAGGCGTTGGTTGACGGCGGCGCCACGCCCGCCGATGCGGACGCCGCGCGGGAGCTGATGAACCAGGTGGAGGCGAAGGCCAGCGACGCCCTCGAGGCCGCCGAGGCACTCGAGGGCAAGCAGAAGCTCGGCTCCGCCGTCCGCGCCTACCAGGAGTGCGCCCGCGGCTTCAAGGGCACCGACGCCGCGGCCAAGGCCGCCGCGCGCCTCGTCGAAATCCGCAAGGACCCCGAGGTCCGAAAGAAGCTCAACAATCACATGGCCGCCAGCCTCCTGGCCAAGGCGCGGCAGGACGCCGAGCAGGCGAAGTACCCCGCCGCGATGGAGGCCCTCGACACGCTGCTCAAGCGGTACGGCGACGCGGAGGCCGCGGCCGAGGCGAAGAAGCTCCGCGAGCGCCTCGAGGCCGACCCGGAGATCGCAGGCCAGGTCCGCGACGCCAAGGCCAAGGCCGAGGCCGAGCGCTACCTGAGCCTCGGCGACAGCTTCCGCCGCAACGGCATGCTCCAAAAGGCGCTCGCCGAATACGAGAAGGTGGCCGCCAAGTTCCCCGACACCACCTACGCCCGCACCGCCCGCGAGCGCATCGCTGCGGTCAAGCGCGAGCTCGGCGAGAAGCCCTGACCACGGCTCAAGTGGCCCCCGCGCGGCAACCCAACGGGATGAATGGATGGGTGGATGAATGGACGGAGAGTGACAGGGAAAGTGAGAGGGAAAGTGAAAGGGAAAGGCCGAAGGGAGTCTCCTTCACTTTCACTCTCACCCTCACTTTCCCCGCCTTCACCCATCCACCCATCCATTCATCCATTCATCCCCGCCCGATGCGCGCACGAACTGTGACTGAATAGCCATGGACCCCCACTCGCTCGACGTGCTGGAATACGCCAAGGTGAAGGCCATGCTGGCCGGCTACGCGGCTTGCTCGCTGGGCAAGGCCGCGGTGGGCGAGCTCCAGCCGATGGCCGACCCCGCCGCCGTGCGGGCCGCTGTGGAGGAGACGACTGACCTGCGGGAGCTGCTCCGCCGGCGGGGCCGCCTCCCCGTGGCAGGAATGACCGACGTCCGCCCAGCCCTCCGCGCCTCCGGGGAGGGCGAGAAGCTCATCGAGCCGCCCACCCTCCTCGACATACGGAGCACCCTCCTCGCCGCAAGGCACCTGAAGCTCCTCTTCGCGGAGGACGCCGCCGCCTTCCCACGCCTGGCCGCTCTCGGCGGCCAGATGGAGGACTTCGATGCCCTCTGTACGCAGATTGACGCCACGATCGGCGGCGACGGGCAGGTGCGCGACGACGCGAGCCCCACCCTCGCGGAGGTCCGCTACCGCCTCGACGCGGCGACCGCGCGGCTCCGCGACAGGGCCTACGCCCTCGCCGCCTCCCCCGCCATGCGCCAGCTCCTACAGTCCGAGGGCGTCTGCCTCCGGCACGGCCGCCACGTCCTCGCTATCAAGGCCGAGCTCAAGCGCGAGCTCGACGGCATCATCCTCGACCGCTCGCAGACCGGGGCAACCGTCTACATCGAGCCGCG
Source organism: Planctomycetota bacterium (assembly GCA_016872875.1). The sequence goes on along the minus strand of VGYW01000703.1, from coordinate 1,389 downwards.
CGAGCTGGTCCTCCTGGCCAACGAGGTGGACGACCTTCGGTTCGAGGAGCGGCGCGAGGTCGAGCGCATCCTTTGGCAACTCACCATCGCGCTCCGCGAGCAGCGCGAGCCGATCCTCGCCACCCTCGACGCCCTGGCGCGCCTGGATTGCACCTACGCCAAGGCGCGGTTCAGCCTCGACTTCGACATGTCGCCGCCCGAGATAAACGAGGTCGGCCACCTCGACGTCCGCCGCGCCCGCCACCCCATCCTCGTCCGTGTGATCGAGCGCGGTAGCGAACAGGCCAACCTCTCCCCTGGGGAGAGGTCGCCCGCCAGTGGCGGGCGGGTGAGGGTGCCTCTGGACCTCTCCCCTGGGGAGAGGTCGCCCGCCAGTGGCGGGCGGGTGAGGGTGCCTCTGGACCTCTCCCCTGGGGAGAGGTCGCCCGCCAGTGGCGGGCGGGTGAGGGTGCCTTCTGTTGCCTGCGTGGTGGAGCAAGCACCCTCACCCCAGCCCTCTCCCCAAGGGAGAGGGGGCGGAGAGGCACCCTCACCCCAGCCCTCTCCCCAAGGGAGAGGGGGCGGAGAGGCACCCTCACCCCAGCCCTCTCCCCAAGGGAGAGGGGGAATGGTCTGCTCCTGGACGGAGGCCGGCGAGGGCGGAAGCCTGCGCCGTCGCGGAGTGGTGCCGATCGACTACCGGCTGGGCGAGGACTTCGACCTGCTGGTGGTCACTGGGCCAAACACGGGCGGGAAGACGGTGGCTCTGAAGACCATCGGCCTCCTGGGCCTCATGGCGCAGAGCGGCATGCACGTCCCCGCCGAGCCGGGCGCGAAGTTCCCCGTCTACGAGAACATCCTGGCGGACATCGGGGATGAGCAGAGCATCGAGCAGAGCCTCAGCACCTTCTCCAGCCACGTGCGGAACCTCGTTCGCATCCTCGGCCAGGCCCGCCGCCGAACCCTCGTCCTCCTCGACGAACTCGGCGCCGGCACCGACCCCACCGAGGGGGCAGCGCTCGGCACCGCCGTCCTCGACTTCCTCGCCCACTGCCAGGCGAAGGTGGTGGTGACCACCCACATCGGCGACCTGAAGGCCTACGCCTATCGCCACCCCCGCTGCCTCAACGCCGCCTGCGAGTTCGACCAGGAGAGCCTCCAGCCAACCTACCGCCTGCTCATGGGGCAGCCGGGCAACTCCAACGCCGTGGCGATTGCCGAGCGGCTCGGGCTCCCGTGCGAGCTCATCCGCAGGGCCAGGGAAGCCCTCGGCAGGACGAAGGGGCGCGACTCCGAGCTAATCTCCGAGCTCGAGCAGGCGCGGCGCGGCGTCGAGGACGACCGCGAGAAGGCCCGCGCCCTCCGAGCGGAGCTCGAGACCCTCCGCGAGAAGGCCGAGGCCGAGTGGCG
>VGYW01000702.1 GCA_016872875.1 Planctomycetota bacterium | reverse complement strand
GGCCGCCTGGCACATCGAGCAGCAGCGCGGCAAAATCCCCACTGGCGAGTTCCAGAACCAGTGCACCGAGTTGGCAGGCCGCATGGAGCCGGCTATGAACTCCCAGAACGGCCTCAACCTCCTCGGTGGCAAGGCCGAGCTCCCCAGGCACATTCGCGAAAAAGCCGGACCCATCCTCGCCGCGGCGGGCGAGAAGCTCAAGAAGGCACTCGAACTCGTGAGGGAATACGAGCCGGGCAAGGCCGCCCTCGAGATGCAGGAGGCCATGGCAATGGCCGAGAGCATCAACGTCGCAAAGTCCCTCCAGGACCTCCAGCTCGCCGCAGCGCCGCTCCACACGGGCCAGCCCAGCGGCGGCTACAGCCAGGACGCGGTGATGGAGCAGGCGGAGTTCCGCGTGCCCGGGGTGATGAGCGACTCGCTCACCGCCTTCCAGCAGGAGGACAACCCGCGGCACTTCAAGCCGCCCGACTACCGCCGCGCGCTTCGCCTCAAGGAGCGCACCGGCCCGCTCACCAAAGAGCTCGCCATGGCGGGCGAAATCTACGCCTCGCAGGAACAGCTCATCGAGATGGCGCGCGAGATGTTCGGCCATCGAAAGCTCCGCGAGGCCGCCGAAATGTCCTGCACCAACGACCCCGCCGCCGGCTCCGGCACCAAGGGCGACATGATCCGCATTGACAAGCGGGCCATCCCCTACGCCAGCATGGACCCGCGTGCCGACATGCCCGACGTTGGCAGCGGCGGCGAGATGAAGAAGGCCGAGCCTGAGAAGCTCAAGGGCCTCCGCTACGCACGCCTCCGCGACAACGAGCGCGCCGGCCCAGGAAACCCCCACCGCAGCCAGACCCCAGGCGGCGGCGCCTCCGACCCCGACGAAGACGAGCCGAGGGAGAAGTCCAAGAAGAAGCTCGGCTACACCCCCGACCAGTGGAAGATCGAGGCCAACGACCGCCGCCCGCAGAACAACCAGGGCGGCGGCGGTGGCGGCGAGAGCGAACAATCCCAGCAGCCCCAGCCCGGAATGCAGCAGCCCGGCCAGCCAGGCGGCGGCTCGAATAGCCCGTCCCAGCAGAACACCTCGCAACAGATGGCCGCCCGCCAGCAGGCCCTCGCCGACCGCGCGGCCCAACTCGCCCGCGACGTCGCCCGCAACGCCGACCCCGCGAACCCGATGGGCGAGCGCGCCGCGGGCGGCCTCCGCGACGCCTCGCGCGAGATGCGGCAGGCCGCCGACAGCTTCCAGCGCGGCGACCTGGCGGCGGCCATGGCTCAGGCACGCCGAGCGCAGCAGGCCATGCGCGCCGCCATGCACGGCCTCAAAGCCGCTCAGTTCGAGTCCATTGGCGAGGCCCTCGCCGCCGCACAGCAAGGGGCATCCGCCCTCGCACAAAACCAATCCCGAATCTCCCAAGGCACTCAGCAGCTCGAAGACCGCATCCGCGAGCTAAGCGGCGAGACCGGTGAGGGCCAGCCTGGCGCCGGCCAGCCCGGCGAAGGCACCCCAGGCAAAGGCCAGCCCGGCAAGGGCATCCCCGGCAAAGGCACCCCTGGCAAAGGCGTTCCAGGAAAGGGCACGATGGCCAAGGGCCAGCCGGGGAAAGGCCAACCCGGTGAAGGCCAGCCAGGCGAAGGCCAACCCGGCGAGGGCCAGCCAGGCGAAGGCCAACCCGGCGAGGGCCAGCCCGGCGAAGGCCAGCCCGGCAAGGGCGTCCCAGGCAAAGGCGCCCTCGCCAAGGGCACCCCTGCCAAAGGCCAGCCAGGCAAAGGCATCCCCGGAAAAGGCGCCGCTGGCAAGGGCGAACCCGGCAAAGGCGAGCCTGGCGAGGGAGAAGGCGGCACCGGCGGCGAATCCTCTCCTGGCACGCGGCACGCGGCACGCGGCACGCGACCCGGCCCCTCCCGCGGCGCCATCGAAAAAGCCAAGTCCCAAGACCCCCGCATCGCCGGCCGCATGAAGGGCCTCGCAGGCGAACAACTCAACCTCTCCGAAGCCGTCAAGGAGTTCGACGCCTATGTCGCCGACCTGTCGAAGTGGGCGAAGGAGACTCAGGACGAGCGCCTCTCCTCCTCCCTGCGCGACGTGACCGACGGCCTGAAGCGGGACGACGTGGCGCAGAAGATGGTGGACGCAGGCGTTGACCTCTCGCAGCAGGACATCGGCTCGGCCCGCGCGACGCAGGACGAGATCGAGGGCGCGCTCGACGGCATCACAGGCCGCCTCCGCGACGCCGGCGACGTGCTCGCGGGCTCCAAGACAGGCATCATCGGCCGCACCGCGCGCCAGGCCAGGGAGATCGGCGAACGCGTCCGCCAACTGGCGGGCCTGCCCAGTGGCCAGCCGGGCCAGGGCCAGCCAGGGGGTGGCGAGCCCTCCGCAGGCCAGCCCTCGGGCGGCTCCTCCGGCGGCGGGGAATCATCCTCCAGCCAACAGAGCCAGGGCGGCGCGCCCGGAAAAGGCGAGCCAGGAATGGCTCAGCCGGGCAAGGGCACACCTGGGAAGGGCGAGCCGGGCAAAGGCGTCCCCGGAAAAGGCGCGCCCGGCAAGGGTGAGCCCGGCAAGGGCGAGCCGGGCAAGGGCGAGCCAGGCAAGGGCGAACCGGGCGAAGGCGTGGCCTCGAAGGGCGGGCCGGGCCAGCCCCAGCAAGGGCCTCCAGGAAAAGGCAGGCCGGGCCAGCGCGACGACTCGCTCGCGCAGCACCTGACCGATGCGGAGAAGGGGCAGCCGAGCGGGGGGGCCACCCCTGGCACCCCCGGCCTCGGCTCAAACGTCGGCGGCGGGGCGGGGGTCGGACGCGACGACGTTGACCAGCTCTGGCTCAAGGCCCGCGACCTCGCCGACACGCTCCGCGACGAGGAGCTGGCCGATCCGACGACGCTGAACTACCTCGACCGCCGCGTGCAGGACCCCGAGGCCTTCCGCCAGATGTTCGACAAGGTCCGAAAGGCCGAGGCCGGAAAGTTCGCCTCCGTCGTCACGGGCATCGGCAAGAGCCTCGACGAGGTGCTCAAGGAGACCCTCTCCGCCAAGCGGCTCCAGTCCGAGCGCGGCGAGGAGTGTCCCCCGCAATACCGTCCCTTCGTGCATGCCTACTTCGAGTCGCTGAGCAAGGTGGCGACGGGAACCGCCAGACCCTGAGTCTTCTGTCGTCGTCGTCCTCGTCGTCGTCGTCGTTCTCGAACGGCCGCCCGTTTGTTCGACGACGACGACGAGGACGACGACGAGCACGATAGGAAAGCATGTTCGAGGCCCTGTTCAAGTACCCCCTCGACAAGTTCCTCAGTGGCGCTCTGCGCCTCGGCTCGGGGCTAAGGCCCGAGCTGGCGTTGCTGGCCATCGCCGTCGCGGTCCTGGGCGCCGTCTGGTTCTACCGCCG
>VGYW01000701.1 GCA_016872875.1 Planctomycetota bacterium | reverse complement strand
GTGGGGGCGTTCGTGGGGCGGCAGGGGGGGCGGCAGGGGGGGCGGGGGGGGAGGGGCAAGGGGCCGTGTGGCGCGAATGTGAGCGACTCTGGCAAACAGTGGCCGACTCTGGGGCCGGAGGCTGCGGATCGGCCGATCCGCAGTTGAGCGAGTCTGCGCGACTCTGAGCGACACTGGGTGCAGTGCCTGAGTTCCGGTGTGGATGACCGAAGGAGATTGCACGCACCCGTGCCGCGGATAGCGCTTGACAGGCCGGCGGCGCGGCCTATAATGCGTGGCGGTGTGGCGGGGCCGCAACGCCTTGCCCAGTGGGCTCCTAGCCCGGGTCGTCGCTGCACGAGGGCTTGCCACGCGGCGGCGCGGATGCGGCGAAAGGAGAAGGGCGATGAGTGCGCGGGCCTTGGCGAGTGCGGGGGTGGGCGCCTTGGGCGTGGTGGTGGGCCTGCTTGCCCTCCTCGGGTGCTCTGAGGAGGTCTGGAGTTTCGCCGGCACCTCGGGCATGGGAAGGATCTGGGAGCAGATGCCGGAGCGCGACAGAGCCGGGCACGGGGGGCGCGCCAACGGCCACACGCAGGGCCGCGCAGAGCAACCGGCCAAAGGGACTACGACGGGGAGCAGAATGTCGTGGGGTGGCGATGATGGGGGGGCGCCCTGGCCGCACCTTGTCAAAGCATACGTTGGCTTCACTGATCCGTGGTGGAAACCGGAGAATGGATACCTATGGGAGGACACGCTTGACGGTGACGCACGGCATCGAAGTAAGACCTGCGCCGTCGTGCAGATTCCGGCTAACGTCGGTCGTTCCAGGCCTGACACCTTCGGCCGACCCACAGGTACAGAGCCAGGCAAGTTTCTCCCACTCCAGGGCTACGTGTGGCGCGACACTGGCACGACGGAGTATAGAGAGTTCGGCGCGGCCGCCTGCGGGGCCATACCACGCAAGCAGTTCAAACGGGAGGGCCAGCAGACCTTGCCGGGCGGCGTCCGACGTTGAGCGGGTGGCTCGGGGTCGCGGCCCATGATCTTCCCTGCCTTCTGGGTTCATGATCTCGATCCCGTGGCCGTGCGGCTGGGCGGCGGATGGGCGATACGCTACTATGGGCTGGCGTATGCCGCAGCATTCGTGGCGATGGCCGCTCTGCTCTGGGCAGCCTGGCGCAGGGGGAGGTCGCCCCTCACCGGCGAGCAATCCGTCACCACGATGACCGTGCTCGTCTTCGCGGTGCTCATCGGGGGCAGGCTGGGCTGGGTGGCGCTCAGCGGCGGGCCGGAGCTCTGGGGGCGCCCGTGGCTGGCCGCGGCGACCTGGCGCGGCGGGATGTCGGGCTACGGGGCGATGGCCGCGGTGGCCGCCGCGAGCTGGGCGCTGGCGCGCAGCTTCCGCGTGGGCTACTGGCGACTGGCCGACCTCCTTTGCCTCCTCGCGCCGCCAGCCTGCCTGTTCATCCGCGTCGCCAACTTCATCAACGGCGAGCTCTGGGGCACGCCGTCGCGGCTGCCCTGGGCGGTGGTCTTCCCCCAGAGCGCGCCGCCCGGCACCCCCATCGAGGCCATCGCGCCGAGGCACCCGTCGCAGCTCTACGAGGCGGCGTTGGAGGGGCTCGCCCTCCTGGCCTTCACCCAATGGCGTTTCTGGCGGACCGGCGTGCTCGCCCGTCCCGGGCGGCTCACCGGCGAGTTCCTGCTCCTCTACGCCCTGGCGCGCGCGGCCTGCGAGCTCTTCCGCGAGCCCGGCGCCGCCTGGGCGCTTGGCCTTGGGCCAAGGGAGCTCGGCCCCGTCGTCCTGGCGGTCGTGGGAGCTGTGCTCCTCTGGCGGAGAGGGCGTGGCGCTCTGTCGCGATGACGTCTTCCTTGCCGCTCAATCGTCCTCGCCCTCGACTCTTCTCCCGCGCAAGGCAAAAGAATCGAGGACGACGGACGATGGCCGGGGCCGATTGAACAACCTGCTCACTCCCGCAGAGCGGCCCTGATGCGCGCGACATGTGCCGCCACTGCCTTTCGGACCTCCGCGGCCTTCGCCCTGTCGGCAGCCGAGAGGGGCGGGGCGCCCTCCTTTCCCGACAGGAGGGCGAGGTCCTGCTCGATGCAGCCGAGCACCCTTCTGGCGGCGTCGGGCTGGACCCTTTCCCCTGCGGCCAGCTTCTCGAGGAGCGGCAGGCGGGCGGCGAGACGCCTCAGGCCGTCCTGGGCCGGGGCGTAGGGCATCGGGGCGTAGCAGGTGGCCAGCTTCATCTCGCTGGGCCGCTTCATCTGCACGCCGGCCACGAGCACCGCGAGGTCCTGCTTGAGCAGGCCCGCCTCGGCCTCGGAGAGCAGGCCGCGCGCCTGAAGGGCCTCGGCGTCCTTCCCCGCGGTGGCGACGGCTTCGAGGAGCCGCTTCTTCCCCGCGGCGTCGAACGGGTATGGCCCGCGCTTGCCCGAGGCCACCTCGCCCGCCTCGCGCCAGGCGGCGTCGAGGGCCTTCCACTCGGGCGAATCGGCGAGCGGCTTGCCGTCGGCCGCCACCAGCTTCGCCGGCGCCTCAGCAGCCGTCGCGGCGGGGGCCACGCCGAAGAGTCCCAGGAGCGACAGGCCGGCCCCCACGAGGCGGCGGCGCCAGCCCGGGCCGCTCTGGGCCGCTCGGCACACGTTGTAGCCGAGCAGCGCCAGCGCCCCCATGAGCACGACGCCCGCAAGAGCCAACATAACGCTCACCATCCTCTGTCCCACGATATTCTCCTTTGGCCCTCGCCTTGCCCTCGCCTTCTCCGCTTGCCGTTGGCCCTCGCCGGGTCTTCCTCCGATCGCGGAAAGTGAGAAGACCCCTGCGCTCATTCTACACTTGCGCAGGGACATGTCAAGGGCACCAGCATATCCGCCGTAATGCCTCAGTGACGGGTGGCCGGAGGGCTTCTTCGTTCGTAGTGCGGCCTTCAGGCCGTCCCTGGGTAGCGCCGCCGTCCCGGCGGCACGGGGCCAGCGGGACGCTGGCGCTACGAGACGGGCTGAAGCCCGCACTACGAACCTGAGCGAGATGCCGCCGCCACCCGTCACTGAGGCATTACTATCCGCCACAAAGCAGGCGCAGACCGCGGCAGACGGTCTCTTGGGATTGCCTGACGACAGCGCCATTGGGCGACAGGTGCCTGGAACATGATTGCAGAGTCATATGACTCTGCAATTATCTCGCCGCGGCCTCCCACTGGCAAGCGGGCCACCGTGTCAATGCAAATGGGGGGTGGAACAGGGCGAGCGGCCCCCCTCAGGGTTCTCTCCTCATGGCTCCTTTGGTCAACCTGGCTGTGGAACATGATTGCAGAGTCATATGACTCTGCAATTATCTAGCAAGGAGCTCCCACTGGCAGGCGGGGCACTCTCTTCGGTGCGAAGGAGGGGCAGA
>VGYW01000700.1 GCA_016872875.1 Planctomycetota bacterium | reverse complement strand
CTTCGGGGGCTCTACGCTGGCGGGGCCTTTTCCCAGGGCTCCCTTCGGTCGCCCTGGGCTACGGCTCAAACGCCCCCATTCGGGGGCTAAACCCCAGCCCCCAGAAGATGTGGGCAAAGATCAGGGCAACGCCCTGGGTCCCTCCGCGGGAAACGCGTGAAGCCCTGCAAGGGCGGAATAGGCGAAGGGTCCGCCGCCTATACGTTCGCCAGGAACCCCCACCCCTCCGCCTTGTGGTAGCGGTCAGTAACCTCGCTCGGCCGCATCCAGACCACCCGCTCGCCCAACTGCTTCTTGATCCGCTCGACGACGGTCACGAACGCCTTCCAGCCCACCCCCTTCGCGGGGTTCAGCCCCTGCCAGTGCCCCGCCCAGGATCAGGCTCGATTCCCCCGCAATCTTCTGTTCCGCGCAGAAATCCAGAAACGTCTCGAACGCCTTCGCCCCCGCATTGTAAGGCCCTGTATCATCGCAATAGAACGACAGCACCATCTTCCGCTTCTTCCCCACTTCCTCACCCCGCACCCCCCGCGCACCGCCCACCGCCGCCGCGCCCGCCGCCACCCCCAGGAACCCGCGGCGCGTGCATCGCTGCCTTCGCATCGCCATTGCCTTGTCCTCCGTTTCATCCCTCGTTCCCAAGCTCCCGAGTGTCTTGCCCATACCCAGCGAGAGCGTGGGCGCGTTCGTAGTGCGGGCTTTAGCCCGTTTCCGTACGGCCTGAAGGCCGCACTACGAACCCAAGCCCCCGTGTGGGCGCGTTTGGGCAACACGGCCAGGGGCTTCGCGACGAGAGAAAGCTGGTGACGACCACATCACCTTACCCATCTGCGGATGCGCCGCTTGGCTGCCGCGTGGGAAACGCCCCTGCCCGCCCGAATCTCGCGCTCCCCGTGCTCAAACTTCGCTCGGATGTAGAGCGCGTGGAGCGCGTCATCCATGCTAGCATCGTGGGGTGCGAATGGCCCTCTGTGCCTTGCCTCATTCTCACTTGCGGAACCGCGTATCATACACCTCCCTGCCGAATTGGGTGATCTGGACCTTGGAATCGATAACATCCACGCAGCCACCCCGTCTCAGGTAGTCCAACGCCACCGCGAGGCGAAACCCGATATCACGGTCGGCAGGCTCGGCGCGCTGGAAGAGCGCAGCGCGCTCCATGAGGTCCGCGCCCGGCAGAGGCCCCTGCTCGCAGAGGAGCTTCAGCATAGTCCCTGCAAAACGGGGGAGAAGAAGGCCAACGGAGAACTTGGCTGCGGCCTCAACTCCGATAGACGGGTCAGCAGCCTTGGCCCCGACCTCGTCGAGAAGCCGCTTCGTTAGGGCTGAGGCGTCGCTGGGCAGCCAAGTTAGGTCACTTCGTGTTTCAGCCATCTCAGGTTACTCCACAAGGCGCTCTCATCTCGCCGCTTCCACGGTCTCACTTGGCGGCTCGGCGAGGCCCCGGCCGGCCTCACGCCTCGAAGTGGCGAGTCTCGCGAGTTCACGAATCAGGGGCACGTCAATGCGGTCGATCAACCGGGCCAGCGCGGTGAGAATGCCCGCTCTATGCACAAGCGCAATCAACAGCGCGAGCGCTGCCCAAGGCACAAACACCGCTTGGCCCAACCGGCTGATAAGGCCCGCAAGGTCCCATGCCCGGCTAGGCCAGCCGAACCACAACGCCAGGAAAAGGGCCGAAAGGCAGGCGCACACGCGCATGGGCCTCAAGATGCCTTTCCCCATAGTAGTCACGCTTGTCCACCACGCCGCCGGTTGCCTCATCTAGCGCCTCCTATCCAGCCAGGAGGGAGCACCCATCTCCACACATAGAGTATGCCATATCGTCCCGCGTGTCAAGAACGTTGTTCTTGGCGTGGGCTGTCTTGCTTGGTTGCTGCCCTTCTCTTGGTCGGATCCTACGAAGATGGCCGGGCCGACTCGGGCGACACCTTGCCTAACTCCCCAGCTTCCCGCCACCTTCCTCAAGCCAGAGCTTAGTTGAGCGCTGGCTTTGGGCGGAGGGGTGGCAGGCGAGGAGGCTCTCGACGCTGATGTCTTCGTCGAGGTCGGGCCAGTGGATTCCTTCGCCGCGGGCGATGGGGCGCCAGCGGCGGCGCTCAGCGGGCGTGCCCCGCCGGAGGCGCGGGAACCAGGCGAGCGGGACGCTGATGGTCCGTCCGTCGGCCAAGTCCACGATGAGAGACTTGCCAGTCACCTTGACGTTCTTGGCTCTCGGGCCGCGGGAGGCGCGTTTGAACTTGATGTCGGTGACGTCGGGGAGGTCAACGGTGTCGAACGAGTCGTCGGGCTGGAACACCGTAAAGAAGCGGCCAGTTGGCGAGATGGCGACGAATTCGGGGCGCTCGACGGGTATCTCGCGGCCGTCAGCCAGACGAACCACAAACCGCCGGAAAGGCTCGGCGTGCCAGACCCGTCTGAACTCGTCGGCGGTCACGTGAGGCCCTCATTTCCTGCTGCGGAAAGCGGCCTGCGAGGCGCCCTCAGGGCGGTCGTAGCGACACGCGGCTCGCGTGTCGTCATCCTCTGGGGAGGGACACGCGGGCCGCGTGTCCCCACGCCCTTCCGAAACAGGGTTTCATTATATGCGCCCTGCGCGCGAGGCGCAAGCAGAAACGCGCCCACAGTCTCAGTAGACCATCGCGTCGAGCACCGCCAGAACCTCGTCCAACAGGGCGACGGGGGCCTTCTCGATGAAGCGGGCGCCGCGCGAGCGGAAGTCAACGGATTTCACCTGGTCCACCATGACGAAGCCGGTCAGGGTGCATTCGTCGGGGACTCTGATGTGGAACGGGATTCGGCGGTCGGTGTTGGTGATGGGGCAGACAAGGGCAAGGCCCGTTCTTGCATTGAAGAGGTCGTTGCTCACCACGAGGGCCGGCCGCCGGCCCTTCTGCTCGTGGCCGGATTGGGGGTCGAAGCTCAGGGCGATGAAGTCGCCTTTCCTGGGCGTGTAGGCGGCCACTCACCAGGCCTCCTTGCCCACGGGCTTCCCCCAGTCCACCTCGGAAGGAGCGTAGTCTGCGGGCATGCGCGCCAGCAGGTCCTTCAGGCGATACCTGCCCCTGATGCGCCTTGCCGGCCTCACCACGATTTCCCCGCGGCGCGCCCTCACCTCCACCTCATCGCCCACGGCGATCCCTGCTTCCTCCAGGACGTCCTTCGGGAACCGAATCCCCTGGCTGTTGCCCCATTTCTGGATTGCTGCCATGGCACATTTCTCCACGACTAGGCCCAACTCAAGCGTATTTTTCTTGCGGAACCCGCGAAAAATGGCTCGAAATGCCCGATCCCTGTGGGTAGAATATGTTTGACGGAAAACGCTTCTTCCCTCAGGAAAGGGCATTTCGAGTGAAGATCAAGGATACCAGAATTCTGGTG
>VGYW01000699.1 GCA_016872875.1 Planctomycetota bacterium | reverse complement strand
GTCGTCGCCCTGGATGACCACGATGCCGGCGTATTTCATCACGTAGGTCGTGGCGGCCAGGAGCTCGGCGAAGGGGTCGGAGTCGCTTGCCACAGCGATCATGGGGTGGCCGAGGGGTCGGAACTGGCGCTTGAGCGCCGCGCGGCGGGCGAGCGTGAGGGCCTGGAGCGCGCCCTTGAGGTCGCGGGCCACAGGGTCAATGACGATCTGCTCGGCGCCCGCCTTCTTCGCCTTCTCGACGAGGTCGGCGGCGACTTCGAGGCCGTTGCCGACGACCACCAGCGGGCACCTCGTCTCCTTCGCCACGGCTGCCATCGCATCGAGGTTGTCGGCGGTGGCGCCCCACAGGAGCGGCCTCTGGGCCGCGATGGGGGCCGCGGCCGCCTTCATCGCCTCAGGCGACTTTGCGACGAGGATCAGGGCGTAGAGGCTCTTGTCGGCAATCGTCTTGGCCGCCTTTGCGAACGCCGCGGCGTCGCCGCTCTCGTTCTCCAATGCCAGGAGGTCAATCTTGATGTGCTGGCCGACGCGGTCCCACTGGAGTTTGTTGGTCTTCTCGATCTTCGCGGCGAGAGCGGCGGCGTCGAGGGTGTCGGAGACCCTGATTGCGATGCCGCAGGGGTGGTGGAACTTCTCGTCGTGGCGGAAGAGCTGGGTCTCGTTGCCGATCTTGAGCTCTTTGGCGCCGGTGCCGATGGCGACGAGCTGGATGGGTGGTGCGGCAGCGGCGCCGAGTTTCGCCTTCGCGTCCTCGCTCACGTCGGGGCACTCCTCCAGCTTCGCCTTCTTCTGGGCGATGAGCATGGCGAAGGCCAGACAGGTCGGCTGCCCGCACTTCCGGCAGTTCGTCCGGGGAAGCAGCTTGAAAATATCCATCGCCGTCAATGCCATGACAAGCTCCTTTCCTCGACACGCTCGTTCCCACGCTCCGCGTGGGCACGGCAATCGGGACGCTCTGCGTCCAGCGCGCGACGCGGAGCGTCGAAGACTTGCGTTCCCACGCGGAGCGTGGGAACGAGGGGGGTGTTACAGCATCGGCTCCATCGTGAGCGCGGGATGCCCCACCTTCGCCATGTGCTCCATCACCTGCTCTTCGGTGGTGGCGAGGGTTTCGTCGGCGACCATGTCCACGAAGTTCTCGATGCCCTCGTCGCGAGCGCGGGCGTTGAGCTTCTCGCGGATGGCGTCCTTGAGCTTCCTGGGCATCCAGGTGATGCGCTTGAAGCCGCCGTCGGCCGAGACGAACTTCTTGGAGCTGATGTACATCTTGGAGTGTCCGAGGAAGCCCGGGGTCTGGTTCCCGCCGCCGACGCTTCCGGCGAGGGTGGAGAACTTCATCCCGCAGGGCGTCATGTCGGGGTGGTCGCGGTCCACGATCATGATGCCGTTCGTCATGGGCAGGATGGCCGAGATGCACTCGAAGCAGCCGCAGCTCGTCATCGGGTCCGTCATCATACTGTAGGCGGAGAAGCGTTCGAGCTTGCGGTTGGACTTCTCGAAGACGAAGTTGTTGACGCTCCGCCACTGGCCGAGGCGAGCATCGGTCGGGTCGGCCTTGGGGACGGGCTGGTTGGGGCCGGTGGGGACGATCTCGAAGGCGGCGCGGCCGTCGAGCCAGTTGTAGGCCCCGCACAGGCCGGGGTGCTCGGGCGTGATGATGCAGATGTGGTTGGGGGCGAAGCTCTGGCAGAGGGAGCAGGAGTAGAAGACCTCGACCGCCTCGTCGGTCATCCCCGCCATGCGTGCGTCGCGTTCGGCGTAGGCGGCGCGGGCCGCCACGATCTCCCGCTCCACGTCCTCACGGTTCGTGAAGATCGTCACCTGGCACTTGTCCACGATTGCGGAGTATTCCTCGCGGAGCTTGGCGTGGAGGATGGTGCCGATGTGCTTGAAGCGGAGGCCAGCGGCGAAGGCCTCCTTCGAGTAACGGATCCAGTTGCCGTCGCGCTGGCCCATGTGGAACAGCCCCTGGGCGCAGTTGAGGAACGTGTGGATCTGCCGCTCGAGGATGGGTTCGAAGTCGTGCTGCATCTTGGCGCCCGACACCTCGACCAGGATGCCCAGCGGGACGCAGGCGCCCTCGGGCAAGGCGTCGAGCTCCGGGCCGACCACGGTGATCTTCCCGTCCTCCACCTTGTCGGTGGGCAGGGTGCGGCAGTACTCGAAGCTGGGCAGGTCCACCTTCGGGTTGCCCGCCTCGATCTGCATGTCCTCCTTGCGGATGCGTTCGCCCTCGAAGGCCGGGCCGAAGCGGACAGGGATGTCCACCGTGGAGGGGACGACCTTGAGGCCGCGGATGTAGATGGCACGCTTCACCATCTCGTCGTGCTTGACGTTCGGCACCACGTGCTCGTAGAGGCACACGCCGGTGGGCAGGATCGGCGGAATGTCGGTGTCGGCGATGACCGGGAAGCCGTAGTTGATCGCCCCCGCGGCCGTGGCATACCACTCCTCGGTGACGGTGCCCATCGCCAAGACGAATGCGAAGACGCGGTACTTGTTGTAGAGGAGCATGCGGCGGTAGTCGCCTGGCTGGACGCCTCCGAATGATAGGGCGGCGCGGGCGGCGAAGCCGAGGGCGAAGACGGCGGCGGAGATTTCCTGGCCGAAGGGCACAAGGCGGGTCTCCCAGCCCATCTGGACGTTTTCCTCGGCGAGCTGCTCGGCGAAGCGGCGGCCGCCGTCCTCCGAGCACATGAAGACGTAGAGGTTGTTCTCCTGGAGCTCGCGGGCGATGCGGACGGCGGTCTTGCTGTCGGGCGCCGCGCCCACCACCGCCGCGAAGCCGGGCGCCGTGCCGTCAACGAACTCGATGCCGCGCTCGCGCATGATAACGTCGTCGGCCGCGCCGAGCCACAGATTGCTATCGGTCGGCGCCACCGTCTTCGTGTAGGGGCACTTCGCGGGGTCGAGGTACTTCAGGGCCTCGTAGACCTCCTCCGACCAAAGGGTGGCCATGCCGGCGTCGAGGGTGTGGCCGAGGTAGGGCACCCAGTGCTGGCCCTTGACGCGTGGCGGGAGCAGCTCGCGGGCGCTCCGCAGCACCCGGCGGCAGTCCCCCAGCGTCTTCACCTCCTCGCCCGTCGTGCCGTAGATGATGGGCAGGAAGTAGCCCGTGTTTGGGAACTCGACCGCGGCGCTTTCGGGGTTGGAGCCCAGGGCGGCCTCGAGCGCCGTCTCGGCCTTCTCCACCAGCTTGTAGGCCCCGTTGATGGCCGCCGTTGCGATGATGCGCGACATAGACCTCTCCTCGTTTACGCGGTTCTCGCTCCCACGCTCTGCGTGGGAGCGCAATCCCGGACGCTCCGCGTCCCGACGACGCAGAGCGTCGAAGACCCGCGTTCCCACGCGGAGCGTGGGAACGAGAGTGCGGGTCGTTCTCGCTCCC
>VGYW01000698.1 GCA_016872875.1 Planctomycetota bacterium | reverse complement strand
AACAAGCAGCCGCCTACAGACGCCCCCCCTCCATCAAGGGGCTCGACACGGTTACGGACCTCGCGAGGTCCGTAACAAGCAGCCGCCTACAGACGCCCCCCGTCGGCCGAGCGGCTGAAGAGGGCGCGCAACGCCGACATCGTCTCAGCGTAGACCCGCCCCACGGTCGCCTCGGGCAGGTCGAGCACCTCGGCGGCCTCGCCGATGCTCAGCCCCTCACCGTGGATGAGCATCAGCACCAGCCGCTCGTGGCGGGCCAACTGCGTCTGGAAGAACTCGCGCAGCTCCTCGGCCTGCTCGCACTCCCGCACCTCCAGCACTGCGCTCATGTTGTTGGGTCCTGCCTGGCAAAAGGGGTTGGAGCCTGCGCCCTCGCCCGCTGGGCAGGCGGCGGCCAGCGGCGCGCGGAGCCCGCCAAGCTCCTCCACAAGTGCACGCCAGTGTGCGAGTTGGAGATAACCCGGCGAGGCGACCCCCCGCCACGCCGACGGGAGCCAGTAGTTCGATGCACGATGGTCCATCGGTTTCCTGCCTTCTTTCGTTTCCAGAGCAGCGGCTAGCCGCACCCGAAGGGGATGATTGGATGGGTGGATGACTGTCTGACACCCATCCACTCATCCATTCATCCATTCATCCCCCGCATCAAGAGCAAAGCGCCTTGGCGCCTGCCATCGCGTAGTCCTGCGCGGCGGCGGCCCAGGCCATCACTGCCTCGGCCACCTCCTCCAGCCGGATGCCGCGCGATGCCTTGAAGAGCACGGTGTCGGTCGGCCGCAGGTGCTCGCAGAGCCACCCCGCGGCCTCGTGACGGGCGGAAGTCTGAAAGACGCTCGAGCGCGCCATTCCCTGGGCCACGGCCTCGCCGGCGAGGAGGGCGGCCTGGTCGCCCACGGCGCACAGGAGGTCGAGGCCCGCCGCGGCGACCGCGGCCCCCGCGGCGCGGTGGGCGGCGGCGGAGATGGCGCCGAGCTCCAGCATGTCGCCCAGCACGGCCACGCGGCGCCCGTGGCACCTGCGCCGCTCCAGCTCGCCCACCGCCCCCAGGAGCGAGGCGGGGTTCGCGTTGTAGCAGTCGAGCAGCACCGAGAGCGTGCCCACCCGCCGCACCTCCATCCGCCACTTCGGGGGCGCGAAGGCGGCGAGGCGCTCCGCCGCGTGGGCGACCGGCATGCCCATCTCCGCGGCGACGGCGATGGCCGCGAGCGCGTTCGCCACCTGCCAGCGGCCAGGCAGCGGCAGCACCACCGCGTCGCCCGTCCGCTCGACGGCGAAGCGGACGCGGTCGGCGCCCTGTCGGACGCGGGTGGCCCGCCAATCGGCGTCGGGGGCGAAGCCGAAGGTCGCCTTGCGCCCCGCGTGGCGCGCCGCGATGCCGCGGCTCCACGGGTCGTCGGCGTGGAGGACGGCCAGCCCGCCCTCCGCGAGCCAGGCGAGCATGATCGACTTCTCCCGCGCCACGCCCTCCTCGGAGCCGAATGCCTCGATGTGGGTCGGGCCGATGTTCGTGATGACGCCCACGTTCGGGCGCGCCGGCCGCGCCAGCGGCGGCATCTCGCCGAAGTGGTTCACACCCATCTCCACGACGGCGTAGCGGTGCTCCGGCCCGATGCGCAGGAGCGTCTGGGGCACGCCGATGTGGTTGTTGTGGTTGGCCTCGGAGCAGAGGGTTGGCCCCAGGCCGCCGAGGACCGCGGCCAGCATCTCCTTCGTGGTCGTCTTGCCATTGCTTCCTGTGACGCCGACGACCGTGGCCGGCATCTGCGCGCGCCACCAGCCGGCCAGGGCGCCGTAGGCGGCCACAGTGTCGTCCACCAGCACCACCGGCCGGCCGCCCGGCAGCCCCTCGGGCAGCCGGGCGACCAGAGCGGCGGACGCGCCGGCGGCGAGAGCCGTAGCCACGAAGGCGTGTCCGTCGAACCGCTCGCCGGCGATGGCAACGAAGAGCTCGCCCGGCCGCACCGCGCGCGAATCGGTCGTCACCCCGCTCACGGGCGTGCTCGGGCTCCCCTGAGCAAGTCGGCCCCCCGTGGCAGTAACGACATCAGCAACGGTAGCCTTCATGAGCCATTCCTTCGTCACGCCTGTGCGCTCGCCTCAGCCGGGGATGAATGGATGAACGAAGGGGTGGACGAGCGCAGTCCCTTGGGTCCCTGATGTCCCTTAGGTCCCTTGCGCCCACTTCGCCGCGGGACACCCAAGGGACCCAATGGGCCAAGGAAACCACGCTGCGCCATTCCCTCGAAGAGCGTGGCGTTCCTCACGGCGATGGCCAGGTAGGGGGCGAGGCAGACGAGGAGGCGCAGGTCGCGGTCGTCGAAGGCCAGGCCGCCGGCCTTCTCCGCCGCGCACGCCACGCCCACCAGCCGCTCCTGGAACAGCAGGGGCACGCCCAGGAACGAGCCGCCGTCGAGCCCCTCGGCCCGCGCGAGGGCCGCGAACCGCGGCTGCTCCGCAACGTCGGCGAGCAGGAGCGGCACCTGGTGCTCCGCCACCCAGGCCGCCAGCCCATTGCCTTGCGGGCGGCGTGTGCTTGCCGTGGGCGGGGCCTCTGTGCCCCGCGGGGGACGGAGCCCCCGCCCACATCGCTCCACAAGGCGCTCCTGGCCTGGCTCGACCAGCGCCAGCGACACGGCGTGCGCCCCCGTGAGCGAGGCGATGGCGGCGATGGCGGCATCGAGGAGCGCATCCAGGCGGAGCTCGATTGAGAGGCCCTGAGCCAGCTCGTGAACGGCCACGAGCTCGGCCACGCGCCGTTCGAGGCACGAGTTCGCCTCAACCAGCTCCCCGGCAGGAGAGTGTGGGTGCGGCCCTTGTTGCGCAGCAGTGCCCGGCACTTCAGCTTCTCCTAAGGTTGCCTGCCTCTCGGGAGCCCGCGGTGGGTATTGCGGAGTTCATGAACTCCGCAATGCCCACCGCGGGCTGCTCATGTAGCCTCAACACCCGCCGGCCTGGGGCGGCTTGCGTCGGCCCCCTTGCGGCGCAACGAGCGGAGGGCGCGCAGCGCTTCGTCGCGGTCGCTGAACCGGCAGCGGACGCCGCCGATTTCCTGGTACTCCTCGTGGCCCTTTCCGCAGATGGCCACGACGTCGCCTGGGGCGGCCATTGCGACGGCCTTGCGGATGGCCTCGCGGCGGTCGGGCTCCACGATGCACATGGCCTGCGGGTTCGCGCCCCCCATGATCGCCGCGATGATGTCCTCGGTGCGCTCGCTCCGGCTGTTGTCGGCCGTCACCACGGTCACGTCGGCGTAGTGAGTCGCGGCGGCGCCCATGAGCGGGCGCTTCGAGGTGTCGCGGTCGCCGCCGCAGCCGAAGACGACGATGAGGCGGCTCCGGCTCACCAGCGGCTTGAGGGTGCCGAGGACGGAGCGGAGGCCGTCGTTGTTGTGCGCGTAG
>VGYW01000697.1 GCA_016872875.1 Planctomycetota bacterium | reverse complement strand
GCCCCCTTCGGGGGCTTGGATGGGGGGGACGCGCGATCCCAGGGCTCCCTTCGGTCGCCCTGGGCTACGGCTGGGTCGCCCGCGTCGGCGGGCTACAAGGCCCCGAGATGTGGGCAAAGATCAGGGCGAAGCCCTGGGAAGGGGGCGGTAGGTAGGCCAGCCCTGAAGGGGCGTACTATGCGCTTCCGGGCGCCACATCCTGCCCAGGGCGGGTAGTACGCCCCTACAGGGCTAAATCTGGCCGTTCGCCTGTCCCAGGGCTTCGCCCTGGGCTGCTATAGTACGCTCCGTTCGGAGCTTCGGTGCCGAAGGACCTTGCCAGGATTGGGGGCCATACTCCGGGCGTGCGGCTCAGCCGACGCGCAGCTCGAAGGCGCCGTCCTGGAACGGGGTGGGGAGTTTGAGGGGTGCCCCCTCGTAGCTGAGAGCCAAAATCTGGTGGGCGGCGAGGCCGAAAGGCCAGGCGTTCGCGTTCTGCACCCTTGGCAGCGCCACTGAGCCGAGCAGGCCAGCGGCCACCGAGCTGTTGATGAAGCTGTCGGCCGGCACTCCACCGACCAGGATGCCTCTGAGCCTCAGCGATGCGATTGAGGCGCCGGCCGCGGCGAGGTCGGCTGCCGCGGCGGGAAGGTCGAGCACGCCGTCGCCGTTCGCGTCGCGCGTGGCGGCGACCCCGGCGAAGACGCTTGAGTCGCGCATCCCGAGCAACGCCACCTTGCCGATGCCGCCCGTGGCGAGGATGCGGGAGCCGTCGAGCCACGCCGCGGCCAGGGAGCCGAGGGCAGGGAGCTTGGGGTCGGGCGGCTGCGTGAGCGTGAGCGCGAAGTCCTCGATGTTGCCTCCGGCCGAGAGCTTCCTCACGGACCGGGCGGCCAGGGTGCCTGAGAGGGTGCCGGCGCTGGCGAGGGCGGCCAGGTTGCCCGTGAACTGGGCGGACCAGGCGGCGGCAGCGGAGCCGATGGCGAGCTTGCCGGCGTCGCCCGCGACGCGCCAGGCGCCGCCCGTCACGCGGCCGGCGATGGCCGCCTTCGGGAGCGGGCCTTTGCCGGCGGGCAGCCCGGCGCCCGTGAGGGTGAGGTCGGCCCCGAAGTCGCCCGTCGCAGTCAGCGACCCCAGCCCGCCCGCGGCGATGCCGCCAGCCTGCCACTGGGCGAACGTCAGCTTCGAGACCAGCCCCGCCACGGACAGCCCGGCCAGGTCGTGCGTGTCGCCGTCCCCATCGAGGTCCGCCGCGAAGCCCACGCCATTCAGGGTCAGGCCGTTGAGGTCGTAGCCAACCATGGCGCTCTGGAGCGAGACGGACTTGACCGGGGCTGTGGAGGCGACGAAACCGAGGCCGGCGAGCGGGCCGAGCCTGGCCTCGGTGATCGCCCCGACCGCGGAAGCGCCGGAGATGACGAGACTCAGCCCCCCGACGCCTCCCGCGCCGGCCAGGGCGATCGAGCGGATGCTGTTGCCGGAGCCAGGGCGCACGAGCACGTCGCCAAGGGTCACGTCCGCCGTCCGGTCGGCGTCGTAGACGTCCACGCGCGACGTGCCACCGCCTGGGATGGAGCCGACGTAGCGCAGGAGGGGCTGGAGCTCGATGGTGAACACCTGCGGGGCCGAGGCATCGTCCCCGCCGAGAGCCGTCCCGCCGTCGTCGTGCAGCACGAGCGTCACCGTCGCGGTTCCATTGGTGTTCCCGCGTGGCGTGAAGGACAGGGTGCCGTCAGGCGCGACCGCGGGGGGCACGGCGAAGAGCCGGGCGTCGTCAACGGAGACGGTGGCCTCGAACCACACGCTCTGGCCGGCCTCGTCGGGGGGGCCGGGGCTGATGCCGGTCGCCCAGCCTGGGAGGGTTTGCGCTGCGGCGTCCTCGGCCAGCGCGAGGCTGGCGCCCTTCAGGAAGCTCGGTGCATCGTTCACGGGGCTGACGGTGATCGTGAAGGTCTGGGGCGCCGAGGTGTCCGCGCCCCCGCCGTCGTCGTGGAGCACAACGGTCACTGTCGCCGACCCGTTGGCGTTGGCCTGGGGCTGGTATTGGAGGAGTCCTGCGGCGCTCAGGGTGGGGGGCGCCGCAAAGAGCCCGGGGTTGTCGCTCGTGACCTCGAACCAGACTGTTTGGGCGGCCTCGTCGGGCGGGCCGGGCGCGATGCCGGTCGCCCAGTCCGCGAGCGCCTGTGGGCCGGCGTCCTCGTTCACCAGTTGGTCAGGCCCCTTGGTGAACCAGGGGGGTCGTTGACGGGCAGGACGCCGACGCTCACCTGGATCGGTCCGCCAGCCGACGGCCCGTAGCCGTCCCACGCCCTCACCTTGAAGGCGCCGGTGGTCCCGACATTGTTGGGCGCTGGATGCCAGAGGAGGCTCTCGCCGGCGGCCAGGAGCGTGGCGCCGGGCACCACGGGCGCGCCGTCCTTCAGCAGCGTGCCACTGGTCACCGACTCCACGCTGAAGCTGATCGGGTCGCCGTCGGCATCCGAGGCATCCGAGGCGTTGGCCAGGAGCAGGTAGGAGATGGGGAAGTCGGCATCCTCAATCGCGCCGGGCAGAGGCGTCACGCTCGTGAGGACCGGCACCGCGTTGTTCACGGAGATGTTGACCAGGGCGTCCGCGGCGGCGTACTGAGTCCCATCGGACCCGTTCCACGCGAAGCCGGCCGCGCCCACGTAGCCCGCCGCGGGCGCGTACGACAGGGTGTTGAGCTGCGCGGTCGGAATCTCCTGGTTCGCCTCCGCGGGCACGCCGCCCACGAGAAGCGTCCCTTCGCCCGGCAGCGACGTCAGCCGCACCACCTGGAGCTGGTCCCCGGGGTCGGGGTCCGAGAACGCCGCCGTGAAGTCCGCCGGCGCGAAGGCCAGCGTCACTCCCGCGTGCGTGCCCCTCTCCACGTTGCTCACTGTGGGCGGCTGGCCCGCCATCGGAGCGACGCCGCTGAGGAGCACGCGCGGCTCCAGCGGCTCCAGGGCCAGCGGCGCGCGCATGCTGAAGAGATCGCATCTTGGTCGGGACAGGCGGGCGAACCAGTTCACCAAACCGTTCCTCTTTGGGTTCCTCGCCGCAACTTCAGCATAAGCACACCCTGCGGGCGAATCAAGCTGGAAGGGCCACGGGAGTATGGCCCCCAGTTCTGGTGAACTACTCCGGAGCCCCGATAGGGGCGTACTATAGCAGCCCAGGGCGAAGCCCTGGGGGAGGGATGCGGTTTGTGGGCCAGCCCTGAAGGGGCGCACTATGCGGACCGGCCGCGCATCCTCCAGGGGGCGATTAGTACGCCCCTACAGGGCTGAATTGGCTCGCCCAACTCTCCCAGGGCTTCGCCCTGATCTTTGCCCACATCTTCTGGGGGCTGGGGTTTAGCCCCCGAATGGGGGCGTTTGAGCCGTAGCCCAGGGCGACCGAAGGGAGCCCTGGGAAAAGGCCCCG
>VGYW01000696.1 GCA_016872875.1 Planctomycetota bacterium | reverse complement strand
CTGCTCCCCGACCTCTCGGAGGCGAGCGCCCGCCGCGTGGCCGCCGAGATTCAAGCCGTGAAGCGGCCAGGCGACATCGCGCTCCTCTCCATCCACTGGGGCGCCAACTGGGGCTACGAGGTGCCCCAAAGCCAGGTCCGCTTCGCCCATCGCCTCATAGAGGAGGGAGCCGACCTCATCTGCGGCCACTCGTCCCACCACGTCAAGGCACTCGAGGTCTACCGTAATCGCCTCGTCATCTACGGCGCAGGCGACTTCATCAACGACTACGAGGGCATCGGCGGCTACGAGGAGTTCCGCGGCGACCTCGCCCTGATGTACCTCCCGAAGCTCGACGCTCGAACCGGCGAACTGGCCGAGCTGCGGCTCGTGCCGATGCAGATGAAGCGCTTCCGCCTCAACCGCGCCGCGCCCGCCGACGCCCAGTGGCTCTGCGACCTCCTCAACCGCCAGGGGACGCACTTCGCCACCGCGTTCCAGTTGCGCGACGACGCCGCCATCACCGTGGAGGCAACCTGACGGGTGAACTTTTCACCTGTCTGGCGCACTTAACCTAGTGAAGGAGGAAACATGGACGAACTGCGCGACGATACCCCAGACGAACCGCAACTTCAGGGTGGCAAGCCACTTAGGGATGACCTCGCCGCCCTCTACTCGGCGCCCCAGGCCGTGCCCCCGGCAGTGGATGCGGCAGTGCTCGCCAGGGCGCGGCGCCATCTGGCGCCGCGCTTGCTGGCGAGGGTAGCCCCGCGCTGGGCCGCCGCAGCCGTCGCCGCCATCACCGCAGCCGTCGCCGCCATCGCCGCCGCCGTCCTCCTCTTCGTCGTCCTCCTCGGCCCGATGCGCGACGCCCCCGAGCCCATTGCCAAGCTCACCCCACACTCCGCCGCAAAAGTCCTCGCAACCTTCGAGAAGGCCGACATCAACCGCGACGGGCAGGTGGACATCCTCGACGCCTTCGCCCTCGCCCGCCAGCTCGACGCCAAGCTCCCCCGCAAGGAGGAATGGGACATCACGGGCGACGGCTCGGTTGACCGCCGCGACGTTGACGCCATCGCCATCGCCGCCGTGAAGCTGGAGAGGGGGACACTGCATTGAACAGAGACCACGGACCACGGACCACGGACCACGGACTGAAATCGTCCTCGTCCTCGTCGTCGTCCTCGTCCTCGATCTTCTCTTCGATCTGGACTCGCGCGCTCATTCTCGCCTTGCTCCTCATCTTCCTTGGCGGCGGCCAGGCGCCGGGCTTCGTCCCGCCCCCCAACGGCCAGGCCCGCTCCGCGGTGGTGGACGTCTTCATTGACAGCGGGGCCGTGCCGCTGGCCGCCTGGCAGGTCGAGCTCGCCGCCGAGCGCGGCAAGGTCAAGATCATCGCCATCGAGGGCGGCGAGCACCCCGCCTACAAGGAGCCGCCCCGCCACGACCCCGCCGCCATCGGCTACAAGCGCATCGTCCTCGCCGCCTTCAACACCGGCAAGGACCTCCCCAAGGGCAAGACCCGCGTCGCTCGCCTCCGCCTCCAGACGCTCGGCGACACCGAGCCCGACTACGCCACCCGCCTCGACGCCGCCGCCGCGCCCGACGGCAAGCGCATAAGGGCAACGGTCAGCCTTGTTAAGGGGTAGCCGCAACGAGCAGCGCGAAGCCCGCTTCTTCGAGCGCGCCAGCCACCCCGCCCTCGCCGACATCGAGGTGAACTGGGCGGGGTGCAGGAGGAACTCTCCGACCTCGCGATGGCTGGTGGGAACCACGAGGCCCCCGAGCAGATCAAGCGCCTCGCCCTCGACTTCGCCCTCATGAGCGCCTACACCGCCTTCGTCGCGCACGAGTCACGACGGAAGGCTTTAAGGGACAAGCCTGAGCTACCTCGCCAATCCCCCGGGTCCCTGTGGTCCCTTATGTCCCTTTGATTTCCCCCCGCTCAAGCCGTATCCTGTTCGCATGCGTGGCGTTCGCGCGCTCTAACCATGAAAGGAGCCAGCGATGCGGCGTCTTCTGACCTGGGCATGGGTGGTGGGATGCTCGTTGGCCCTCAGTGGCTGCGGCATGGGACCTCTCGGGGCGACGGAGCAGCACTTCGGGCTCTCGTACGGCGGACCGAGCGGCGCCGGGGGCATTGCCGCGCAGGCCGTCAACCGGCCCGACCTCGACCCCGAGCGGCGCGAGCGCCTCGTGGTCTACAACGGGGCCATCTGGCTCGTCGTTCAACGCATTGCCGAGTCCCTCGATCAGGTCACGCGCGGGGTCGAGGCCCTCGGTGGCTACATGCAGGAGCTCACCGCCAACTCCATCACCCTGAGGGTGCCCGCTGCCAAGTTCCACGACGCCATCGCCATGGTCGAGAAGCTGGGCGAGGTGACCAAGAAGGAGATCAAAGGCGCCGACGTCACAGAGCAGGTGCGCGACCTCCGCATCCGCCTCCAGAACGCCGAGCAACTCCGCCAGCGCCTCCTCAAGCTCCTTGAGAAAAGCGAGAAGGTGGAGGAGACCCTCAAGGTCGAACAAGAGCTCGCCCGCGTCACGGAGAACATCGAACTCCTCAAGGGCAAGCTCCAGTACGTCGAGACCCAGGTGGCGCTCTCCACCCTCACGGTTCACCTCAACTCCGCCCTGCCCCAGCGGGAGATCGCCATGCCTGTCCCGTTCGGGTGGATCCAGGAACTCGGCTACGACCTCACTCGTGGCGGCGACGAAACGTCGCCCGGTTTGCCCTTCTGGCGCGGCGTGAAGCTCCGCCTGCCTGAAGCCTATGTCAAGTACTACGAGAGCGACGACGAGACCCGCGCCCTGTCCGCCGACCAGGTGATGGTTCGGCTTCAACGCCACCCGAACTTCAAGGGCGGGCGGCTCGACTTCTGGGCGGCCATCGCCCAGCGCGCCCTTCTGGAGGCCGCCGCCTTCACTGTCCAGGAGAAGCTTGATCTGACCCTGCGCACCGGTGTCCCAGCGCGCCTCTTCGTCGCCTCCAAGCAGATTGGCAAGAAGCCCTACGGCTACCTCCTCGCCGTCGTCGCGCGCGAGCATCGCGTCTACACCTTCGAGGCCTGGGGGCCGCAGGAGAGGTTCGCCGCCGACCGCGCGAAGCTCGACGCCGCCATCCGCTCCCTCCGCGTCGGGCCACTGTGGCGCTTGCTCCTCACCCTCCTGTGACGTGCGCGGATGGGGTGCGTGTAATCTCCTACGGACCAGTTTCCGCTTTTCTTCTTTGGCCGTATGTGATATAAGTGTATACGCTTATGTTATATGGAGTCCGACGTGGAAGACTCGGCCCAACGTAGCCTGGAACGCACGCGGAAGGCCCTCATGGGGAAACTCGCCTCTTGGGGGAGCTTCGTGCGAGGGTCTGTGGTGCTCATGAAGCGGCGATGCATGTATCCGCGTTGCCGCAAGTGCGCCGCGGGG
>VGYW01000695.1 GCA_016872875.1 Planctomycetota bacterium | reverse complement strand
CGCTCTGCGGGGGGTTTGGGGGGGAAGCAGAAGTCCCCCCAAGGGGTGACAGTGGAGCGGTGCGATCCCTCGACTTCGCTCGGGCCATGCCTGGTGCAGCACCGCAAAACGCCAGAGGGGCGATAGTCCCTATGGAAGTGCTTCTCTTCGGCGGCCAGCATACGTCGCCGTGATTGCGAAACGAAGCACCTAGTACACCGCCCCACAAATATGAGTACAATGAGCACGCCGTTGGCCTCTTGCCCCTGTCCCGAAGGGACAACAGGAATCAGCCGGCGGCTTCAGCCGCCGGACCGCGGGCCCACCCACCGCCCAGCCCCGAAGGGACGGCAGAAGCGCTGCGCGGCAACTCCCCAGCCCTCCTCTGTGTCGTCCCTTCGGGACTGATACGGTCCATGCGCCCCGTCCGGCGGCTGAAGCTGCCGGCTGCCTCCTGTGCTCCCTTTGGGAGCAAGAGGCCGAGGCACGGAGAGATTCTGTGTCCTTTTTTGCGGGGCGGTGTACTTGGCGCCTAAGGACTCAACATCGACAACAGATTGTCGATGTGTTCACGCGGCGACGTTGAGCTCTCGGACGAGCTGCTGCACCGCGCGTTGGATGGTCTCGAAATGAGGCGATGGCTTCGATCCTCAGGACGTGTTCGCCTTTGCTATAGGCCTTGACGGTCAGGCGCCGGAAGCGCATGCGGAAGACCGTCAGGACTCCTCGCACCAACTGAGCGCCCCTGGCCACATGGCGGCCATCATGCCATCGCGGGCCTCGACATTCAACTGCCCCGCAGGGGC
Source organism: Planctomycetota bacterium (assembly GCA_016872875.1). The sequence goes on along the minus strand of VGYW01000695.1, from coordinate 2,627 downwards.
CACGCCGCACAAGCGAGGTCTCGTGCGGCGCGTGGACCCTTCGGTCATGACTTGTGCGCGGTTTGCGCGCATGTTCCGGCAGACTCAAAGTCCAATGTCCAATACTCAACATCCAATCTTCAATGATCAAGTGAAAGAGCGAAATCGCTCCGAGCGTCTTACTTGGACATTGAGTATTGAGAGTTGGATATTGAGTATTGGACTTGCCGATCCCCTTTGGTTGGGGCCTGTGGCCGCGTTAAGGGGGAGGGTACCAGGGGGCCTAGACGGTCCAGCGCATGTGCTCACAGGCCCGGCCAAGAGCGCCTCCGAAGGGAGCGGAGTCCCCCCGGACCATCGCTCATCCGGGGCCTGCTCACCGGGCTCGCCAGCATGGCTTTCGAGGAGTTGGGAGGCATCCAGGGAATCCGACTGCCCGACACACCTGATCGTATGCCTCGCTAACGGCGGGCGACGTCACGTGCCCGAAGGGTCTGGGAGGGCGCTCGCCGCTGCGAGATGGGTGGAGGAGGTTGGCCATAGGCCAGCCGGCTGCGATGTCAGATATCCTTGGCCCCGAATGACTTGGCCAGCTCCGGAAGAGTCCCGCGCGCAATGCTTCAGTCACGGGTGGCGGCCACGGGGATCGGTCTGGAGGCAGGGCTTTAGCCCGCAGGCTCAGTCGGCTACGGCCGGAAGGCCGCACTCCAAACCAGGATGAAGTCCCGCCACCCGTGACTGAGGCATTATGCCGCGTCGAGAGGGTCATGCGACCCTGGCTGGAGGCGCTACTGTGACGAAACGCCCCCTCAAGAGCGTCGCGCCCTCCGCGCACCAGGGCCTGCTGACTGGCTCTCTGCGCGGACTCGAACGGCGATGTGAAGAAGGACTTGACAAGCCGCGAGGGAGATGCTTTGCTATGGAGGAGGGGAGGAATGCCCCAGCGACCTGGAGTCGGGCCGTGGCGAATCTCCTCTGGATGCAGGCGGTCTGTTGCGGGGGCGAGACGGCGTCTCTGCTTAACTCGGACCACCCGCATTTCGAGGCGGCGCTCCGGGCGCTCGATGTGGCGGTGCTCGGGCACGCTTATCTCCACGAGCAGGCCAAGGGCAAGATGGCGGAGGTGCTCGACGCGTGCGCCGCAGGCACCCTGCCTGTGAATCTCCTGGCCGTAGAGGGCGCGACGTATCGGACCGCGCCGCAGCCGGCGCCCTGGGCCACCGGCAAGCCGCTGAGCGATTGGGTGCGCGCCATCGCCCGCCTGGCGGACTACACGGTCGCCGTCGGCACCTGCGCCTCCTTCGGCGGGGTCATGGCCTGCGCGCGCAATCCCATGGGCGCCACGGGGCTTCAGTTCCACCGCTCCGAGAAGGGGGGGCTGCTGGGCGTGGACTACCGGAGCCGGTCCGGCCTGCCGGTGGTGAACGTGCCCGGCTGCCCCGCCCACCCGGACTGGATGATCGGGACGCTCTGGGCACTGCGCGGCGACCGGCTGACTGAGGCGGACCTCGACCGCTTCAATCGGCCGCGGGCCTTCTACGGCAAGCTGGCGCACCACGCCTGTCCCCGCAACGAGTACTACGAGTTCAAGGCCTCGGCCACCGCCTACTCGCAGCAGGGCTGCCTGTTCGAGAACCTCGGCTGCAAGGGCACGCTGTGCGAGTCGGACTGCAACGAGCGGCTCTGGCTGGCCCGCACTGGGAGCTGCACGCGGGGGGGGTTCCCCTGCCTCTCGTGCACCTCGCCGGTGTTCCCCGACGGCTTCGTGCCGTTCTTCCAGACGGCGAAGATCAGCGACATACCGACGAGTCTGCCCCTCGACGTGCCGAAGGCCTGGTACGTGGGGATCAGCGGGCTCTCGAAGCTGGCGTGTCCCGAGCGCCTGCGGCGCAACGCGGTCTCGCCCAAGCCCGTGTGGCCCGACAAAGAGGAGCGGACGCGAAGTGGTCACTAAGACGATCGTGTTCAGCCCGTTCTCGCGCCTCGAGGGCGACCTCCAGATACAGGTGGAGGTCGAGGACGGCCGCATCGCCGCCTCGCGCGCCTCGGGCACCCTTTACCGGGGCTTCGAGCCGATGCTCCGCGGGCGCGAGCCCCTCGACGCGATTGTGTTCACGTGCCGCGTGTGCGGGCAGTGCGGCCTCATCCACTCGGCGGCCTCCGCCGCTGCCATTCGGACGCTCCTCGGGGCCGAGATGCCGCCGAACGCCTGCATCGCGAGCAACGTGATGCTGGCGATCGAAGCGGTCCTGAGCCACCTGACCCACTTCTACCTGTCGTTCGCGCCCGACTTTGCGGAGCCGCCCTACGACGACGAGGCGGCGGCGCGCTTCCTGCCGCCCACCGGCGCCTCGTGCTCGCGCATGCTGCGGGAGCGCGAGGAGATCCTCGGCGTGCTGGGCCTCTTCGCCGGCAAGTGGCCCAACAGCCTCGCCATCCAGCCAGGCGGCACCACGCGGCCGGTGAACGCCTGCGAAATCCGAAGGGCGCAGGGCCTCCTGGGCGAGTTCACAGACTTCGTCAGACAGCAGCTCCTCCGCTGCGAACTCGACGCCTGGCTGGCGCTGCGGAGCGCCGCCGACCTCGACAGTTGGCTTGGCGAGGGAGCCCATGCCGCCAGCGACATCGGCTTCTTCATCACCCGCGCC
>VGYW01000694.1 GCA_016872875.1 Planctomycetota bacterium | reverse complement strand
GTGGCGGTGCCGGCGGCCCCAAAGCGGAAAATCCTGGGGGTTCGGGGGCAAAGCCCCTGAGAGTCTGGCTCCCGGCTTGGATGTACCTCAAGAGGTTGGGACGATCCTAACGCATTGGACTTGTCCTGACCCTTGGCCTTGTGGCCTGTTTGGGCGGCCCGGCCTTCGCCGGAGTGGCCGGCTCTGGCCATGACTTCACCGGTAACGGCTGGTCGGGCGGCCACCTGTGCACGGTGTGCCACGCGCCGCACAACGCGCAGACCGCCGTCACCGCCGCCCCACTGTGGAACCACAGGACCACCACGGCCACCTACACCGTCTATTCCAGCCCGACGATGAACGCGACGGTCGGCCAGCCCTCCCACTACGGCTCGAAGCTCTGCCTGAGCTGCCACGACGGCACGGTGGCCCTCGACAGCTTCGGCACCCGCACCGGCACCTCGTTCATCAGCGGCAGCGCCAGGCTCGGCACCGACCTCCGCGGCCACCACCCGGTCGGCATCATCTACAACGCCGCTCTGGCCACCGCGGACAGGCGGCTCGCAAACCCCGAAACCAAGACCAGCGGCCTCGGCGGCACCGTCACCCGCGACATGCTCTTCACCTCAGGGAACCTCGAGTGCGCCTCGTGCCACGACGTCCACAACTCCGCCGGCATCTCCAACCTCCTCCGAATCACCAACACCGGCAGCGTCCTCTGCCTCACCTGCCACAACATGTGACCTGATGGTGGCGAAGAGTTGGAGTCAGGCATCAGGGAGGCCCCAGCCTTGATGCCTGACCCCAACGCGACCGATTGCGAGGGGCGAACTCTAGGACTGGCCTATGAATCAGACACTTGGCCGCCGGGCCGCGCTCCACGCGGCCGCCGCCGGCACCGCGTTGGCACTCCTCCTGGCCGGCTGCGCCGGCCCCAAGCCACGGGCATTGCCGCCCGTCTTCTACCCCCCGCCGCCGGAGACCCCGAGAGTGCAGTTCCTCCTCTCACTCAACACCTCGGCTGATGCCGCGGGGGAGCGCGGCTTCTTCGAGCGCTTCGTCTTCACCAGCGAGTCCGAGCGAACCGCCGAGCCGCTTCTCCGCCCCTACGGAATGGCTTTCCACAACCGCAAGCTCTACGTGTGCGACTCCGGCGCGCGCCGCATCGTGGTCTTCGACTTCCGACGCCGCAGGTTCAGCGCCCTCGGCAGCCGCGGCCAGATACGCGTCGCGCTACCAGTCAACATCTTCATCGCCCCGGATGGCGAGAAGTACGTCACCGACCCCGAGCGCGGCCAGATCGTGGTCTACGACGCCGACGACTATCCGGTCCGCGCCCTCAACGGGCCGGGCGGCATGAAGCCTTGCGACGTCCACTGGCGCAACGGCGAACTCTTCGTCACCGACCTCAAGTCCAACTCCATCAAAGTCCTCGACCCCCGCACCGGCCAGCTCCTGCGCGAGTTCGGCAAGCGCGGCGAGCAGCCCGGCCAGTTCGTCCAGCCCACCAACCTCGCCTTCGGCCCAAAAGGCCGGCTCTTCGTCTGCGACACCTTCAACGCCCGGGTGCAGGAGCTGGACCCCGACGGCACGCCCCGCGGCGCCATCGGCTCCCTGGGCACCGCGATGGGCCTCATGGTGCGGCCCAAGGGCATCGCGCTCGACCGCGAGGGCCGCCTCTACGAGGCCGACGCCGCCACCGACTCCGTCCAGCTCTACGACCCCCAGGGCCGCCTCCTCCTCGTCATCGGCGGACCGGGTGAAGGGCCGGGCGACCTCTCACTCCCCGCCAAAGTCATCATCAGCTACGAGGGCGTCGAGCCCTTCCAGCGCTACGCCGCCCCCGGCTTCAAGCTCGAATACCTCATCTTCGTCACCTCGCACCTCGGCCCCAACAAGGTCGCCATCTACGGCTTCGGCCGCGGCGCCGGGCCTGACCCCAGCGCCCCTCTCGCTCCGCCCACGCCCGAGCGGGCCGCCGCAAGCCATCCGGCCAGATGACCGAGCCTCCAAAGGAGAAAGAACGCGTGAGCAAACCTCTGGCCCTGTCAGCAGTTCTGGCGGCCTGCCTGGCCTTCGGGCCGGCGGCAGCCTTCGCCGCCGGCATCACCGGCACCAAGCACGACTTCTCGGGCAAAGGTTGGGGCACGACCGACCTCTGCATCTTCTGCCACACCCCGCACAAGGCGGTTCAGTCCACGTTCGGCCCCGTATGGAACCACGCCCCCAGCTCGACCGTCTACCAGCTCTACGGCGGCGGCGTCACCGGCAAGGGCACCGTCGTCAACCAGCCAGGCCCCGCCTCGGCCGCGTGCCTGAGCTGCCACGACGGCACTGTGGCGGTGGACGCCTTCGGCGGTGCCGCCGGCAACCCGGCCACGCGGATCACCGGCGACGCGCTGATCGGCACCGACCTGAGGGACGACCACCCGATCGGCGTAGTCCACACGGTCGCCTCCGGCTACAAGGCCCCCACCAACGCCAAGCTCTTCAACACCCGCGTGGAGTGCGCCTCGTGCCACGACGTGCATAACAACACCTTCTCGCCGTTCCTGCGCATGAGCAACAGCGGAAGCGCCCTGTGCCTCGACTGCCACACCAAGTGATCCTCGGGGGTCAATTCATCATTCAGCATTTCGGCTCTTTGGCTGCGGCCACCAGCCGCATCATTGACCTCTGCAAGAGTGATGTAACACCGGGGGGTTGGCCCAGGGTGGGTGGCACCCTCAACGGCTTCCGTTGAGGGTGTGGACGAGGGCGGCCCCCGAAAGCCACCCTCAAGCGAGGACGCTTGAGGGTGCCACCCACCGGCGTGCGAACACGATGCGGTGACTGAGCGCCCGCGCGTGACATTGCTCTTGCAGAGGTCCATAAGACCGCCCCCCAAGCTCTCAAGCGCTCCACCCCAGGCGCGTCAGAAGGTCCTTGGTCTTCTTCCTCTCCCTGTCAATATCCTCCTCCGCCCGCGCCAGCTTCCTCTCCATGTCGCCCACAGTAGGCCCCATGAGGACCTTGCTCGCGAGCAGTCCCACGCCGATGGCGACGAATGCCACCACGGCGGCCACGATGGTAGCCGTCAGGACGCGCGAGCCGCCGCCCTGTGCGATCCGCTCGGTTGCCATTGGCTGGACTCCCAATCTGCGAGCACGCCGATGGGCGCAGTTGCCACACCTAACCTTCGCGCGGCATTCTACCGTCACGCAGGGAGGTGGATCAAGCGCGGATGCCTCGGGTACGCTGTGGCATGTGAGTATGGCCCCCAATTCTGGTGGACTACTCCGGAGCCCCGACAGGGGCGTACTATAGCAGCCCAGGGCGAAGCCCTGATCTTTGCCCACATCTTCTGGGGGCTGGGGTTTAGCCCGCATTTCTCACCAGCGGCTGGTGAGAAATGCGGGAACCACCAAACCACAAGCACCAAGCGCCAAACAAGCCCC
>VGYW01000693.1 GCA_016872875.1 Planctomycetota bacterium | reverse complement strand
GTTTTCTCCTGCGGAGCTTGACGGACCGGCCGGTGAGGAAGGCCGTGATCACAAAGCCGTCGTCCTCGCTCACCTCACGGTAGACCACAACCAGGTGCTTCCCCGGCCACAGTTGTCTCACGGCCAGGAGTTCCTCTGCTGTGCCTTCGTAGATGGCCTCGGGGTCCTCAATGGTTTCGAGGACATCGAAGTAGTGGCCGGCGAGCTCTGAGTGTTCCTCCGTGATGTGAATCCACCGCTCGTCGGGCAATCTGATGGGCACACCGTTCTGCGATCGCGCGATGCCCATGACCGCCTCGTTGTGGTGAAACCGGCGCCAACACGGCTACCGGCCCTATCTTACGCCCTGCCGAGGAACCTGTCAAGGCACATGACCTTGACCCCCCGTGCGCGGGGGGCTATAATACATGGAGTAAGGGCCGGCGGCAAGGCTTGCGGAGAACGACGTGATCGGCTGCACGAAGCTGCTGTGCGGGACGGCGACCATCGCCGACCTGCTGCGCGCGGACGCGGGCGGAAAGGCTCATCTGCTCCAGTTCTCGACGGCGAACCGCCCCATCGTGGTCTGGAATACGACCCAGCGCTGCAATCTGGCCTGCGCCCATTGCTACCTGGACGCGAAGGACCGCGCGAGCCGCGAGGAGCTGACGACCGAGGAGGGCGCGGCACTGGTGGACGACGTGGCGGCCATGCGCTGCCCCGTGCTGCTCTTCTCGGGCGGCGAGCCGCTCATGCGGCCCGACGTCTTCGAGCTCGGTCGCCGAGCCATCGCCAAGGGGGTGCGCGCCGTGCTCTCCTCCAACGGCACTCTGGTCACCCCCGAGCTGGCCCGCCGCATCGCGGAGGTGGGCTTCTCGTACGTGGGCGTGTCGGTTGACGGCACGGCGGCCACCCACGACCAGCTTCGGAGGAAGAAGGGCGCACTCGACGCCGCCCTCACCGGCATCAGGAACTGCCTGGCGGCGGGGGTGAAGGCCGGCATCCGCTTCACACTCAACCGCCGCAACGCGGCCGACCTCGACGCCGTGCTCGACCTCGTGGAGCAGCACGGCGTGCCCCGCTTCTGCCTCTACCACCTGGTCTACGCCGGCCGCGGCCGCGAGATGGTCAACGACGACCTCGCCCCCGCCGAGACCCGCCGCACCATCGAGCACCTGCTCGACCGCACGCGGGACTGGCATCGCCGCGGGGTGGAGACCGAGGTGCTGACGACGGACAACCACGCCGACGGCATCCTCATCGAGCAGCGGGTGGCCGCGGAAGCCCCCGGCCGCCTGGCGGACGTCCGCGAGCTCCTCGTCCGCCACGGCGGCTGCTCCGCCGGCACGAAGATGGCCAACGTGGACGCTCGCGGCAACGTCCACCCCTGCCAGTTCTGGTCCCACGTCACCCTCGGAAACGTGCGCGAGCGCCCCTTCTCGGCCATCTGGGGCGACGAGAGCAACGGGCTCCTCGCCAAGCTGCGCCACAAGGCCCAACACCTCAAAGGCCCGCGGTGCTCCCGCTGCCGCTACAGCGACATCTGCGGCGGCTGCCGCATCCGCGCCGAGGTCGTCCAGGGCGACCCCTGGGCCGATGACCCGGCGTGCTTCCTGGCGGAAGAGGAGATACGTCCAGCGTGACGCGTGACCCGTGACCCGTGACCCGTGATTCGTCTGATCTTTGTCCCTTAGGTCCCTTTGGTCCCTTATGTCCCTTCCTGCCCACAATTCCAGCCGCCGCGCTTTCCTCAAGGCGGCCCTTGCGGCCGGCGGTGGCACAGGCATCTTGCCTGTGGCGGTCACAGGCGGGACGCCTGTGCCACCACCCTCAGCCGAGGGCAAGAGCCGCGTGGTGGCCGCATCGAGCGCCAAGGTCTTCGGCGAGGGGAACGCGCTGAAGCAAGAGGCGGTGCAGGCCCTCGTGGACGGCGCCATCTGCGCGCTGACGGGCGAGAAGGAGCTTGCGGCCGCCTGGCGCCGCCTCGTGAAGCCCAACGACATCGTGGGCATCAAGGCCAGTTGCCTCGCAGGCGACCGCCTCTCCACTCGCATCGAGGTCGTCCGCGCCATCTCGCGCGGCCTCCAGGCCGCCGACCTCCTCTCCCACCGCATCTACGTGTGGGACCGCAAGCTGAACGACCTCACGCGGGCCGGCTACCCCGCCGAAGGCTGCGACGACTTCCGCGTCGTAGGCAACGACGACCCCAGGCTCGGCTTCAGGCCGCCCATCGTCGAGGTCGGCGAAATCGGCTCCTTCTTCTCCAGGCTCGTCACCGACGCCTGCTCGATCATCATAAACGTCCCCGTCCTCAAGGACCACGACCTCGCGGGCGTGTCGCTCGCCCTCAAGAGCTTCTTCGGCGCAATCCACAACCCCAACAAGTACCACTTCGCAAACCTCCACCAGGCCATCGTGGACGTGAATCGCCAGGAGGACATCCGCCGCAAGACGGTGGTCCACATCCTCGACGCCACGTTCGGCTGCTGCCAAGGCGGCCCGACGCCCTCGCCGAGGTGGATCGAGCGCCTCGGCACCGTCTACGCCAGCCGCGACCCCGTGGCCCTCGACTACACGGCCTGGCAGAAGATCGAAGATCTCCGCAAGGCTAAGGGCCTCGACCCCCTCCTCGGCTCCAAGCGCGAGCCCAAGCATGTCGCCCTCGCGGCCGAGGCCAAGCTCGGCACCAACGACCCGGGGCGGATCGAATTAGTGAAGATGGCCTGTTGATCCGTCGGATCCGTCGGATCCGACCGATCCGTCGGATCCATCCTACGGATGCCCGCCAGGTGGCCAGGGCTGTGGCGGCAGCCGCCCGAGGAGAGCAAGATATGTCGGAAATCAGCAATCCGCAATCAGCAATCAGCAATCTCACCCGCCGCCGCTTCATGAAGCGCTGCGCCCTGGGCGGCTGCGCCCTCGCCGCTGGGGCAGGAACGGCTTCCTTGCTCCGCACCGCGTGCGCGCAGGAGGAGTCCACCCTCGCCAAGCTCGGCGGCATCTGGCAAACCCCCGAGGCGCGCTTCTGGGAGAAGCTGCCCGAGAACCGCGTGAAGTGCGTCCTCTGCCCCAACCTCTGCGAGGTGGGCGATCAGGAGCGCGGCTACTGCGGAGTCCGCGAGAACCGCGGCGGCGCCTACGTCACGCTCGTCTACGGCAACCCCTGCGCCCGGAACATAGACCCGATCGAGAAGAAGCCGCTGTTCCATTTCCTGCCCGGCACGTGGGCCTACTCTATCGCCACGGCCGGCTGCAACGTGGAGTGTACCTTCTGCCAGAACTGGGAGATTTCCCAGGTGCGGCCCGAGCAGACCCGCAACCTGAACCTCCCGCCCGACAAGCTGGTGGCCGACTGCCTGGTGGCGCGCTCCAGCCCCTTCACCGACCGCCCCATCCGCGCACGCTCCATCGCCTTCACCTACACCGAGCCGGTCGTCTACTACG
>VGYW01000692.1 GCA_016872875.1 Planctomycetota bacterium | reverse complement strand
GACGGGGCGGCACGACAGAGCGCGGGTGCCGCCCCGACGGGGCTGGCGCGTCTGCTACCCCCTTCCGGCGGCTTACGCCGCCGGCTACACCCTATCGCTCCTTCGGAGCTGGGCCTGCTGGTGAGAAATGCGGGCTAGCGTCCACGACCACTCGAAACCCGAGCGCCGAGGCGCGCATGGAGGGCTCGTTGAGCCTGTGGAAGGAGCGGAACGTGGCACGACAGTATGCGATGGAGTCCTGCCAGTTCCCGCCGCGGGCCACGTGGATGCACCCCGTCGCAGGTCCCGTGGGGTCCTGGCGCGGCGCGAAGAGGTACCACTCCGGGTCGTACCAGTCGCTGCACCATTCGCTGACGTTGCCGAGCATGTCGTAGAGGCCCCAGGCGTTCGGGGGGTACTGTGCGACGGGGGCCGTGTGCGCGTGGCCATCGTCGAACCTGTTGTCGGGGTATTTCACGGGGGCGTTCTTGTCGGCGGCGTTGAGTCTGGTGCCATCGGACTTGTCCCCCCAGTCATCCCCCCAGTAGAAGCAGGTGGTGGTCCCTGCGCGGCAGGCGTGCTCCCACTCGGCCTCGGTGGGGAGGCGAACCGATCGGCCCGTGCGGGCGGCGGCTTCCTGCCGCGCCGCGGCCTCGCTTGGCGACAGGGCCTTCAGGGACTCCAGTTCCCTCTTCTCGGCTGCGGCATTCCTCTTCGGCTCGGCGGCCAGGCGGTCGAGCGGCATGGTGGAGCGGACTCGCCAGAGCCCCTGAGGGTTCCGGTGGGCGTAGACGGCCCATAGCTCGTGCATCTTGGGAGTGCGGCCGCTGGCGAAGGGCTCTCCGCCACTTGCCCGCAAAGCTACGGTGCTGCATCTGTCCCACCCCTTACCAAGTTCCTGTTGCGGAAAGCCAAGACTGCCTGAAGGCAGGACTCCAAACAAGGAACGAACGCGTTCGGAGTCCTGGCTTCAGCCAGTCTTTGGCTTCCGAGCACGGCCCGAGTTCAGCGAATCCCCTTTCTGCGCCAGAGTCCCTTCTGCCGAACACAGCCTTCCTACTCCGTTGGGGTGCGCTTGGTCTCGAAACGGCGTTTGGTGGTCGCTTCGGTGATGGATTCTGGCTTTGCCGGGTCGGGCTGGTCCCGCCATCGGGTTGTCATGGTCAAATCCATCGAGGTCTCAAGCGTGGGCAGAGAGGGGTCCAGGGGAAGCTTGGCCGCCAAGGCGACATTTGTCTCCATCTTCTCAAGCCGGAGGGTAGCCGACACGGGCGCCGGCCCGACCCTGACGGAGAACTCGCCACGCAGGTCCAGACAATCCCTTCCGCCGACCTTGACGACGCCCACCAGGGTCATCGTCCCGTCAATGCCTTCCTTGGTCACGGAGAGACCGGTCCCAGGCACCGGCCCGGCGAGGGCCTCGGCGTTGACCTTCCAGCTCTCACCGACCCTCTTGCGGCCCTTGGGGCTGAATGCCTCCGGCTTCACGTCGTCCGTGGCGCTCAGGCGGACAACAAGCTCCAGGGCCTCCTCGGCCTCCGGGGCCAGGCGGGTGCCGTTGACCTCGAACACCCTATCCTCCCCGGCCACTGAGGCCACGAGGACCAGACCTGGCTTCACGAGCACCTCCTCGTTCTCGCCATCAGCCCTCACGCACCTTGCGATCGTGTAGGACACCCTGGCGGGTTGTCCCGCGGGACTCACGTCGAGGACCGCCGCCTCGGCGTCCAGGTGCACGGAGTATGCCACGGACTTCTGCTGGGTGACTTGGCCTCCCGCGGTCACGACCCTCTTCTGGCTCGTGCTGCCGGTCGAGGAGACGTGGAACTTCTGGCCGGGCTTGGCAGCGCGGCACAAGAGGATCTCGTAGTCCTGCGTCGCTGAACACCCGGCCAGTTGCAGCGCGAGCGCCAGCGCTGCCCCTGCGATGGCAGGCAGTTGGGGGCAAGGAACTCGCTCGAGGTGACGCCCGCGTCGGGGCATTTCTGCCCCCCTGTGTTCAGAGGGTCCACGGGGCACGCTTGGGGCGGTCGAGCCAGCGGTTGGCCTCGGGGTCGCCCACGAACTCCTCCTTCGCGGGGTCCCACTTGAGGGGGCGGCCCAGGCGGTAGGCGAGGTTGCCGAGGTGGCAGACGGTGACGGAGCGGCAGCCGATCTCGACGTCGCAGATTGGCCGCCGGCGGGTGCGAATGCACTCGACGAAGTTGCCGGCGTGGCCGTTGCGGACGGTGTAGAGGTGGACTTCGTCGGGGGCGAGGGGCTTCTTCATGATGCTCTCGGGCCAACTTTGGAGCGGGCCGCGGTCCACGGCGATCTTGCCCTCGGTGCCGAAGAAGACGACGCCTCCGCCACCCCCGCCGCCATGGTAGACCTTGACGCCGTTGGCGTAGACGTAGGTGAGGCGCTCCGAGAGGGTGCCGGGCGGGTAGATTTCGGTGGGGCCGGAGTTGTCGGCGTCGAGCGCCCACTGAGCGATGTCGAAGTGGTGGGCGCCCCAGTCGGTCATGCCGCCGCCCGAGTAGTCGCGGAATGAGCGCCAGCCGTGCAGGATGCCGCGGTTGAAGGGGCGCCAGGGGGCCGGGCCGAGCCAGCGGTCCCAGTCCACCCCCGGCGGCACGGGCTCCTCGGGCAGATAGCAGTCGGCGGAGGGGCCGCCGACGTTGCAGTTGATCTCTTTGAGCTGGCCGATGCGGCCCGAGCGGACCATCTCGCAGGCAAAGCGGAAGCAGCCGCCGTAGTCGGAGCGCTGCTGGCTGCCCGTCTGGAACACGCGGCCGTACTGGCGGACGGCGTTGACCATCGCGCGCCCCTCGCGGATGGTGAGGGTCATCGGCTTCTCGCAATAGATGTCCTTGCCCGCCTTGGCGGCCTCGATGGCGGGGAGTGCGTGCCAGTGGTCGGGGGTGCCGATGTAGACGCAGTCCACGTCGTCGCGGGCCAGCAGCTCGCGGAAGTCCGTGTAGACGGAGAGGCTCTTGTTGTCCCTGTGGCCCGCGAGCTTGTCCTCGCGGACGTCGCAGACGGCGATGGTCTGTGCCCCGCCGCCTCCGCCGCCGGCCGGCCCTCCGAGGCCGATGATGCCGGCCGCGATGCGGTCGTTGGCCCCGAAGGCCGAGGAGCGGACCAGGACGGGCGCCGCCAGGGCGGCCGCGGCGGCCCCGTGGAAGAAGTCCCGTCGTGTCGCCTGTGCTCGCTGTGCCATAGCTCGGTCTCCTCTCTCCCCGTGTCGTCTAGGCTACCGGCCCCCGCCTCGGATTGCAAACGCGAGTCGGCCCCGCCGGCGCGTCGCCTGCCTCGCGCAGCCGGGGTGCAGTAACGGATTTGTGCGGCTGGGCACACTAAATAACTCGCCACGATTCTGAATCAATGTGGGCGGGGCCTCTGCGCCCCGCGACACCCTGCGCGGGGCAGAGACGCCCCGCCCACAGGCCTGCGCAATTCCGGCACACGTTCCTTCCTGAGCCT
>VGYW01000691.1 GCA_016872875.1 Planctomycetota bacterium | reverse complement strand
CGAACACCTTGCGGAGCTGCGCCTCGCTCTCCCCGTAGAACTTGTGGATGATCTCGGGGCCGCTGATGGAGAAGAACTTCGCCTCGGTCTCGTGCGCCACCGCGCGTGCGATGAGGGTCTTGCCGCACCCCGGCGGGCCGTGGAGGAGCACGCCCTTGGGCGCGTCTATGCCCAGCCGCTCGAACACCTCGGGGTAGCGGAGGGGCAGCTCGACGATCTCGCGGATGCGGCCCAGCTCGCGCCTGAGGCCCCCGATGTCCTCGTAGGAGACCGTTCGCGCGGCCTCCTTCTCCTGCGGCCGGCCCACCTCGAGCGCCGTCGTGGGGTTGATCACCACCGGCCCCCTCGGCGCCGTGCTCACCACCTGGAAGTCGGCGGCGCGGGAGCCGAACAGCGAGGCCCGCACGCGGTCGCCCTCAACCACGGGCAGCCCGTCGAGCAGGCTCCCGATGTACTTCAGGTCGCGGTCGCGCACGGTGATGGCCTGGGGCGAGAGCACCACGCGCTCGGCCGGTTTGGCCGCGATGCCCCGCACCTCCACCGCCTGGTCCAGGCCCACGCCGGCGTTCTCGCGCAGCACGCCGTCAATCTGGATGCGCGACTGCCCGCGGTGCTCCTTGTAGGCGGGCATCACCTTGGCAACGGTCTTGCGCTTCCCAACGATCTCTACGACGTCGCCGATCTCCAAGCCGAGGCCCGAGATGTCCGCCGGGTCCAGGCGGGCCAGGCCCCGGCCCATGTCCTTGCTGAGCGCTTCGCACACCTTGAACTTGAGCGCGGCCGCATCAGTTGCTGCCATGAGGCCCTCTGCCTTGTGCTATCGCTGGAACCTGACCTCGAGGACTCCGTTGCGGCAGGAGTGACTCATCGAGTGAGGGCTGAAGGCCGCGGGCAGGAGCACCTCCTTGCGGTACTTCTTGTCGCCCTTCCCCGCAACGATGGTCAGGATGTCGCCATGCAGATCGAGCCGCACATCCTCTTCGGCGATGCCGGGCATCTCGGCCACCACGAGCACGTGGCCCTCCTCCTCGAAGGTGTCCACCAGGGGCTCGCGGACCTCGTGGACCGCGGCCTTGCCGGTCCGTTCGTCCTTGCGGACGTTGCCGAAGGGCTCGACGGAGACCCGCTCCCCGTCGTCGCCGAGGCCCATGCGGATGTTGAAGCCGTAGACCCCCCGCACCTTGCCGTCGGGGCTGGCAATCTCGCCCGACTCGCGGAGGTCCTTCCCCCTCTCCGCAAGCTCTCCGAGCTTTTCGAGCATGGCGCCCAGGCCGCCCAGCAGCCCGCCAAGCCCGAAGACCCCCGACCCGACGCCCTCTTTCGCTTTCCTGCTCATGGCGTGTCTCCATCGAAGAGCCGGATGACGTGAACCGAGTCAGGGAGCCGGCCGCTCAGCGAGTGGAGCATGCCGAGGAAGAGCAGCCCCGTCTCCCCGTCGCCAAGCGTCTGCGCGATCCGCTCGGCAATGTAGGCGTCGCGCCTCTCCAGGATGGCCCGGCTCCGCTCCTTCTCGGACGCCGTGAGATGATGGCCGTCGCGGGACCTCATGGCGCCCAGAATCCCGCGCATCAGCTCGTACTCCGCGAGGAGCAGCTCGGGGCTCTCCGTGCCCACCACGCGCGCGCCCCTGGCCATCAGCTCGGCCAGGAGCCTGTGGTTCTCGCTGCCCGCCTGGGCCAGGTCGCGCACGATGGCGGCCTCGTGGCCGCAGTTCGGAAGGCCGTCCTGGTAGAGCCGCACGCGGCGGCAATCGAGGCCGAGCCGCTCGACCTCGGCGCGAACCCTCTGCCAGAAGCCGTCCACCGTCCGGACGTGGCCTTCCCAGGACGCGGCGCCGAACCTGCGCGCGTGCGCCTGGCGGACGGCCTCCCCCAGGCTGCCCAGGTCGGCGTGAGAGTGGACCACCGGCACCCAGATCAGCCGCTTCGCCGGGCCGCTCGCGGCCGCGCCATTGCCCGCTGCGGCGGGCGGATTAGGGCATACCATCTATGGAACTCGCTCCATAGGCAGCCAGGAACCCCCCAAGCCCGGTCCGCTGCGCGGGGGGCCGCCCGGTGCGCAGGTCGTTGCCAGCACGAGGGTTAGGCCGTCGGCACGCCGCCAGGCCGCCCGCGAGCGGAACGACAGGTCATTGGATCAGCAAAAGGAGTGCCGGTTCGGATTCGGCCCGGAGGACTCTGCGTGGGGCCTCAGTGACGAAGGGCGCCTCGCCCCGGAAAGGGGGTGTAATGATAGAATCGGGCTGCTGCCGCGGAGGATAGGGGCCGGGGCAAGGCTGAGGTGGCATAGGAAAAGAAGAGTGAAGGCCTGGCCCCAGAGGGCATTGTAGCGCCTGGGCGCGGGCGGAGAGGGGCGTGACTTGACACACAGCACCAAACGGGTATCCTATCCATTCGAGGTGTGTCCAGCCATCCTAACTGGAGGAAGCGGGATGAGACATGTGCACCGTGGGCTGCTGTTGGCCATCGTCCTGGCGGCGGGTCAGCGGGCCGTGGCGGAGACGAAGGCCGAGTTCCCTCTGAAGGACGGCGACGTGTGGGTGATGGCGGGCGACAGCATCACGGCTCAGCACCTGCACTCGAACTACTTCGAGGCGTTCTGCTTCGCGCGCTACCCGAACCTGAGGTTCGCGTTCCGCAACTCGGGCGTGGGCGGCCACACGATCCCCAGCACGCTCGCCCGCTTCGGCTACGACATCGAGGCGTGGAAGCCGACCGTCGTGTCGGTCGAGCTGGGGATGAACGATCAGGGCGGGACGCCGACCGAGAAGTTCGTGGCCAACATGGGCACGATGGTGGAGCGGATACGCTTCATCAAGGCCCGCGCCGTCGTCCTTGCCGCCAGCCCGATCAACAACGGCGACACGATGGCCAACCTCGGCCGCAACAAGCGCCTCCACGAGTACGCCGCGGCCCTCAAGGAGTTCTCCGCGAAGGAGAGCATCCCGTACGCCGACCAGTTCCACGCCCTGCTCGACATCTGGGGCGCCAACAAGCCGAAGGAGTCGCTGGCCAACTCCATCGCCCTCCTCAAGCAGTTAGCCCAGGACGACACGGTGGCCGGCGCGGAGCACCTTCGGGCCTTCCTGGCCGCCCAGGAGAAGAGCCCGCTCAAGGCCGTCTCGATGCAGGGCGACCCCGTCCACCCCGGCCCGCCGGGCCAGCTCATGATGGCCGCTGCCCTCCTCAAGGGGCTTGGCGCCGACGGCTTCGTCAGCAGCGTGGCCCTCGACGCCAGCGGGAAGCTGGGCGAGGCCAAGGGCTGCAAGGTTGACGCCATCAAGGCCGATGGCGCCAGGCTGGCGTTCGACCGCCTCGACGAACGGCTCCCCTTCCCCATCCTGTCGCCAGCCCAGTGACTTATTGACCTCTGCGGAAGTAATGTACCATCGTGCGGGGGATTCGACATTCTGGCCGTAGCCCACGAAGTGGGCGAGCCAGCCGTAGCCCAGGGCGACCGAAGGGAGCCCTGGGACACG
>VGYW01000690.1 GCA_016872875.1 Planctomycetota bacterium | reverse complement strand
GAGCATTCGCGGGACGTTTCACATCCTGGAGGCCTGCCGCCGCCACCCGGTCCGCCAGTTCATCCTCTTCGGCGGCGACGCCGCGATGGGAATCTGGTTCTACCCGCAGCCCGTCCCGATTGACGAGAACCACCCGCGCGTCGCCTACCCCGGCTACTACGCTTTCTCGAAGGTCGTCGAGGAGGCGATGACCGAGCAATACGCCGCCCAGTACGGCGTGCCCCACACGATCCTGCGGTCGTCTTGGGTCTTCGAGGGCGACGACCTGCTGAACCATTTCTCGCTGCTGCGGAACGTGAACCCTGCCGAGAAGGGACACGGCTTCGGGGACGTTGGTGAGGATGTGCTCGCCCTCGTGAGGGCCGGGCAAGAGCGCATCCCGATCCTGGTGAATGGCCAGGGCGTGCCCTTCCGCCGCCACATCGTGCACGTGGACGACGTGATGCAGGCATTCGGCAAGATGCTGGGCAACCCGTCGGCCCTCGGCCAGTCGTTCAACATCGCCGCGCCTGCTCCCTTCGACTATCGCGTGGCCGCGGGCTACCTCTCGGCCAAGATGGGCATCCCGACCATCGAGTTGTGCTGCCCAGGCTACCATTCGTTCGAGATCAACATCACCCGGGCCCGAGCCGTGCTCGGCTACGCGCCGGAGAACGACTTCTTCCGCATGGCCGACCGCGCCATCGCCGACCGTGCGGCCCGAGACGGCCCTCTGCGATGACGCTCTACTTTCCTCTCCCTTGGGGAGAGGGTCGGGGTGAGGGTGCTTCCCCCCTCTCCCTTGGGGAGAGGGTCGGGGTGAGGGTGCTTCCCCCCTCTCCCTTGGGGAGAGGGTCGGGGTGAGGGTGCTTCCCCCCTCTCCCTTGGGGAGAGGGTCGGGGTGAGGGTGCCTTCTCCCCCCCGCGGCGCGAGAGGCACCCTCACCCGCCCGTCCGCCAGGCGGCGAACGTGCGACCTCTCCCCAAGGGAGAGGTCAAGCAGAGCTGAAAGGAGTCAGGATGCGCCAGTTCCATCACATCGGCCTGCCCACCGATCAGAAGCAGCCGGGCGAGGTCTACGTGCCCGACACAAAGGTCTGGGTCACAAACCCCGACGCCCACCCTTGCCGCGTGGAGTTCCTGCGCTTCGAGCCTGACTCTCCCGTGAAAGGCCCTGTCCGCGACATGGGCCACATCGCCTTCAAGACCGACAGCCTGAGGCGCGAGATGCGGGGCCAGAAGGTCATCCTCGGCCCCTTCCAGCCCATGCCCGGCCTCCAGGTGGTCTTCATCCTCAAGGACGGCGCGGTCTTCGAGTTCATGCAATTCGACTAGCGAGGGCCTCCTATGAGCCTGAAGGGCAGAGTCATCATCGTCACCGGCGGCACATCGGGCATTGGCGAGGCGTGCACGCGCCATTTTGCCAGGCTGGGCGCGAGAGTCATCGCCGCCTCAATCCAGCGCAAGCAGGGCCAGGCGCTGGCCAAAGTCCATAACGTCCATTTTGCCCACACCGACGTCTCCGATGAGGACAGCGTCAAGGCCCTCGTCGCCCGCACGCTCAAGCTCCACGGCCGCATTGACGCGCTGGTCTCCAACGCCGGCGTGCTGCGGATGGGGCCGGTGGGCGAGTTCGACGAGGCGATGTGGGACGCGGTGATGGGCGTGAACGTGAAGGGCAACCTGTGGCTCGCGAAGCACGTTGCGCCCGTGATGGAGCGGCAGGGCAAGGGCGTCATCTGCATCACCACGAGCGTCGCTGCATTCGTCGGCTTCCCGAACCACGCGGTCTACTGCGCATCGAAGGCAGCGCTGGAGGCCCTAGTGCGCTCGCTCGCCGTCGAGCTCGCCGGCTACGCGCGCGTCGTCGGCGTCTGCCCCGGCACCATAGACACCCCCATGCTGGCCTCTAGCTGTAAGGGCTGGGCAAAGCCGGTCGCCGAAATCTACGCCGAGGTCGAGAAGAAGATTCCCGTCCGCCGCCTCGGCACCCCGCTCGACATGGCCCGTGCCATCGCCTTCCTCATCAGCGACGAGGCGGCTTACATCAACGCCACCTGCCTCGTCATGGACGGCGGCACCCTCGCCCTCCCGCCATGGTGAGCGCACCAGCGTGGCATCAACCGGTGTAAGTGCTGATCTTTCGCTGCATCTTCTCCAGAGCCGCTCGCTTCTGGTCTGGAGAGAGGAAAGCCCATCTGTGCTGTAGCTCCGGGTGTACGTTGTCGTAGAGGTCTTTCAGCTTCTTGAAGTCCAGAGCAAAGGGGACCCTCGTCTCGTAATCGGCCATCCTCCTGTGCTCGTGCAGTTCGGCGAGCTTGTGCCCGATCTTGAAGAGGTCACGGTTCCCTGAGCACTTGAGGCCTTCGCTGACCTGCGCGTGGATGCCTCGAGAGGTCAACGCACAGCCCCAGAGGGCCATCAGGTTGCGAGCATAGAGGAACGCAGCGTAGTATATCCGCCCCGCCACAGTCCGCTCCGCCGCTTCCTCGAGCCCCGTGGGGAGGGAATCGCGGAGGTGTTCTGCCAGCAGGTAGAAGTGGCGTTCGTCCATCTTCGCGTCAACGCATGATGATGAGGAACCTGTTGACTATGTCCATTCCAAGGGTGTCTGCCATGTCGTCCAGCAGTTCATCCTCCTTTGCCACCGCATGTTTGCCGCGGAGTCCGCAGTGCAGCTCGACCTTGAGGAGTTCCACGCCAGAGAAGTCATCGTACCTTGTCAGCGAGACGGTGGCCATCTGGCAACTGGCGTTCGCGTAGGCCCAGTTCACGATTGCCTGCAGCGCCTCCTGTAACCCGTCGCGCGCAGCAAGGGCCTCGGCCTCTTCCGTCGCGCCCATGGGGCACTCACTCGCCTGCGAGGGCGCCGGACGTCCCACGATTGTGCCCGAGATATGATCCATTTGGGAGCTTCCTTACGGCCAAGCCCACCCTGCTGGCCGGCATCAGCTTATTATACCATGTTGGGCGGCTCTCACAACTTGACGACCTTGCCTGTGGCTGCGGAGCGCTCGGCGGCCAGGCAGGCCTCGACCGCGCGGAGCGATTCCTCAGGGGTGATGACGCTGGGCCTCCGCCCCTCGAGCACGCACGTGGCGAAGTAGCTCAGCTCCTCGCGGAGGGCGCCGGCGCGGATGCCGTGCAGGCTCGGCCAGTAGGTGGTGTCGGGCGAATGCCAGCCGTCCTTGTCGCAGATGGACAGATTAGGATGGACTTCATGGACATGGATGGACCCCTCGGTGCCGATGATCTCCATCCGCTCGTCTATCTGGAACGCCGTCTTGTCGGGGAGGAACCAGACGTCCTCCAGGACGCCCACGGCCCCCGTGTCGAAGCGGTACATTGTCCAGCCGAGGTCGGGGTTGGCGAGGTGGCGGACGTCCACCGCCTGGGCGTAGACGCTGACGACGTTGGCGCCGCTGTACCAGAGCATCAGGTCGGTGTCGTGAACCCCGTCGCCGATGATGGGGCCGATCTTGGGGAGGACGGCGGCTCCGATGGC
>VGYW01000689.1 GCA_016872875.1 Planctomycetota bacterium | reverse complement strand
AGCGGGAGAGGGAGCAATCGGCCTCCAGGCGGAGGGTCTTCACCCCCTTGATGTCCACCTCGACGGCGACGGGCTTGGAGTTCCACTTGAGCCATTCGGAGCTGTAGAGGCGCTTGCCGTCGCCGTAGACGATGAATTGCACCCGCTCGCCGCGGTCGCGGGCGGGGGTGGCCTCGAGGTCGTCCTCGAGGTCAATGCCCACGGTCGCGCGGAAGAAGGCGTATTGGCCGCCGAGCTGGTACTCGACCTTAGAGGGGGCGCGGACGCCGAGGCCACGGGAGAAGACGCGGGGCGCAGAGGCCCCGCCCACAGCCTTGGCCTTGGGGCCGGGCGCGCTCTCCTCGGGCACAAGGCCGATGCGGAGCGGGTTGCCCTGGTGCGAGCGGTCGTAGCCCACAAGGCCCTTGTGCTGGTCAACCAGGGTGGGCATGAGGGCGCTCAGATAGAGCTCGGCGGGGGCAGGGTCGGGCAAGGTGTGTAGCTTCGGGACGGACTGGGGCCGAATGGCCTTGCGCGCCGTGTCGTCGCCGAGGAACTGGTAGCGCTCGTCGAGCTTCCAGGCCATATCGAAGAAGCCGACGCACAGGAACGTCTCGGGCGAGATGGTGCGGGCGTCGAACACGCCGTAGTCGAACCAGTCGTAGTTGTCGTAAGGCCCCCAGCCGAACCAGTTTCCGAAGCGGTTGTTTATCTGGTCGAGCGCGGCGGGCGAGAGGCCGGCGAAGAGCACGACGTAGCGCTCGGGGTTGAGGGGGTTCGGGTAGCAGAGCTTCACGCCCACGTCGTCGCCTCGGAAGACGCGGGGCAGAGACGCCCCGCCCACAGCCTGCGGGCCGACGCGAATGCAGTCGCGCTCGATGGCGATGGGGAGCTTGCCGGCCACCTTGGCGGCGAGGGCGTTTGCGGCCGGGCCGCCGTAGAGGACGAGGTGGTGCTGGGCGATGTCGGCGTCCGTCACTGCCGTGTCGTCCTTGAGGCGAGGGCGGCAGTTGAAGAGGCGCTCCCAATCGCGCGCCTTGGCCTCGGCCTCGCGGCGTATGACCTCGCGCTCCCGGGGGTCGGGCGAGGTTGTTCCGCGCACGAGCATGAAGCTGCCGAGGAAGGCGTCGGCGACCGGGCCTTCGAGGCCCTTCTTCTTGGCCAGGCCAACTGGCAGTTGCCCGACGCTCCACTTGCCGCCCGCTCCTCGGACGAAGGTGGCTGAGAAGTCGTCGGCGGTCAGTTCCTGTCCGTCAATCTTCACGTTCGTAGTTCCGCCTTTAGGCGGTTCCGCGTCTGAAGACCGCCTGAAGGCGGAACTACGAACCAGGAAGGCGGAGATACTGGATGTGGTGATCTCGAAGCGGCCTGGGGCCACAGCCGAGGGCGGCTGTGCCACAATGTGGCGGGCGTCAATGTCGGCGAACTTGAGGGGCTCGATGAAGCGCAGGATGCGCACCCAATAGGCCCCGTCGTGCCGCAGGCTCGCGGTCTTGTAGCGCACCCGCTCGGGCGCGGGGTTCCGCTTCTGGGCCATCGTCCACTCCCAACGCTTCACGAAGAAGTCGTTCGGGAAGCCCCAGTGGCGGACGGTTGGGAACTCCTGGTATCCGACGGTGCAGCCGAGCTTCTGGGCGGCGTCGGCCATGTTCCGCGAGTTGGCCGCAGGCACCACGTCGTCAATCGCGCCGTGGGCGGCCAGCGCTGGCAGGTTCAGCAGGTTGCCCGCGTAGGCCACGGGCTCCACGGTGTCGAGGAGCCAGTTGCGCAGCTCGGCGAAGCGGGGCGGCATCTCGTAGCGGACGCGGCGCTTCTTAGGCTTCCAGGCGTCCCACGCCCGCCGGTCGGCGTTGCCGCAGATGGGCGCGATGGCCGCGAAGCGGCCGGGGTGGTGGACGCCCAGCTGCCAGGAGCCTGTGCCGCCCATCGAGCTGCCCTCGACGTAGATGCGGTCGAGGTCAACCCAGTAGTCGCGGACGACGTCGTCTATCACCGCCAGCACGTCGTCCTCGGCGGCGAGCATGTAGTCCTGGCTGCCGCGTCCGTGGGGCGCCACGGTGAAAAGGCCGTTGTTCACGCGGGCGGGGTGGCCCTGGAACGGGGCGTACCAGCCGTGGCCGTGGAGTGAGACGAGGAGTGGGAAGGGCTTGTCGGCCTTGTAATCGCCGGGGACGCCGAGCGAGTAGCTCTGGAGCGAGCCGTCAACCTCCGCGCGATACGAGCGGAGGATGGTGCCACGTCGGCCGGCGAAGGGGTCGTTGCCGGCAGCGAGCGCCCGCAGGTCGTTCGTGAGGCCCTGGAGTGCGCGGGGGGCCTGGGTGGCGGCGCCGAAGAAGGAGTAGAGGTCGCCCAGGCGGTGCTGCCAGTGGGCCGTGTGGGTTCGGAGCCAGCCGAGCTGGCGGACGAGCGGGCCGCCGGCGGCGATGCGCTGGTCAATCTGGTCGCCGAGCGCCGCGAACTGGCGGAGCACGTTTTCGGCAGAGACGGGCGAGCGGCGGTCGAGGCCCGCGTAGTGTTCCGCCGCCTCCTTCGCGTATGCCGCCTGCTCCTCCGTCCAGCCCTCGGCCTCGAGCGTCGCGGCAAAGACGTGCATCCGCCGGTTGTAGGGGAGCGCGATCGCTTCAAGCGTCTTCTTGGGGTCGAGGGCGATCTTCCGGAGCCAGATGCGGGGCTGAATCTCCTCGCGGACCACCGTCCGCTTCTCGCTCGAATAGGTGTAGCGGCAGGGGGCCTCGAACGCCACGCGGTCGCCCGCCTCGGGCTTCTGGCACCAGTCCCTCAGCGCGAGCTCGGCCTCCGCCGGGCCCTCCTTGTAGGCGAGCGCCAGCGTGTCGCGGAACGTGCCGTTCTCGGACGTGCCGACGACGTGGAGGGCCTTGTAGCGGCCCGGCGGCACCTCCACCCGCTGGCCGTTGCACGACACGTTGTTGAAGTCCCCCCGCTCCTTGCTCGGGAAGAGGAAGTGGGTGCCGTCGAAGGAGAACTTCGAGCCGGTCGCAGGCAGGTTCTCAGCGGGGAAGACCGACCCTGGGATGTCGGCCGCGTGGTCGGGGCAGTCGAAGTTGCCATCGGAGCGGCGCTGCGCATCCGCGATCGCGTCGTTGTCGAACAGTGCCTCCAGCCTCAGCGGCACTTGGCCCTTGACGCCCCATGCATCCTTCGCCTCCGCCGCGGGGGCGAAGGATGCACACAGAGGCAAGAGGAGCGCCGCGCGCCAGAGCAGCCGCAAGGGAGTCAGGGTGTCAGAACCTCAATCTCAGGGAGAAGGAGGCAACCAATGACGAGGCCCGTCATGCCGAGCGAAGTCGAGGCATCTGCTATGAGGCCGTTTGTCAAGCGCAAACTTCAGGATGAGGAACCAGGGGACGCGGATCCGTCTGCTATACGCTCGCCGAGGCGAGCCAGGTAGTGGTGTTCGGTCCACCGGGTTGGGGCCGCAATCTCTGTGCGTGTCCTTGCGGAGCACCGATGCTTCTCGCGGTTGTCCCAACGCCGATCCGTTCCACAAGGGT
>VGYW01000688.1 GCA_016872875.1 Planctomycetota bacterium | reverse complement strand
AGCCGTGGGGATGGAGCTGGTGGCGATCTGCGACATCTGGCGCGAGCGGCTCGAACAGGTGGGCAAACAGCTCGGGGTCGCCACCTACACCGACTACGACAGGTTCCTGGAGCACGACCTGGACGCAGTGGTGCTGGCGAACTATTTCCACGAGCACGCGCCCTTCGCGGCGAAGGCGCTGCGGGCGGGCAAGCACGTGATGAGCGAGACGGCGGCGTGCAAGACTCTCGCCGAGGGAGTGGAGCTCTGCCGCTCGGTCGAGCGGTCGGGCAAGGTGTATCTCTTCGCGGAGAACTACCCCTATACGGCGTGCAACATCGAGCTGCGGCGGCTCTACCAGGCGGGCGAGGTGGGCGGCGTGCTCTACGCGGAGGGGGAATACATCCACCCGATGTCGCCCGACGACCGGCTGCGCATCTCGCCCGGCCTGACGCATTGGCGGAACAACACGCCCGCGACCTACTATTGCACCCACGCCCTCGCCCCGCTGATGGTGGCGACCGACGCGATGCCTGTGACTGTGAACGCCCTCGCCATCCCGGTGCCGAAGGGCTTCCGCGAGGAGCGGGTGTTCACGAGCGACCTCGCCTCCGTCATCCTCTGCCGGATGGACAACGATGCGGTCTTCCGCCTCGTGCAGGTCGGGCTGCCGGGGCACAGCGTCTGGTACCGCATCCACGGCACGCGCGGGCTGGTGGAACACGTCCGCGGCCCGGGCTACTGGGGGCCGGGGTTCCTGCGCGTGGTCCACGAGCACTGGATGCTCCGGCCCGGCGAGGTGCCCGAGCGAAGCTATGTGCCGCAGTTCCCGGCCTGGGCTCAGGCGGCGATGCGTGCGGGGCACGGGGGCGGCGATTTCTTCACGACGCACTACTTTGCGGAGGCGATCCGCACGGGCCGGCAGCCGTATCTGGATGTCTATCGCGGCGTGGCCATGTCGGTGGTCGGCGCGCTCGGCTGGAAGTCGGCGCTTCAGCGCGGCGCACCCTTCGACGTGCCCGACTTCCGCAAGGAGGCGGAGCGCAAGCAGCACGAGGCGGACCACTGGTCGCCCTTCGTGGGCGATGAAGGCCCCGGCCAGCCGCCAAGGAGCATTCGGGGCGTCTACAGCCCGACACGGCGCGCTATCGCGCACGCGCGGAAGGTGTGGAGGGAGATTGGGTACAAGGGCACTTGACACGGGGGCGGCGAGAGATAGACTCGTGCTCCGTGTGGGTGTGGGCGGGGGCTCCGTCCCCCGCGGGGCAGAGACGCCCCGCCCACGTGACCGGAACCCTTTTGGAGAGGAGCTATCGTGGCGAATGTGCTGTCGTATCGGATCGGGCACCCGGCGAAACCACAGATACCGCTGGAGCGGGTGAAGGCGCTCGGCATCCCCGCCGTGGAGATCAACCTCGGGCCAGAGGAGGACGCGGCGGCGATCAGGAAGCTCCTGGCCGACGCAGGGCTGAGAGCGGGGACGCTGACGGCGCCTTGCCCGCTGCCCGACGCGAAGCTCTTCGACATCTTCGAGACCTATTGCGCGAAGGCGGCCACGCTCGGCTGCTCGGGCATCTTCACAAGCGTCCACGCCGGCCAGATGCCCCTGCCCGAGGCCTACGCCCGCCTGCGGAAGATCGGCGACATCGCGGCCAGGCACGGCGTCAAGATCGGCATGGAGACCCACCCCGACCTCTGCGAGAACGGCTCCAAGGGCGCCGCAACGATGGCCGCCATCGCACACCCCTGGGTCGGCATCAACTACGACACCGCCAACGTCTACTACTACAACCACGGCATCAACACCGTCGAGGAGGTCGCCAAGGAGGCCAAACACGTCGTCAGCGTCCACCTCAAGGACACGATGGGCGGCTACCACGACGGTCGGTTCCCCGACTTCGGGAAGGGGGTGGTGGACTTCGCGGGGGTGTTCAAGGTGCTGAACGGCATCGGCTTCACCGGCCCCTTCACGATGGAGCTCGAGGGCGAGTGGACCACGTCGTCCGACCCTGCGGAGCAGGAGGGCCACGTCCGCGCCTGCGTCGAGCACCTCCGCGGCCTTGGCCTCGTGCCGTGAGAGGAAGTGGCCCTCTTGCTCGGGCGGAGCCGCTGTCCGTTGCAGTGCTAAGCAGCGCGAGAGACACTTTCGAGGGGATTGTTACGAGCAAGCCGGCTGCGGGGACTCAACGTCCTTCCCGACCGCACACTCGAGTTCCTGGAGCGCGGCGCCGTACATTTCGAGGCCCCTTCGCGTACCCGTCACCGAGCTCTGCTTCAGGGCGGCCAACAACAACAGCATGACCGAGACGAGCCTGTCACGCCGCGTCTCTGCGAGGACGGCGGCCTTATCCAACCCGAACTTGTCCATAATAGCACTGATGCCCTTGAGCTGGAACCCAATCGCGCGATCGTCAATCGCGGAGCGATACAGCGTAAGTATCCCGTCCACTCGGTCGGCAACGACGGCCTCGTTCGCGCAGAGATACTCAACGCAGTCGCCGTACTCATTGTACCACGGCTCCTGCCGAAACTCGGGTTCCCCGGTCACGAACTCGGCGAGAAAGTGCGTGTCCATACCAATCTCCTGTAGCGCTGCGCGAAGCCGATCGGAGACAGAGGATCGTCCGGATCGGTCTTCTCGGCCCGCCAGGCGTAAACTACCATTCGCGGGTTCAAGTACACCGCGAAGACCCGGTCGCACGGGAACGGGACAATGACTCGCTCCCGAATGTGCCATGTCCCAGGCCGGCCAACGAAACACCATCCGCCGGACTGGTGTTCCCTGGTCCCCTCGAAAATCCTGCAAGGGTCCTCGAGAACCTCCTTAGCGCAACGGAGGTTCTCGTAGGCGACAGGGTTCGTCTTGTAGACCTGCAAGACAATGCTTCTGGGGATGATCGCCTTTGCCCGCGGCCCGTTCGGTGCGCGCGGGTCAATGACTTCGATGTGCGCTTGGTCATCTTGCCATGTCGCCGGCACCGTCCCCTCCTTCTAGAAGGCATTATATCATAGCCATTGGGCATAGTTTGTCAAATCTTTTCGCACCAGTGCCTTGGGATGCCTCAGGGCCGCCGGCTGCGGGGCGAGTCTGACATGGGGCCATGGGCAGGCCTCAGGACATGCCGCGCGCGGCGCCACGCTTGACTGGTGGGGCCGGCCGCCTATAATCTACCCAAGCGTGAAGATTCTGCCCCGCATTTCGTAGGAGGTTGGACCATGGTGCGTCAGCTCCCGGCAGCCCTCGCGGCGGCGTGCGCGATGGCGTTGGTCCTCGGCTGCGGCGAGGAGGGCAAAGAGCCGGCCGACGGGGGGAAGAAGGGGGGGAAGAAGCTCACCTTCGCGGTGATCCCGAAGGCCGACGTGTTCACCTTCTGGCCGACCGTGCGCAAGGGGGCCGAGGCGGCCTGCAAGGAGCTCGGCATCGAGATGGTCTGGCGCGGCGCGAAGGACGAGACGTCGCCGACCGACGAGATCAAGATCGTGGAGGCGATGATCGAGCGGGGGGTTGACGGCATCGTGCTGGCCCCGCAGCACGCGCAGTCGCTCG
>VGYW01000687.1 GCA_016872875.1 Planctomycetota bacterium | reverse complement strand
ACGTCGGCGACGTACTCACCAGGCTTCGGCACGGCGACGTTCCTCCAGAGGAACTCTCCCCTCTGGCATCATCGCCGATTGCCAGGCGAAAGTCAAGAAGAAAACTCTGTAATGTTGCTACAGTCTCTAAAAGGGGCTCGAGCGCCAACCCGAGAGC
The DNA here is from genome assembly GCA_016872875.1 of Planctomycetota bacterium. Next base: position 3,378 of record VGYW01000687.1, on the reverse strand, counting down.
ATTATTCGGGATAGAAGCGTCTGGGCTCTCGTATGTTGACAGAACGGTCGCGAGTGATGTGGGCGGTGCCTCGTGCAACAGGGCGCCATGCAGTTCGCCTTTCACGACGGCTTCTTTGGCGAGCAAAGTGAACATATCGGTGAAGTCGAAGTCGGCAGCGAATATGTCAGGGAATACCAAGGCGTCCCCATCTTCCCACCTCACACCGTCTGTACGAACGGCCAGGAAGACGATATAGGTTCGCCCGTTGGTTAGGGCTGCAACGGCGACTGAAGCTTGGTCGCAATACGCTCGAACTTGCATGATCGCGTCGTGAAGGGTCGGGTTTGCGGCAAGCAGACTGCCAAGGCGAACACGATGTCTCCCCTTGGCTCGTGTTACAGGCAGGACGAAGGAGGCCCGCTTTGCTTCGACAACAATGATGGGTTGAGCGATGGAGAGCACGTAATCAAGGCGGAGCCCATCTGTTGACCTCTCACGTCTGATGTCGGGTTCTTCCCAGCCCAGGCACTCAATGACCACCGTGTCTATGAACTTTGAGCGCGTGTCGGCCTCAGACCAATCCTCCGAATCGATATCGCAACCATGGCTCTTTAGTGCAGCAAATGCTTCGGTCAGGCGATCTCTGTCCATAGCAGCGACCCCTTTGAGTGTATCACCGGTATGTGGAAGCTCCTAGTCATCCTAAGGCTAGCTTGCACAAGGGAGCGGATAGGCCCCGGTGGATGCGCCGCAGCATCCTCTGTACAAAACGGATTGTAACATGGGGCATTGGGTAAGTCAACTGGTTGTATCGAAGGGTAGATGCCGAAGCGAGCGTTGGGGTCAGCTCGTAGAAATCGATTCTCCTGAAAGACCCCCTACTCCTCATTGCGTTTTCCGTGGGTCTTGATAGGTCAGGGTTGGGGTTGGCGGACGAGGAGGAGTTGGGCGCGGTCAAGGATTTTCCAGTCGACGACTTCGCCCTTCTGGAGGTCCAATGCCCGCGCGATGGCGACGGGGATGGTAACGAAGGGACGCTCGTTGTGGCCGCGGCTGCGGATGGCCTGGATTCGGACCTGGTAGCTGGCCATTTGGTGGATTGGCCCCGTGACTAACCAAGGAAGTGGTGGTATAATAAGGGCGTCAGTGGACGCCCCCTGCCCGTTCCGAGGTGCTACTATGAGCTTGCCCACCACGAAAGTCCTGCGGTCTTTCTGTGACACGGTGCTCGCGGCCGGGGAGCTGTTCCCGCCGGGGAACCCGTATCGGGTGTTCCGTGAGAAGGTGCTGCCGGCTCTCTGGAGGGCCCGGCCGCGCCTGGCGCGGCTCTACTGTGCGGACACCGGCCGGCCGGCGATCGAGCCGGTGGTGACGGCCGGGACGACGCTGCTCCAGACTATGGAGAGGCGGCCGGACCGTTTGGCGGCGGAGCAAGTGCGGCGGGACCCGTGTGTCTTGGGGTCTGCCTTGGGGTCGGTCTGCCTTGGGGTCGGGTCGTGAGAAGCTAGTTTCTGCCGGGCGACTCACCCCTGAATGCCGTGAGTACCGGTGTGGACGGTTCTACGGCTTGAGGGATAGGATGAGCGCGAGGTCGAGTTCGCCGGCCTGGCCCCAGCCGCGGCGGCCGGGGGCGATCTGGGGGCGGAAGCGCTCGTAGAGGCCGTAGGCGGCCTCGGCCAGCTTGTCGGGGGAGAAGGCGGCGGCTAACCCCTTCATTGCGGACTCGACGGCGGCCAGGCGCTCGCCGAACTTGCTCGCCAGGTAGCGCTGGACCGAGGCGGGGTCAATGGGGTCGGGGCCGATGACGGCGCGGATGCCGCCGGGAGTTGTCTTGGCGGGGACGGGTCGGCCGCAGACCTCGATCCAGAACTCCTCGCCGAGCCCGCGCTTGTTCGGCGGGCCGCCGCGCTCGGCGGCCTTGGGCGGGCCGAAGATGCCGAGCATGCGGCCCTTCGACTGGGCGTTGAGCCCCGCCACGGCCTTGCCCAGCGTGAGGGCGGCGTCGCGGTCGTAGCCCTGACGCTCCGCCACCACCGCAGCCCAGAGCGTGAGGACCGGGGCACGGTTGACCTTCACTGTTTCCTGAGCCATCGCATGCCTCCTAAGGCAGCGTCAATAAATAACATTTACAATCCGGGGCGTCGTCGAGGTCGGATGATGTAATTCCATTCGCCGTGGAACAGTTGGGGGATGAGATGCACCTTAGCCATCTGCTCATCGCTGACTCTCCGACCGGCCGCATAGTTCCGCCGGTCCAGCCGGCAGGTGACGCTCAGCCCCTTCGCCGTGGTCGTGGCGGCGATCAGGCGCACGACGGTCTCGTAATCCCGCAACGGCTCTCCACGCCACGTCGAGCTGATGAACGAGAAGAGCCGGTGCTCCACCTTGTTCCACTTGCTGGTCCCTGGCGGGAAGTGGCAGACCTGGATCGACAGGCCGGCCGAATCGGCCAGCTTTTGAAGCTCCCACTTCCACAGCCGCAACCGATACCCGTTGCTGCCGCCGCCATCGGCCGTGATCAGCAGCCGCCGGGCCCTCGGATACAGCGGCCGCCCCTCGGCACGCCACCATCCACGGATCGAGGCCACGGCGAACTCCCCCGTGTCGTGGTCCGTCCCGACATTCACAAACCCTGTGTTCCGTCCCAGGTCGTAGATGCCGTAGGGATAGGCGCGCGGGACCGAGGGGTCCGGGAAATCGTGGCCGTTCACGCGCCGCGGCGACTTCTTCTTCCGCCATTGGCGGCCTTTGTTCTCGAAGTTCCCGACCAACTCCTTCTTCTTCGTGTCCACCGAAATCACCGGCAGGCCGGCTCCGAGCGCGTGGCTCACCTGTTGGTTGATGTAGGCGAACTGCGCGTCCCGGTCGGGATGGTCCCGGCCCTCTTCGGTCTTGCGGTTCCCCTGGAGGCTGTAGCCCAACTGCCGCAGGAGTTGCGCCGCCTTCTCGTGGCTCAGCGGATGCTGCTGGGCACGCAACTGCGCCGCCAGCGCACGCGTGCTCTTGCACGTCCATCGCAGAGGCGATTCCGGATCGCCGCGTGCCAAGGGCTCGACCAGAGCCTCCAACGCCGCCGGCAAGCCCGGGTCCCGCGTGACGAGCTTCGGACGCCCCGCTCCCGGCCGCCGAATTCGCCCGCTGGGCAACGGCTCGGCGTCCAGTTCCCGAATCCCCTTGCCGATGGTGACGCGGGACAAGCCACACGCACGGCTCACCAGCGAAATGCCTCCACGACCGAGCTGCACTGCTTCGCTGGCGGCCACCATCCTCCGGCCACGCTCGTCCAAGTGCGGCCAGAGCCGGCCCAACTTGCGCGTGAGGAGAGCGGGTGCTACCATGCACACAGTTTATCATGTTCGGCTCTTATTGTAAAGATTATTTATTGACGCTGCCTAA
>VGYW01000686.1 GCA_016872875.1 Planctomycetota bacterium | reverse complement strand
CGCCGCGGCGCTCACCAAGCGCTGCGCCGAGGTCGGCGTCGCGCCCGTCGTCGAGTGCGACAACCCCCAGGTCTTCGCCGCCCGCCACGCCCTCGGCGACATCGAGTACCTCTTCCTCGTCAACGCCTCGTGCGACGAATCTGAGCTGAGCGCCGTGCAGCACATGAACGCCATCAAGTCAGCCGAGGCCACGGTGAGCCTGCCCGACGACGGGCGTCCCCTCTACGAGGCCATCTGGGGCGGCGAGGCGGCGGCGTTCGCCAAGAAACGCGGCAAGCTCACGGCCGAGCTGCGCTTCGGCCCCGGCCAACTGCGCGTCTTCGCACGCACCGCCCGCAAGCTCGGCGGCGTCCAGGTGCTCCCGCCCATCGTCCCGCCTGCCGACTATACGCTGCCAGGCAACCCGCTGCGGGTCGAAGTCGTGGCCATGCCTGTGGACGAGGCGGGCAAGGTGCTCGCCGGCTCCGCGCCGATGGCCATCCGCGTCACCGACCCGCTCGGCGTGGCTCGCTACGACCTCTTCCGCGCGACCGACCAGGGCATTCTCAAGCTCTCGCTGCCCCTGGCCGCCAACGACCCGGCGGGCAGATGGAGCGTCAGCGTGCGCGAGCTGTTGAGCAACAAGGAGGGCACAGCGACGTTCGACCTCAAGCCGCCCGCCCAGTGCGGCGCAATCGCGGGCGCCACGCGGCGAGCCGTCCACTTCGCTCCCGACGCGAAGAACGTCTACCGCTTCTTCCGCACCAACAAGGACCTCACGCTCGTGCTGGGCAAGAGCGACTACAATGCGGCCCAGGCCGCCCGCCTGGCCGAGGTCCTCAAGCCCTGGGGCGTCGCGTGCAAGACCGTCGCCGCCGCCGACGTGAAGAAGCGCGTGTTGCCCGACGACGCGAAGAAGACCTGGACCGGCCTCCAGGGCGGCGGCGACACGGGCTTCGACCTCCCCGGCGCTGCCGTGCTCCTCGGCACGCCCGAGGACAACCCGCTCATCAAGCACCTGCTCGACCAGCGGTTCCTTCCCTACAAGCCGGCGAAGGACGCCTTCCCCGGCCGCGGCCGCGGCTACATCGCCTGGCAGACCGACGGCGTCGGCTACTACAACACCGAGTCCATCACCCTCATCGCCTACGACGCGGCGGGCATGGCCGAGGCCGTGGGCACCCTCTTCGAGTGGGCCAGCGGCTATGAGCCGCTGACGCCCTGGGTGCTGCCTAGTGGCACAGGCATCTTGCCTGTGACCATCACAGGCGGGACGCCTGTGCCACCACCTGCGGCCAAGGTGGCCTCGGAAGCCATCGTTCCCGACAGCGTCATCGCCATCAAGGTAGAGGGCAAGGCAATCAGCGTCCTTTCACTCGACGACACCCAGACGGCCATCGGCCTCGACGGCAAGCTCGGGCGCCAGAAGGTGCTCTCGACGCGTGCCGCGAAGGCGTTGGCCGACGAGGCCGCCGCGCTCCGCAAGATTGACCCTCAGGACCAGAAGGCGTTCGCTACGCCCGACCGCGTGATCAAGTTCGTGGCACGCGGCGAGGGCCTCGTCGCCATCGCCTACTGGGGCGGCCTGGTGAAGACCTTCGACGCCCGGGGCGCGTGCAAGACGGCCCAACTGCTCCCGCAGGACATCGGCGGCCTTGCCTGGGCGGGCGACAAGCTCATCGTCGGCCTGGCCGACGGCAAGGTCATGGCGCTGTCGCCTCTGAAGTGATTGCCCTGGGGAAGGCGCAGGAGAGGAATCAAGGTAAAATGATTACGGGTAATGGGGCTATCTCCTTGACTCCAGTGACCTCAATGGGTGGCCCTGGGGAAGGAGGCCGTCTTGAACGCCAAATCGGCTCTTTGGCTGCGATGTTGCGGTCAGTTGGGCTGTTCTGCACGTTGGCACGTACACCACAACCTGTTGTGGCTACTGGAGTGAAGGGGATACCCCCCTACGGGTAAAATGATAAGAGAAAAAGGAGGGACAGAGAGGAGATCGTGGGGCAGCACCCGGCCTGGGCTGTGGCGATTCCCCTCGGCTTCGCCCTCCTCCTGGCTTCTTCTCTTATCATTTTACCCGTAATCATTTTACCTGTTTCCTCTTGCACCTTGGAGGTAGAGGAGAGCGCACGTGTTCCACCTCCCGCTGGCTCCGGGGGTAGAGCTGCGCCCGTTGGAACCGCGGCATTCCGACGAGCTGTTCGCCCTGGTTGACCGCAACCGCGACCGCCTGCGCAAGTGGCTGCCCTGGGTGGACGGCGCGAAGTCGGCTGAGGACACGGCGAAGTTCATCCGCGACAGCCTGAAGCGCCACGCAGAGACCGGCGAGGTGGTGGCGGGCATTTGGTATCGCGGCAAGCTCGCGGGCACGATCGGCCTGCACATTCGCGGCGAGGCCAGGGCCATGCTCGGCTACTGGCTGAGCGAAGAGGCCGAGGGCAAGGGCCTGATGACCCTCGCCTGCCGCGCGATGCTCGCCCACGCCTTCCGCGACCTGGGGGCCGAGCGGGTCGAAATCTTCGCCGAGCCGCGCAACCGCCGCAGCCGCGCCATACCCCAGCGACTCGGCTTCCGCCGGGAGGGCACCCTCCGCCACGTCGCCAAGCTCGACGGCCGCTTCATTGACCACGAGGTCTACTCCCTCCTGCGTGAGGAGTGGGCGACAACCTGATCCCGGGGTCCCGATCGTCGTCGTTGTCGGCGTCGTCCTCGTCGTCGAACGCGAAGGACGCGGAGAGGCAAGAGGTTCGACGACGAGGACGACGACGAGGACGAGAAGAGAGGCAGAGGATGGCTACCGAGGACTCTGTCCGCCTGTTCCTCTGCGGCGACGTGATGACGGGCAGGGGGATTGACCAGGCCCTGCCTCACCCCTGCGAGCCGACCCTGTACGAGAGCTACATCACCGACGCCCGCGGCTACATCGAGCTGGCCGAGAGGGCGAATGGCCCGTTCAAGCGGCCAGTGCCCTTCGACTACATCTGGGGCAATGCGCTCGCGGAGCTTCAGAAGGCCAGAACCGATCTGCGAATCATCAACCTCGAAACCAGCATCACCCGCAGCCCCGACGCGCTCCGCGAGAAGCCGGTGCTCTACCGAATGAGCCCCGACAACCTCCCCTGCCTCACCGCCGCGGGGGTTGACTGCTGCTGCCTGGCGAACAACCACGTGCTCGACTGGGGGCCTGCCGGCCTCGTGGAGACGCTGGCGGCGCTCGACGCCGCGGGCCTGCGCCACGTGGGGGCCGGGCGCGACCTCGCGGAGGCCAGCGCCCCCGCCGTGCTGGAGGCCCACCACGGCTCGCGCGTCCTGGTCTTTCCCTATGGCAGCCCGAGCAGCGGCCTGCCGCTCGATTGGGCCGCGGCCGCCAGTCGGCCAGGCGTGAACCTGCTCCCCGACCTCTCGGAGGCGAGCGCCCGCCGCGTGGCCGCCGAGATTCAAGCCGTGAAGCGGCCAGGCGACATCGCGCTCCTCTCCATCCACTGGGGCGCCAACTGGGGCTACGAGGTGCCCGAGAGCCAGGTCCGCTTCGCCCATCACCTCGTCGAGGCGGGCGCC
>VGYW01000685.1 GCA_016872875.1 Planctomycetota bacterium | reverse complement strand
AGTTGCCAGAAGTCCAACACACTCCGCGAAAGCCTGTCAATCTTGTAGACGAGGAGCGTATCGCAATCCCGCTCCGCGATCCGCTCCAGGAGCCGTTGAAGGTCCGGCCGCTCCGTGTTCCCCCCCGTGCTCGCGTCGCGGAACCGGTCAACAACGTCCCACCCGAACGCCTTTGCGTAGCTCTCGCAACGCTCTTGCTGCCCGTCCAGGGAGCAGAACTCGGCGTTCACCATCTCGGCTTTCGACACGCGGGCGTACACCAGCGCCCGCCGCTTCTTCTGCGCTTCTTCCCGTTTCATTGCTTCGCCCCCTTCTTCCCCGTGGCCTTCTTCCGTGGCCGGCCGGCGGGTTGACGCTTGAACCGCCTCACCGCCCGCTCAGACAGCAAGAACACCTTGCCCCCCACGCGGACCGCCTCGATCCGCCCCGCGTTCACAAACTGGTAGACGCGGCTTGCCGACAAGCACAGCCGCCCCGCCGCTTCCTCGATGGTCAGGAACCCCTTTGGCGTCGGCATCGCACTTCCCCCGATCATCGCCTTGCTCCCCCGCGCGAGATTCTACCACGGCCAACCCGACGAGTCAAGAGAAATCTCCATTTATTTCTATAAATCTTCACCCGCCCCCTCCGCGCCCACGTCCGCCCCGACCCGACCCGTCCGCACCCGCCACGCCAGGAACGCTTGTGCCACCTTGCGAAAAGCCTCCTCCTGCGCCCCCGCATCATCCGTCCCCTCGAAGGCAAAGGCGAGCCTCCCCACCCGAGCCAGCGCCGGCCGCCGCCGTGCCCTTCGCCCCCCGCGCCCGATTGCCCGCCCGTTGCCGTCCAATCCCTACCCTTTCTCGGCCTCGCCCGAACACGCCGCCATGTCCCTCATGGCTGCTGCCAGGCGAGTGACCTCTACCTTCTCCACCTCCCGCGTCCTGTCCAGAGCTTCCAAGTCCATGCGGCTTTCCACCTCTGCCTTCACCCGCTCCCTCAGCACGTCCACGGGCAGGGCGTCGAGCTCGACCGCCATGTCCCCATAGCGGTCCACGAACGCCGCGCGCCGCGTGTCCGTGGGCTTCGTCAGGGCAGGCGGCAGGTTGTACCTCTCCACGTCCTCCACGTTCAGGGCGCACTTCACGATCTCCGGCCAGCACTCGAAGAAGCCCAACCGCTCCCCGAGACTCCGCACCATGTCGTCACCGCTCGGATCGAAGTCCCCGAAGTACAGCACCGTCACCTCGTCCCAACCCTGAAACCGCCCGGCCGCGTTGCGGATCGAGTCCCAACCGTCGTACCCCCGCCCCACGTTCAGCGTCAAACCGTAGGGTTCCAACACATCCTCGAAGATGCCGCTCAGCGCATCCTTCTCAACCCAAGTCTCAATGTAGACCGGCTGCGTCGCCCACACGTTCCGCCGGTAGGAGGCCCGAACCGCCTCCGCGAAGGCCGCCAGATCGTTCCACATGGACACCCGCCGCGGACGGCGCAGCCGATCCTCAATCCAGTCCCACGGGATCAAGCCGCTCTGCCGGGCCTCCACCAGCAGCTTGGACACCCCGTTGTACCGGCTGAGAGAGTTTTCTATGACATGCCTCGAAACCAGTTGGTAGAACACCTGCCGCACCGTCATCGGGTGGTGCTCCGCCAGGATGTCCCGTGCCAGGGCCGTCAGTTCAACCGTCCGCCTGTGCTGGCCCATTTCACTGCACCTCCTCAAGCTGCGCGTCCTCGGCGAGCCACACGACCTTGTTGACCACGTGGCCCAGCATCCTTGCCCTCTCGCCTGGAACGAGGAAGAGCAGGTAGCCGTTCTTCATCGGGTCCAGCACCTCACCGACCTTGCCACGGAACAGGCCCCGGCGCAGAAGGTGTTCTCGTAGAAGGCCAACCGTGCCGCTCGTGGGGAACTTGCCCGGAACGACCGCGGCCGAACCGCCCGACCCGGTGCGCGGATACTCGCCGCAAGCGGCAGGGGAAGGAACATCAAGAGCAAGAGAAGAGGCGGCGGGATGGCTGGCTGGCTTGCTTTCAGCGCCGCCAGCCACCCGCCGAAGAGGGGAAAGAGAAGCCAGCCCATCCATAGAAGCCGGCTTCATGAAGATAGCGGCCCTCCCTGGGCCTCGTGCGGCGCGGGCCGCGGGCAGGGGCATTGTTTCCGGTGCGCATGGGCCGCTATCTTTATGATGGGGGCCTGTCTCCCGCTCCGCTGTGGGCGTCCGATTGGACGGCCAATCCTGCGGCGGGACGATCCGAATATGCCACGTAGCGCGCCCGCTCCAGGCCATGCCTCCTTCGTCGCGACGGAGCTTCTTCGCCTCGATCATCCCCTCGCCCACAAGCATGGTACGCGCGCGGTCAATGGCCTTGCGGTCAACAGCCCCCACGCGGGCCAGCTTTTCGCGCCGGGCGAACACCCAGCCCTCAGGGCTACAGGGGAACTGAGGCAGCGCCGAGAGAAGCGCGTAGCACCCTTTCGTCAGGCGCCTCGCCAGAGCCTTGTCCTTCCGCGCCGCCACGCGCAGATGGTACACGAGGGTTCCGGGCGCGAGGGGGTGCCGAGGAGCCTTCACTGGCGGCTCCTCTCTGGCCGCCGAAGCCGGTCAAGCCACGCAGCGACTTCCCCGGAATCAAACCGAAGCTCCCCACGCGGCACCCCATTCCCATCTCGGGCGACGGCCATACTCAGGCGCAGGAGCCTGCGCAGGTGCGAAGCCTCGCGTAGCGTCGCGGCCAGCCGGGCCTCCACCTCGGCGGGAGCCGGGAGGCGGTCTAAGACCTTCTTGGAATCTTTGGCTTCCATACGAGCGCTCCTTCAAGCGTGCGCTCGTATGATACTCACGGACGGATACGAAACGGATGCGGCCCGCGTGTCTTTTTTCGTATCCGGGGCGCGAGTCACTCGCGGTAGACAAGGCCTTTGCCGGTGTGGAAGAACCCGACTTTGCTGCCCACTTTTGCGTTGACCAGCAGCCTGTTGAGGCGGCCCACCGCAGCCTTGATTGCCCCGTGGCTCAGCTCCTTGGCATGGTCACACACCAGATCGGCAAGATCATCTTCCTCGACGGACTTCTCCCACGCGGCCCGCGCGAGGCGCCACAGCATGGGGGGCAATACGACCTTCTGCCCATCAATCACGAGTAGGTTCCCCTCATGGAACCCGTCAGGTAGCTGGGGGCTCGTTGCGCGCGACTTCGCATGCTCCGCCTCCACCTGCAACAGGTGTCCCGTCAACGCATTCATCCAACGCAGCGCCCGCCGCATCCGCTCCGCCCCCTGCCCCTCGACCGTTATGGAGACCTCGCTGACGTCTGTGTCCGCGCAACCCCCGCGCGTCCCAAGATAGTCGCTTCCGGCGTCCGCTCCATCGGGGTATCCAGGCGGCATAGAAACACCAGGCACTCGGTAGACAAACGCTCTGTCCTTCCGAGAGTGTAGCATCATTACAGAGTCAGTTCCACATGCAACAGGCCCTCGCGCGGTGAAGAAGGCCGATGGTCTGGGTTCGGCCGTCGGCCTGGGCGTCGCGTTGCATGTCGAGGGCGATGCGGCCAT
>VGYW01000684.1 GCA_016872875.1 Planctomycetota bacterium | reverse complement strand
GCTCACGCCGCCGGCAAAACCCTCTCGCTCCTTCGGAGCTGGGAGAGGAATTGGGCACTGCTTGCCTTTCACAGCGCGCTACATGCGGTTCGACAGTGAGAGGACTCTGTAACGATGCTACACTGTCAATAATGAACGCCGAATGTCGAACTGAGAAGGAAAGGGGCCGCTCCTTGCCTCATTCGTCATTCGTCATTCGACGTTCGACATTGTACGCTGCACATGCGCGCAAGACGCGCACGAGTCATGACCGAAGGGTCCAAGTAGGCGGGAGAGTGTCTTCTCCCTGCGGCTCAGGCCCTCTCGTCCGGGTCGGGCGGTGGGGCGGCGCGGGGCAGCTCGATGCGGAAGGTGGCGCCCTTGCCCGGCTCGCTCTCGACGCTGAGCTTGCCGTGGTGCTCCTCGACGATGCGGCTCACGATGTTGAGGCCGAGCCCCGTGCCGCCCTCGCGGGTGGTGAAGAAGACCTCGAAGATGTGCTGCTGGACCTCCTTCGGGATGCCGGGGCCGTTGTCGGCGACGGAGACGGCTACGCCGCCTGGCGTGGCCTCCGTAGAGACGGTGATGGTGCCGCCGCGGCCGAGGGCCTGGAGGGCGTTGAGGACGAGGTTCTGGATGGCCTGGACGAATTGCCTGGGATCGAGGGCGACGGGCGGCAGGTCGCGCGCGTGGCGGCGGACCAGTTGCACCCCCTTCGCCTGGCACTGGGGCTGGAGGAGCTCGAGCACGCTGTCCACCACGTCGGCGAGGCGCGAGGGCCTGGGTTGCAAGGGCGCGGGGCGCGAGAAGGCGAGGAAGTGGTTCACCGAGTCCTCGAGCCGCTCGATCTCGCCCTTGATGCGCTCGACCTTGCCGCGGAAGTAGTCGGCCTGGGCGGGGTCGGCCAGCTCGGCCAGCTTCCGCTCGATCATCTGCACGTTCATCTTCATCGAGCTGAGGGGGTTGCGCACCTCGTGGGCGATGCTGGCGGCGAGAGTGCCCACATAGACCAGGCGGCTCTCCTCGTGGAGCTGGGCCGCGAGGCCGCGCGTCCGCTCGTGCAGGAGCACGATGTAGGCCGAGAACACGGCGAGAATGGCCACGCAGATGACCGTGATCTGCACCGAGGACCAGCGCCAGGGCTCCTGGAACTGGCGGAGCTGTTCGTCCAGCACGCGGGTGGACATTCCGACGAGGAGGTGGCCGCGCTCGGTCTTGGAGAGGCGGACGCCCATGACATACTCGGGCCTGGATGCCTCGCCGGTCCCCTGGAGCGCGCGCACCACCTCGGGCGCCGCCGGCGGCACCACCTCGAGCGGCACCTTCTCCCGCTTCGGCGCGCCCGACGTCGAGTTCACCACCCGCGTCGCGCTGTCGGCCAGTTGCAGGTAGGCGAGCGTCCCGTCGCTGCCCACCAGGTCCTGCATCGCCTTGCGGACCTCGGCGGAGTCAGGGGCGGACTTTTCGATGACCGGCTCGAGTTGGCTCTTGATCTCGAGGGCGCGGCTCACGCTGCGCTCGACGTGGGCCGTGAGGCGCTGCGCCGCCTCCTGGCGGCCCTGCTCCCGTGAGTAGAGGTAGACGACGAGCGGCAGAAACGTCATCATCACCAGGAGCGCGACGAAGAGCTTCCGCCGCAGCGACCAGATTCCTGACCGCATGGCCCAGCCCCCGAGTCAGCTTGTCCCCAACGCCTCCCGCACCCGCGCGCCCAGGGCGGCCATCTCCCCCTCGCCGTACTTTCCCTGCTTCCACTGGTACGACACGCGGTCGCCGGGGTGGCGCGGGATGATGTGGAAGTGCAGGTGGAAGACCTCCTGCCCCGAGCAGGCGCCGTTGAACTGGAAGAAGTTGAAGCCTTCGCCGCCCGTGGCCGCCATCACGGCGCGCGCCACCTTGGGTGCGGTCGCCATCAGCGCCGAGAGCACCTCGTGCGGCGTCTCGAGCAGATTCGCGTGGTGGCTCCTCGGCACCAGCAGCGTGTGGCCGGGGGCCACGGGATTGATGTCCAGGAACGCCACCGCCTGCTCATCCTCGTAGACCCGCTCCGAGGGAATCTGGCCCGCCAGTATCTTGCAGAAGATGCAATTCGGGTCCGACATCGTGGCCTCTCCTCGCCAGAGCCCCAACCCCCTGACAAGAACATACCACCCCTGCGGCCCGCGCGCAAGCGCCGGTGGCACGTCCCCCCCGAACCTATCGTCCTCGTCCCTCGTCCTCGTCCCTCGTCCTCGATTCGTTCGGCGGGAGAGGCGAGGAGCCGAGGACGAGGACGAGGGACGAGGACGAGGACGATTGAGGACTGACGCGAGGAGCGGAACCCGCGGTTGCATTCGCGCCGCGTTTCTGGCAGAATGGGGAGAAATCGGGCGGGGAACCTGCCCGGCCGGGAATCCCCAATCACCCCTTGCAAGGAGGTTTGCCATGCCACTCGTCCCCATGCGAACACTGCTCGACCACGCGGCGGAGAACGGCTACGGCCTGGCCGCGTTCAACGTGAACAACATGGAGCAGATACAGGCCATCATGCTGGCGGCGAAGGAGACCGACTCGCCCGTCATCATCCAGGCATCGCGCGGCGCACGCAAGTACACCAACGACGCCTACCTCCGGCACCTGATGCTCGCCGCCGCCGAGCTCTACCCCGCCATCCCCATCGCCATGCACCTCGACCACGGCAACTCCTTCGACACGTGCATGAGCGCCATCGAGCAGAACTTCACCTCCGTGATGATTGACGGCTCGCTCCAGGAGGACGGGAAGAGCCCCGCCGACCTGGCCTACAACGTGGCCGTGACGAAGAAGGTCGTGGACGCGGCCCACGCCCGCGGCATCACGGTCGAGGGCGAGCTGGGCTGCCTCGGCGGCATCGAGGACGGCCACGGCGCCGGCCTGACCGGCGACGAGGCGATGAAGCACCTGACCGACCCGAACCAGGCCGGGGAGTTCGTCGCCGCCACGGGCGTGGACGCGTTGGCCGTTGCCATCGGCACCAGCCACGGCGCCTACAAGTTCAGCAAGCCCCCGACCGGCGCCGTCCTGCGGATGGACGTCATCCTCGAGATCCACAAGCGCCTGCCCAACTGCCACATGGTCATGCACGGCTCCTCCGCCGTCCCGCAGGACCTCAAGGCCAAGATCAACCAGTTCGGCGGCAAGCTCAAGCCCTCCTGGGGCGTTCCCGTCGAAGAAGTCCAGCTCGGCATCCGCAACGGCGTCCGCAAGATCAACGTGGACACCGATAACCGCCTGGCCATCACGGCGGCCATCCGCGAGGTCTTCGCCACCACCCCCGAGAAGTTCGACCCCCGCGACTACCTCGGCCCGGCCCGCGAGGGCATGAAAGCCATCTGCGTTGACCGCATGGTTGCCTTCGGCCAGGCCGGCCACGCCGGCCAGATCAAGCCCGTCACCTGCAAGGAGATGGTCGCCTTCTACGCCAAGTGATCTTCGCCCCGGCGACCCATCGTGCTCGTCGTCGTCCTCGTCGTCGTCGTCGAATCTCCTCCCAGGCCGCCGTGAGCCTCACGGGGGCCTAGCCCGCATTTCTCACCAGCGGGGCCA
>VGYW01000683.1 GCA_016872875.1 Planctomycetota bacterium | reverse complement strand
GGGCAACACCACGTAGTCTCCGCTTGGACCATTGAGGATTGGAGTTTGGGGCTTGTTTGGCGCTTGGTGCTTGTGGTTTGGTGGTTCCCGCATTTCTCACCAGCCGCTGGTGAGAAATGCGGGCTAAGCCCAGTCCCACCGCGAACTTACGCCCGTGGCTATCCCCTATCGCCCCCTGCGGGGGCTGGGGTGGCTGCGTGTGCGTCTATTGCGGCTCTTCTCCTCTCTGTTTCCTGCGTTCCAGATCATCGCTGAGGAGGTCGAGGCCGGCCCCGGCGACGGTCGCTCGCGTACCGGCCGGCGCAGCCGGCCGCCAACGCGGCGAGCCCGATGGCAAGGGCGCTCCGAATGGCCCACCTCCTTTCACTCCGACCGGCAAGAGAAGTCCCGGAGCTCTCCAGGGCCGCCCGCGGCCCAGCCCCCGCAGGGGGCGGCAGAGGCGCTATTGCGCCGAGAGCTTCACGACGCGGCCCGTGCGGGCGGAGCGGTAGGCGGCCTCGACGACGCGGAGGTTCCAGAGGCCGTCCTCGATGGGGACAGCGGGACGGCCTCCGGTGCGGATGGCGTGGGTGAAGTCCTCGATCTCGGCACGGTAGGTGTTGGTCTTGGGGAATGGGATGGCGCGCTCCCTGGCGGCGGCGCGCTGTTGTTGGGCGTCGTAGCCCCCGGTCTTCACGCTCACGAGGCGCACGGTGCCCCCAGGGGTCTGGCCGACCGTGCCCTCGCAGCGGATGCCGCCGGCCGAGCCGTAAATCTCCAACACGTTCTTCGATGCCTCGTCGGGGATGTTGAACAAGTTGTCCACGATGCCGACCGCGCCCGAGGCGAAGCGGAACGTGACGAGGGCCGTGTCCTCGCTCTTGTAGCTGTGGACCAGGTTGCCGATGAAGGCGTGGACTTCGGTGGTGCGGCCGAGGAACATCTCGAGGAGGTCGAAGCAGTGGTTGCCCATGTCGGCGAAGGCGCCGCCGCCGCCCTGGTCGGGGTCCTGGCGCCAGGCGCGCGCGATGGGCGGGTACCAGCAGCTCAGTTGCGCGCGGCCCATGACCGGCTTGCCGATGGCGCCGGCCTCGATGAGGCGCCTGATCTTGGCGTGCGCGCCGTGGTGGCGCATCATGAAGCCGGTTCCGACCACGACGCCCTTGCGCACCGCGGCGGCGGCGATGCGGCGGCCCTCGGCCACGCTCATCGCCAGCGGCTTCTCGACAAGGACGTGCTTGCCCGCGGCGATTGCGGCGAGGGCCTGGGGCGCGTGGGCAATCGTGGGAGTGGCGACGTAGACCGCCTCAACGTCGGCCCGCGCGAGCAACTGCTCGACCTCGGTGAGCCAGGGCACGCCGCCGAAGCGCTCGGAAGCGGCCTTGGCCCGGGCCGCATCAATGTCCATCACCGCGGCCAGCCGCGCCCCTCGTGCGGGCAGAATCCCCTCGGGAATGGTCCGCCGCGACGCGATGCCGCCCGCTCCAATGACGCCCCAACCGATTGACGACATGCGATGGCCTCCTGTGAAGTCTCTGCCGCCCCCTGCGGGGGCTGGCCCCCTCCCGTTCTCGATCCACGGGCTTACGCCCGTGGCTATCTCCTATCGCCCCCTGCGGGGGCTGGGCCATTCCCCCCTTTCCCCATCGTCTTTCCTCGGTCCCTATTGTCTTCTGCATAAGTAATGCAACACGCTCGGCAGCATAAGAGTCTGGCTTGTAGCCCGCAAAGCGGGCGACCCAGCCGTAGCCCAGGGCGACCGAAGGGAGCCCTGGGACGGTGGGGCACCCCGTGCCGGAGCCCCTGAAAGGGGCGATTCATGCACTTCTGAATCGCCCCCGTTCGGGGGCTCACTCCTGGGTACACCTGCACCCAGGGCTCCCTTCGGTCGCCCTGGGCTACGGCTCAAACGCCCCCATTCGGGGGCTAAGATCGTTGCATTACTTATGCAGAAGTCAATAAAGTCCGTGTATGTCCGTGTACGTCCGTGTGCACCTCCCGACCAAGCACCCCCCTGTGCCCGCCGCATCACCGGCGGTAGGCGTCGAGGACCTTGCGGACGGCTCGGACGACAAGCCGTTGGTGCCTCATCGAGTAGACAGGATGGAGGACGTAGAGCACAAGGGTGCGCTCCTCGAGCCAGGCGGCGTCAGGGCAGTGGACACGCGAGTAGTCGGCGCTCTTCGGGTCGGCGTTGGGGTCGCCGAAGGGGTAACCGAGGCGTCCGAAGCCGCGGCGCTCCTGAAACGCCTTTTCCTTGTAGCTCTGTGGCCAGAAGACCGGGCCGCAGGGGACGCCTTCCTTGCCGAGTGCGGCGACGAATTCGCGGATGGTGCAACGCAACTGCTCGACGTCGAGTACCAGCGGATAGACCCAGAAGCCGTTCTCGCGGAGGCCGTCGTTGTGGGGCGGGACGGCGAGGACTTCGGGGAGCTTGGAGAATTCGCGATTGAGGAACTCGCCGAAGGCGCGGCGCCGCCGCAGGTTCCAGGAGTCGAGCCGCTTGAGGGCGTGGAGGCCGAGGATGGATTGGACCTCGGTGAGGCGGAAGTTGAAGCCGACGCGGTTGTGGATGTAGGGGAGCTTGGCTTCGAGCTCGAGGAGGCGGAGGCGTTGGGCCACGTCGTAGCCGTGGTCGCGGAAGGAGCGGCACTCCCAGGCCACGGCCTCGTCGTCGGTGGTCACGGCGCCGCCCTCGCCGCCGGTCGTGAAGGTCTTGCTCTGGCAGAAGCTGAAGGCGTTGGCGTGGCCGATCGTGCCCACCTTCCTGCCCCGCCACGTGGCGCCGTGGGCCTGAGCGCAGTCCTCCACCACGAACAGCCCGTGGCGGCGGGCCACCGCCATGATGCCGTCCATGTCGCACACGTTGCCGTAGAGGTGGACTGGGATGATTGCCCGCGTGCGGGGCGTTATCGCCGCCTCGATGGCCTTGGGGTCCATCGTGTGGTCGCCGCGCCGCACGTCCACGAACACCGGCACCGCCCCCGCCTGGCAGGCGCAGAACGACGACGCGATGAAGGAGTAGGGGGTGCAGATGACCTCGTCGCCTGGCCCGACGCCGAGGCCGGCGAGCGCGACGTGCAGGGCGCTCGTCCCGCTCGAGGTCGAGATGGCGAACCTCGTCCCGCACCAGGCGGCGAACTTCTCCTCGAACTCCATCCCGCGCGTGCCGGTCCAGTAGTTCACCTTTCCGGAGCGGAGCGCGTCCGCGGCGTCCTGGACCGCGGCCTCGGGGAACCAGGGCCAGGCGGGCCACTTGGCGGTGCAGGCCGGCTTCCCACCCTCGATAGCCAGTTTGTCAGCCATGGCATGCTCCTCACATTGCTCTGTGTCGCGGCATTCAGCCCTCGCTCAGGTTAGCGCTCCCGCTTCGGCCCGTCAAGCGCCGGGTGCCACGCGAGTATGGCCCCCAATTCTGGTGAACTCCTCCGCAGCCCCGACAGGGGCGTACTATAACAGCCCAGGGCGAAGCCCTGATCTTTGCCCACATCTCGGGGCCTTGTAGCCCGCCGACGCGGGCGACCCAGCCGTAGCCCAGGGCGACCGAAGGGAGCCCTGGGATCGCGCGTGCCCCCCATCCAAGCCCCCGAAGGGGGC
>VGYW01000682.1 GCA_016872875.1 Planctomycetota bacterium | reverse complement strand
GCCACGTTTGGCATTCGAGGCGATCTCCCGGCCCCGACGGTTCCCGCCCCGGACCGCCCGCCCGCTCGGTATCCCGAGCGCGAGCGCTTCGTCCTCTACAGCGAGAGCAACTTCAGGGGCGAAGTCTCCTACGCCGTCACCGACTCCGATGCCTGGCAGAAGCGCTCGGTCGAGCTGGCGAGGATGAACCGCGTCCTCCGCCAGGCCTACATCGCGGCGGGAAAGGCATGGAAGGAGGACGAAGCCCGCAAGGGCACACCGTTCCCCATGAAGATGCCCCAGCTCCTTCAGTGCGACAGGATTGCGACCTATTCCAGCCGCGACCGCGCGGAGGACATGCTCAAGAGGCGTCAGGACGCGCTGGACAAGCGTGCCGAGGCCGCGCGTGCGGTCGAGGAACGCCGCCTGGCCGCAATGAGCGAGGCGGCGCGGGCTAAGGAGAAGCAGAAGGCCGACCTCCTCAGGGCCGCCGAGGCCCTCTTCGAGAAGGAGCTCCAGCGCCTTCTCGCGCCGCCTGCACCCTAGTCACCTCTACGAAAGCAATGTGCGCTCTGTAGCCCCCGAATGGGGGCGACCCAGCCGTAGCCCAGGGCGACCGTAGGGAGCCCTGGGTAAGCACGCCACCCATGCATGAGCCCCCGAAGGGGGCGATTCATGGCCGTCTGAATCGCCCCCTTCGGGGGCTCTTACGTTGGGCCGGCCTACCCAGGGCTCCCTACGGTCGCCCTGGGCTACGGCTCGGTCGCCCACTTCGCGGGCTGCCAATCAAGACATGGTCTGCCGCGTGGTCAGTATCACTTTCGCAGAGGAGAGGTGGGCGCCGCAAGCGAGCAGGCTCAGGGCGCGGCGTAGCCGAGCTCGGCTATCTGGAGGCTCGGGTCGGCGATGGCGTTGGCCTTGATCGTGGCGTCGGAGACGGAGTAGAGGTAGTCGCCGATCTGGAAGCTGCGGCGCACCGCCGAGTCGTGCTCGATTGCCCCGCGGAACTGGATGCCGTCCTGGGGGGTGATGCCGAAGACCTGAAGGCTGGCCGTCTCCCACCAGTTCAGGCCCAGCGGCACGGTCAGTGTGTCGTAGTCGGAGAAGTAGGAGAAGGCGTGGTGGTCCCACTCGGCCTCTGAGTAGCCGCCCCAGAAGTCCTCCGAGAAGACGTAGCGGTCGAGGAGCGTGGGCTGGCTGAGGTCGGCGACGTCGAAGAGCGAGAGCTGGAGCCCCTGGGGGATGCCCGTGGCGGGGTCGGCGTAGCGGCCCAGGCCGATCAGGTGGTCCTCGCCCATCGGGTGGAGGTAGGATGAGTAGCCGGGGATTTCCAGCTCGCCGGCGAGCCGTGGGGCGCGCGGGTCGCTCAGGTCGAGGGCGAAGAGGGGGTCAATCTGGCGGAATGTCACCAGGTAGCCGCGGTCGCCCAGGAAGCGCGCGGCGTAGAGGCGTTCGGTCACGCCGACGTCGGTTAACGAGCCCACGATGTTGAGGTCGTCCCCCGCCTGGCCCATGACGAAGACGTTGTTGGCCAGGTACTCGTCGGAGCTTGTGGTGGCTACGCGGAAGAAGCCGTCCTCTTCGTCCATCGAGAACTGGTTGAGGACCCAGCCCGGGACGGCGCCCGCGGCTTCCATCGTCACGTCGTCGGTGCCGAGGCCGAACTTGTAGACCTTCGACATCTCGGCGCTGCCCCGCCGTGCCCAGGGGAGGCTCCAGGAGTGCGAGACCACGTAGAGGCTGTCGGTGGAGGCGTAGACCGTGCCGTCCACGCCGAGGATGGAGGTGGAGGCGACGGGGCCGCCCGTGCCGGCCATGTCGAAGAGGACCACGGTGAGCATGTCCGTGCCGTCGGGGGCGCTGGGCACCCAGATGTCGGGCGGCTGGGCGAGCAGCCCGTTCGCCTCGGTCTCGCCGCCCGGCCCGTAGGTCACGGTGGTGTAGCCGGGCATCTCGACGTCCCAGTCGTCCTCAAGCCGCTGGCGGAACTGGTCCTGGGACTCGAAGGCGGGCGCGCCCTGCGGAGCATCATCCAGGATGATGACGTCAGGCGGCGGCAGGACGGGGAAGATGGGCTCGGGGACAGGGAAGCTGTTGCGGACGACGAGGTAGGCGCGGTCGCCGATAACGCGCGAGTCCACCAGGCTGCCGTCGAGCACCGTCTCCTCGACAACCTGTGGCGCGGCGCGGTCGGTGACATCGAGGAGCGTGACCTGGGTCTGAGGGTCGAACCAGGGGCAGAACCAGCGGCTGTTGGCCGCCAGAAGCCAGGGGACCTCGTCCGGGTAGACGGAGGAGAGGACCATCGCGCGGTCGCCGGCGACGTAGAGGGCGAACGGCTGGCCTTCGAGCTCGGTGCGGGAGACGACGGCGAGGCCCTCGGCGGGCCAGGCGTCGGCGATGACCAGCTCCTGGCCGGAGAGGATGTAGAGGTAGTCGCCGTCGGACTTCACGAAGTCGCCCTCGTCCACCCCCTGCTCCTGCGTGTTCGTGGTGGAGAAGTCGACTCCTGCGCCGCTCACGATGGAGAGGCCGCCGTTCGTGCTCGCGGCGGCGAATTCCTGTGCACTGCCGTCGACTGTGTCGAGTGCCACGATGCCGCCGCCGATGGGCGGGCCGAGGAAGATTGGCCTGCCCCACCAGTCCCCCCACTGCGCCACGGAGTTGTCGAGCAGCCACTGCTTGAGCTCGTCCTCGGACCCAAGCTGGCGGAGGTCAATGGCGGTCTTCTCGCCCGCGAGGAAATCGCGTCGGCCGAGGCGGAGCCTGTCGGCTGCGGGGTCGCCGTAGACCCAGTTGGTGCCGCTGCCGCCGGCGAGGTCGTCGCTGCCCTCGCCGCCGTCGAGCGTGTCGTTGCCGCGACCGCCCAGGAGCCTGTCGGCGCCACCGCCGCCCACGAGCGTATCGTTGCCCGGGCCGCCGTCTATTCTGACGGGGAGGTCGGCGGCCGGGCCGCTGAGCTCGATGGTCACGGTGTCGTCGCCCCTGCCGCACTTGATGCGGATGCCCTTCAGACCGGCCAGGCCGCGGGTGGCGACGAGCTCGCCGTTCACCTCAGCCTCGAGGATGTTCTCGTCGGCGGCGCTGTTTCGGACCACGATCTCGTCATCGTAGTCCTGCGGATTCGTATCGCCGGCGATTGCCCAAACGCTTCCGCTGAGGAGGCGTCGCTGCTCGAGGTATTCCAGAGTGAGTCGAACCGATGGTCTCTCCCGACGGGTCGTAGCCATGGGCAACTCTCCGGCCTCCCGCGAACCGCAAGTCTCGCACGAAGACCATAGCATCGCCGGCCTGTCATTATAGGCCCGCCGTGCGGGCAAGTCAAGAGGGTGGAGCCGTGGGGTGCGTGTAATCTCCTACGGTGCTGAGGTGAGGGGGTGGGCATCCCAGAAGCGGTCCCAGGAGCCGTCGGTGGAATCGAGGTGAGCGACGACCTGGAGGGTTTGCTCGGCACCTGGGAGGCTCCAGAACTTTTCGGTCCCCTTGACTCGCTTGCCGAGTTGTTTGACGGTGCTCTCGATGATGCTGGAGCCGGTGGGCCAGCCGTGCTGGCGGAAGATGGGGTATTGGAGTCCGGCTCGATTGGTGCGGAAGTAGGCGAGGTCGGTGGCAAGGATGC
>VGYW01000681.1 GCA_016872875.1 Planctomycetota bacterium | reverse complement strand
CCTGTGCTTGGCTCGCGGCTCGTCGCTCGAAGCTCGTAGCTCTCTGGTCACGGGTCACGCATCACGCATCAGGGAAGACTGCGAACATAGGAGAGAGAGCTTGTCGAGCGGGGTGGACCTCTCAGTGGACTTCGCCGACCTGAAGTTGCGCAATCCGCTTGTCGCCGCCTCGGGCACATGCGGCTGGGGCGAGGAGCTGGAGCGGATCGAGGGCTTCTCGAACAGGCAGCTCGGCGCCATCATCCTCAAGTCCACCACCCGCGAGCCGCGGTTCGGCAACCCCACGCCCCGAGTGGTGGAGACCGCCGGCGGGGCCGGCCTCATCAACTCCATCGGCCTGGAGAACCCCGGCGTGGAGGCCGTGGTGCACCACTATCTGCCCCGCCTGGCGGATGCCCCGACCGTGGTCATCGGCAACGTGGCGGGAGGCACGGTGGACGACTATGCGGCGACCGCCGAGCGGTTGTGCGCATCGCCCGTCATCCGCGCGGTCGAGGTCAACATCTCCTGCCCCAACGTCAAGAAGGGCGGCATCCTGTTCGGCATCGACCCCGACGCCGCGGCGAGCGTGGTGGCCGCCGTGCGGGGCGCCACGGACAAGCCGCTCATCGCCAAGCTCACGCCGAACGTCACCGACGTGGCGCCCATCGCCCGCGCCTGCGTCCAGGCGGGCGCGAACGCGCTGAGCGTGGCCAACACCTTCCGCGCCCTGGCGATTGACGTGCGGACCCATCGCCCACTCATCGGGGCCAACTTCGGCGGACTCTCCGGCCCGGCCATCAAGCCCCTCGCTCTCCTCAAGGTCCACGAGACCTATCAGGTGGCCAGGGCTGCCGGGGTGCCGATCCTGGGCGGGGGCGGGATAATGTCGGGCGCCGACGCCGTGGAGTTCATCCTTGCGGGCGCGACGGCCTGCTTTGTGGGCACGCTGCTGCTGCGCGAGGCGGCGGCCTGCGGCCGCCTGCTCGACGAGCTCGCCGCCCTCCTCGCCGCTGAGGGCATCCGCCGCCCCGCCGACCTTGTGGGGGGGCTGGTCCTGAACCAGTAGGCCGCCTGCCGAGTATGGCCCTCCAGTTCTGATGGCCACCGACTCCCGTCTCTTCTCGTGTTCGTCGTCGTCCTCGTCGTCGTCGTCGAGACCGATGGCTCTGCCCCTCATCAGGGAATCCGACGACGAGGACGACGACGACGATTGGGGAGGCTTGAAATCCCGCGCGGGCGCGCTACAATGGGCTGCGCGGCAGTTGTTGTGCGCGCAGGACATTTCAGAGGAGCGGCGGGGTGCGGCACTGGGCATTCGTGGCCGTGGCATGCGTGCTGGCGGCGCCGCGCGCGCGCGGCGCGGGCGGCGACGCGCTGGAGCTGGGCTACCGGGGCCGGAGCACGGGCACCGTGCTCCACATCACCTTCCGCACCCAGGCCGACCAGCGCGCGGGGCGGGCGGGCGTGGTCTACCCACGCGACGAGCTGGTGAGCATCCAGCTCGCCGCGGGTGAGGACACGGTGGAGCTGACGACGGGCGAGAAGCTCCAGGGCAGGGTGGCCACGGTTTCCTTCAAGTCGGCCGACCCGAACCCGCGCGAGGCGCTCTACCGCAGGGAGATGATTCGCTCTATGGCCCTCGAGTCGCTGGCAGGCGAGGAGACGACGCTCGAGGGCCTCACCGGCATCCAGAAGCGCGCTCTGGTGAAGAACCGCAGCCTGTGCGCGACCTACAAGGAGCGCGCGAAGGCGGAGGCGGCCGAGGCGGCGAAGACCGCCAACTCCTTCAGGCTCGCCGAGCTCACGGCCACCATCAAGGGCATCGAGCGCTCCATCCAGCAGAAGGTCCAGCGGCGCAACAGCGCCCGCACCCGCGCCCAGCGCCAGGCCATCGAGCAGACCGACGGCCTCGCGGCCGACCACGAGGCCCTCAAACGGGCCAAGCTCGAGGCGGCGAAGGTCAAGACCGCCGTCGCCGACGAGGAGCAGCGGCTGGCCGCCAAGGTGGCGGACATGGCCGCCCGCGTGGACGCCGTGCACGATGCGGCGCGCAAGGACATCCTGGCCAACAAGGTGCCCACCGACATCGAGCTCACCGCAGGCTACGACGCAGTCGTCACCGTCATCGTTTACGAGCCCCCGGACGCCCCCAAGGAGAAGAAGGGGCCGCCAGCGCCCCCCAAGAAAGCCCCAGAACCGAAGAAGGAGTGACCAGGGCGTGGAAACGGAAGACGCGCGGTCAACTGTGGCCACCCATGCTGGGGTTCTGGTTCCTCGCCGGTGTCGTCGTCGTCGTCCTCGTCGTCGAATCCCCAGGATGGCGAGAGCCCAGAGATTCGACGACGACGACGAGGACGACGACGAGCACGACAGTGCAACAATCGAGCCAGGCGTCGGTACTGCGGGTCACAGTCCCTTCTCGCGTTCTGGATTTCCGACGCCCGGCCCGCTATAATGATCTTGTCTGGGAGGCGGGCCGCCGGGAGCAACTTCAGGAGGTGACTCGATGCGTATCGGGCTGCTGATGGGCTGCTGCTTGCTGTTTGGCCACTGGGCCGATGCGGATATTCTGAAGACACGCCAGGGCGAGGAGCTGCGCGGCACGGTGCAGCTCGTCACCTTCCTGGTGAAGGACATCCAGACGATCTACCCGCGCGAGGAGGTGGTGAGCCTTCAGATTGGCGCGGAGGGGAACGACGCCCTGGACGTCCGCAGCGAGGGGAAGCAGGAGGGCAGGCTGGTCTCCGTCATGTTCGAGGCCCCGGCCGGCATCCGCGCCGTCACCCGCGACAAGCTCGCCTCCGTCACCTTCGACTCCGCCACCACCATGGAGTCCATCAAGTCCAAACAGCGGGAGGAAACGGACGCGAAGGAGGAACAGAAGACTGACCTCACCGCCGAACAGCGGCAGGCCCTCACCAAGAACCGCGAGCTCTACAAGGCGTACACCGACGCCGCCGGGGAGATGAAGGACGAGGGCTATGAGGCGGTGAAGGCGAAGTTCATGGACAGGGTCCGCGAGGTCATCAACGAGGTCCAGCGCCTGGAGCGGAGCATCCAGAACAAGATTCAGCGGCGCGAGCAGGCCTCCACCCGCTCCTCCACCACCTCGCGGGGCGGCACCACGAACATGAGCGAGCGGGAGCGCCTCGAACGCTACGACGGCCTCGCCAACGACCAGCGCGACCTCGACCGCGCCAGGGCCAACGCCACCAAGCTGAGGTCCACCATCCGCGCCGAGGAGAAGAAGGTCAGGGAGAAGGCCGACCAGCGCCTCTCCCGCCTCGAGACCGCCTACACGGGCAACCGCGCCAAGCTCTTCGGCGGCGAGACCATGACCGAGGACGACATGACGGCCCGCTACGAGGCCGCCCTGCGCCTGCCCGGCGAGAAGGCCCCCAAGCCCCCCAAGACCACACCCCCCAAGAACACCAAGTCCGCGGCCGACCCCAAGACCCCCTCCGAGCCCAAGCCCGCCAGGACAGTGACGGGGCTGGAAGACCTCAAGGGCAACTAAATAGGTATTCACGATTCTCGATCAAATCTTGTGTCAAGTGTGCGCACTCCCTATCCCGCCTCGCGGCGTCTCTTGGCCAGGGATGGTCGTGAGCCGGGAAAC
>VGYW01000680.1 GCA_016872875.1 Planctomycetota bacterium | reverse complement strand
CGGGGGCGTCCGCCAGCCCGTCGGCGGGCAGCCGCACCGCCCTCGGGCGCGGCAGGCTGCTCAGACTGCCCTGCTGCACGGTGAGCGACGACGCCTTGCGGGCCTTCAGCAGCTTCTCCATGTGCGCGGTCTCATCGGCCACGAAGCCCTCGAAGACCTCCCTCAGCTCCGCCGTCGCCGCCTGCCGCGCGAACGACCGATAGGTGTACGCCGCCGTCCGCTCCTCCAGGATCGCGTAGTCCAGCACCTCTTCAACCGACTTCCACATCTGGCCCAAGCCGCCACCCTTTCTTCCGCTTGATCCAACTGAGCCGTCGAGCCGCCCGCAACGCAATTCTCCTGTCTACTATGGCACAGGGGACGTACCGTGTCAACAGGGCACTTGAGCTGACACACCCCTGGTCTGCGGGTCTGGCAGTTTGCAGCCCTGTAAGGGCGAGATAGGCGTGCCCGGTGGGCTATCCCGCCCTTTCAGGGCTGCCGGGCGGGGGCCGTCCTTCCCAGGGCGGAGCGAAGCGAAGCCCTGGGCTATCCCATTTCGCCCCTGCGGGGCTGAAGAGACCGAGCGCTGGCAAACCGGGCGCGTGTCAGGGCACTTGACAACGCGCCGCCGCTGCGTAGCATGTTGCGGACGCCCGCGGCGGCGCGCCCGGGCTATCGCAGCCCCCGCTATGGGGAGACGCCTGTGCCGCTGACCTTCGACTTCTCGTGGGACAAGCTCCAGACCTATCAGGGCACGAACCCGCGCCCGGCCGACTTCGATGCCTATTGGGACAAGGCGCTGGCCGAGCTGCGCGCGCTCGACCCCCAGGTGGCCCTCACGCCCGCGGAGTTCCAGGCCCCCAACGCCGAGTGCTTCCACATGACCTTCACGGGCATGGGCGGGGCGCGGGTGTACGCAAAGCTCCTTCGCCCGAAGAGGCCGCGGAAGCGCCACCCCGCGGTCGTCATGTTCCACGGCTACAGCGGCAACTCGGGCGACTGGTCGGACAAGTTGGCCTACGCGGGCCAGGGCTTCACCGTGGCCGCGCTCGACTGCCGCGGCCAGGGCGGCCGCTCCCAGGACACGGGCGACGTGGCCGGCAACACCTACCGCGGCCACATCATCCGCGGCCTGGCCGACGCGCTCGACGGCCAGCCCGAAAAGCTCCTCTTCCGCCAAATCTACCTCGACTGCGCCCAGCTCGCCGCACTCGTGATGGCGATGCCCGACGTAGACCCCGCCCGCGTGGGCGTCACGGGCGGCAGCCAGGGCGGCGCGCTCACCGTCGCCGCCGCAGCCCTCGAGCCCCGCATCGCCCGCGCCGCGCCCGTCTTCCCATTCCTCTCCGACTACAAGCGGGTGTGGGAGATGGACCAGGCGAAGGACGCCTACGCGGAGCTGAAGGACTTCTTCCGCCTCTTCGACCCGCGCCACGAGCGCGAGGACGCGGTGTTCAACGCCCTGGGCTACGTGGACATCCAGCACCTCGCCCCGCGCATCCGGGGCGAGGTCCTCTGGACGATTGGCCTGATGGACACCATCTGCCCGCCGTCGAGCCAGTTCGCCGCCTACAACAAGATTCCCGCGAAGAAGCAGATGGTCGTCTACCCCGACTTCGGCCACGAGGGCCTGCCGGGCATCGCCGACCGCAACTTCCAGTTCCTGATGGGGCTGTGAGGGGGGCGGGGCCTCTGGCTCTTTCATCCGACAGATCGGTCCCATCGGTCGGATCCGTCGGCTCCGTCCGATGGCTGCGGTTCGGGGCAGGCCCCTTCATCCAGCAGCCCGGATAGTTCCAGGATGCGCTCGGACATGAGTCGTGCGCGGAACGCGAGCAATGGCCGCGCCGCCTCCACCGGCCAGATGCGCCGCCAGTGGCATATCTCGCGCTGCATGTTCGCCAGCTCCTCCGAGGCGAACTCGGGGTTCTGCTCGAGCATCCAGGCGATCGTCTCCATCAGCTCGACGATCCTCTCGTCCTTCCAGCGCCCGGCGGCCCACTGGCTCAGACGCATCAGGTCTGAGGCCAGGTTGCCCATGCGCACCGGCTCCCGGTCGCGCAGGTAGCGTTCGCATAGGGCTGGCACGGCGCTCATGGTTTTCGCACCTCCAATAGCCGCCGCACTACGGCCTCGACGCGCTCGCGCAAGGCCCGGCTCTCGATCAGCATCGAGCGGTTCCCGTGGCTTGGCCGAATGTTGATGAACGACCCGAACAGGACCTCGCGGGTCTCGGGCCGCCAGTCAGCTCCCCAGATGCTCGCCCCGCGGCTCCCGTCGTCCAGAAGGGCCTGCTCGCAGTCAGCATGTAGCCCGCCGCCGCCCGCCAGAACGCCTCGCTCGACGTCCACCGCGAGCTTGATGTAGTCCCCGAAGGCCTCGAGCATCTCGTGGACCTGCTGCTCGGTGGCCGGCTGGCGGATGGTGTGAATCTTCATCGGTCATGCTCCTCGCCTCTCGCGGCGCCTTGTCTATTCTAGCGCAGGCCCCGCCGCTGTCAACCGCGCGCGGCCGCAATCGGCCTTTGACAAATCGGCTCAGGCTCGGCATGCTTGTCCGCGCGCGGGCGTCCCCCGATCACGGCCATCCAGACTCACGGCGCAGGCAGCAGGAAAGGAGAAGGACCATGGGCGTGCGGATCGACGTTCACAGCCATCTGCTCCAGGCCGACGCGGTGGAGATGGAGAGCTTCGTCAAGGCCTGGTTCGGGCTCAATGAGCTGCCCAACCCGCTGGTGAGGCGGATCATTCGCTTCGTGGTCTCAGGGGGCGGCGCGGCTCTGGGCGACATTCTGGCGCTGCTCGAGCCCATCCTCGGGAGCGGCACCGCCGCCTTCGGCCGCCAGTTGAAGATGACCGCGGTGCAGTTCTGGCCCAACTTCACCGCGCCCGCGGGCGAGATCGTCAGGCGCTCCCTCGAAGCCCACCCGCCGAGCGAGGCCGACCTGCTCGTGCCGCTGATGACCGACTACGAGGAGTGGCTCGGGGACGACCCGCCCTGGTTCGCCTGGCGGCGGAGCGAGCAGCACCCAGACCAGTCACGCGTCGAATGGAAGTCCCAGGTGATCCGCGACAACGGCGGCAGAGTCCACCTCTTCGCCCCCTTCTGCCCGCTGCGGGCCGCGGGCGACGGCATCGACTCGGAGGTCGGCAAGGTGCTCGACCTCGTGGAACGCGAGGGCTTCATCGGCGTCAAGCTCTACCCCATCATGGGCTACTATCCCTGCGGCAACGACCACAAGAGCAAGCCGAGCTGGCTCCCGAAGAAGCGCCGCAAGGCCGGGGTCCGCTGGGCGCACGTGGACGACGCGCTGGACCACCTCTACGCCGCCTGCGCCGAGCGCGAGATTCCCATCACCGCCCACTGCTCGCCGCAGGGCGCGCGCGGGCCACACGGCGCCAGCCCGGGCGACAAGTCCCAGGCCAACCAGAGCCACCCCTGCAATTGGGTCCCCGTCCTGCGGAAGTACCCCAGCCTCCGCCTCAACCTCGCACACATGGCCGGCGACCACTTCCAGACGCTCGACGCCGAAGAGAAGGGCACGATCACCGACTGGGCATTCCAGATCGCGCAACTGATGGGCGACCCCGACTGCCCGCACCTCTACGCCGACCGGGCG
>VGYW01000679.1 GCA_016872875.1 Planctomycetota bacterium | reverse complement strand
CCGGCCTTCATCAACAAGGTCTGGACCCAGGCCCGCGGCGCGAAGAGCAAGGGCGCCGAATACCTCTTCGACGCGCTGGTTCGCCTCGACACCTCGGGCTCGCCCGACCCCTACAACGCGATCAAGGACGCCATCGGCCGCATGGCGGCTCGCAGCGTGACGTGGGACTACGAACGCCAGCCCTTCTTCCAGAAGCACTCCCCCCGCACGATGGACCCGCTCTCAGAAATCTGTCGCCGCGCCTACACAGAGCTCGTGCCGCGCGGCGGCGACACGGCCTGGTTCCGAGTCCCCTTCGCCCACGCCCCGATGCAGGGCGGCTACAACGTGGTGCCCATCGCCCTCAAGGGCAAGGCGGGTGGGAACTACCCCGTCACCGTGAACTTCAAGCCGCTCTGGGACCCCGCCCGCCGCTCGGACTGGCGGGCCACGCTCGTGGCCGTGAACGACAACGGCGAGCCGCGCTACAGCACGATGTGGAACGGCGGCCTGAACTCGATGACCCTCTCGGCGGACGAGAACCAGCTCTTCCTGGTGGTGGCCGCGACGCCCGACTTCATGCCCTTCAACGGCTTCGAGCGGCCCCTCATCTCCGACCTCCCCCTCCAGCCCCAGCCCTACGAGGTGGCGTTCGTGGACACCCAGGCCACCGCCTACGAGAGCAAGCCCGTCCGCCCGAAGGACGTTGCGGGCAAGCCGCACCCCAACGGCGGCGGCTTCGTGGCCGACACCGCCACGGTGGAGCCGACCGCATACATCGCGCCGGACGCCATGGTCCTTGACAGGGCGAAGGTGCTCGGCAACGCCCGCATCGAGGACTACGCTGTGGTGCGGGGCAACGCGGTCGTGAAAGACCACGCCCGCGTGAGCGGCCACGCGCTCGTCAAGGACGACGCCCAGGTCTACGACCACGGCAAGGTCCGCGACTGGGCGACCCTCCAGGGACGCTGGAAGGTCTACGAGAACGGCCGGCTCCTCGAGCGCGCCTACACCTGGGACCGCGGCGAGCTCCACGGCAACGCGACCATCAAGGGCAACACCCAGGACTTCGGCGGCGCAAGCGTTCGCGGCCACGCCATCAAGGACGGCGACTGCTCGAACGGCGCGAGCGTTGACCGCCAGGTGCTCACGTGCTGGGTGTGGGGCACCGACCAGAAGTACGCCGACGGCCGCCCCGACAGCGGCCAGCTCGCCTGCCACTACTCCTTCAAGCGCCCAAGCCCCATCTACGCCCTCGACACCCACGGCGTCGCGCACGGCTACCTGATGGGCGCGCCCAAGACCGTGGCCATCGAGGACAAGGCGCTCCCCGCGGCCCTGCTGCTCAGTAGCGATGACCAGTACGTCGAATTGAGACGCGATGTGGCAGACTTCAGCGACACAACCATCGCCGTCTGGGTCAACTGGGCGGGCGGCGCCGCGGACCAGCGAATCCTCCACTTCGGCGACGGCGCGAACAAGTGGGCCTACCTGACGCCCAAGGACGCCGCCAAGGGCATCCTCAAGTTCGCCATCACCACCAGCGGCAAGGGCGGCGAGCAGGCGATCTTCGGGCCTGCCGCGCTCCCGGTCAGCACCTGGACCCACGTGGCCGTGACCCTGAAGGGCGACACGGCCACGCTCTATGTGGATGGCAAAGAGGTCGCCAACAACGACGCGATGACGCTCGACCCCGACATGCTGCTCGGCCCGAACACGCTGGCCGGCAACGGCTGGATGTTCCTGGGCCGAGGCGCAGCGGGCGGCTGTTTCAGAGGGATGCTCACCGACTTCCGAGTCTACGTCCAACCTCAAGAACCCTCTGCCATCGCAGCCTTGGCCGGCCAGCTCAGGAACCGAGCCGCGAAGCCCGTGCCTCCGCCTGTCCGGGTCAGGCCCCCCTTGCCCGCGCCGGCCGGGTTCCTGATGAAACCGGCCGCCGTGGACGGCTCGGCGGCCGTGATGTCGGCTCCCAGGGGCAACGGCGAGAGCAGGTGGGTCGAGTACCGCTTTGTCTGCAAGAGCAGCGGCCACGACAGTGGCTGGATCACGAGCAACCGCTGGACGGATGCCGCCCTCACGCCGGGCAAGACCTACGCCTATGCCTTCAGAGCACGAGACAAGTCGGGCATCGAGACGTTCGAGTCTGCCCCAGCCGAGGTCACGCTCCCCAAGGACGCTGACGCCCCCGAGCCGGCCGAGCTCGAGACCGGCCCTGCCGGCATCAGCCCCACCGCCATCCGCATGACCGCGAAGAGGGCCAGCGACGCCTGCCCCCTCGTCGAGTACAGGTTCACGCGCCAGCCTGTGGGCGGGACCTCCGCGTCCCGCGATTCGGGCTGGCAATCCAGCCCGACCTGGACCGACGCCGGCCTCGCCGAGGGCGCGAAGCACTCTTACACGGTGCAGGTTCGGGACGGGTGGGGCAACGCCAGCAAGTCCTCCGCCCCCAAGGCCGCCGTCGCGCGCGACGACACCCCGCCCGCCCGCTACCGCATCGGCGAATGGCAGACCCTCCCCTACGCCACGCTGTCGAACTCCGTGGCGATGAGGGCGATGTCGGTCACGGGCGCCGACGGCTGCCCGAAGATCGAGCCCGACCCGGTCGAGTACTTCTTCCACTGCGCGAGCGGCAACGGCCCCGACAGCGGGTGGGTGGAGAAGCCCTTCTGGCAGACGCCGCCGCTGGGCGACGGCGAGTACCGCTACCAGTTCAAGATGCGCGACAAGTCGCCCCAGCAGAACGAAACCCCATACTCGAGCGTGGAAACGGCCGTCGTGTCGCCGCTGACCGGCTACCACGAGGTGCCGGTGCCGCGGCTCGCGGCCCTGCCGGAGGGGGCGCTCGTGGCGTTCAAGGGCAAGGTCACGGCCGTCGAGCCAGATGCCTACGTCGTCTCCGCCAACGGCGCCGCCGTGAAGGTCATGCCGCGAACCGTCGCCAGCGCAACCAACCCCGAGCTGGACGGCCGCGACGTCACGGTGCAGGGCTGCCTGTGGAAGTGCAGCGGCGAGAGGCGCGTCGTATGGGCCGAGGTGAAGTAGCGGTGCGCGGTGGCCGTGCGCCGAAGCTCATCCGGGAAAACGCAGTTTGTCCGGCTGGGGCCAACGACCGGTGCCTGCTGATCGGGGCCGGGCCGCAGCAGGCGCCTGCCTGCGAGCACTTCCAGGGCGAGATCGCCGAGGTGTTGCTCTACAATCAGGCCCCAGGGGCCGGAGGCCACTCACGAGGCCGTCCACCGGCTGGGCCACCGCGCCGTGCCGGGCGGACGGCTCCTGGTGCTGGACGGATTGCACCCGGGCGGCCAGGGGAGGAAGCCCGGGTGTCAGGTGTCAGGTGTTCGGTGTTGGGGTACGAAGCCGCGGAGCGCGCTTCCTCCGGCCCCCCCAACACCACTTGGCGGGCAAGGCGCCTGGGCCGAGGCCTGGGGGCGGGCGCCTCGCTTGTCCCCCCTTCATTCCCTGGTATCTTCTTCCGGTCTTCCGAGATCGATCTCATCCGGGTCGATGCGCGGATCGGGGCTGGACAAATGGAGACGACCAGGCTTCCATTGGAGACGTGTGGTTGTGTCTGTGTTTCGTCTCTTCTTGGAGGCCTGGTCATGGGCAAGCGAAAGGTCGCTG
>VGYW01000678.1 GCA_016872875.1 Planctomycetota bacterium | reverse complement strand
ACGTCGTGGTCGAACCAGCGTTTGCCCGTGTAGAAGCAGTCGGGGCTGTCGCGGCCGGGGCACTTCTTCGGCTCGGCCCACTCGCGGTGGTTGTAGGTTAGGGTGTTGTGGAAGCAGGCCTGGCGGATGTTGGGCTGGTACTGCGAGCCGAAGTCCATCATCAGTGGCGCGCCCTTGGCGTAGAAGACGAGCGTGCCCTGGTCGCTGTGGTAGTGGCCGAATGAGAAGCTGCCGTGGTAGTAGCAGAGATAGGTTTCGTCGGGCGTGAGGGAGCCGGTGCGGAGGATGGCGCCGAAGCCAGGGAAGTGTCGGCTGGCGACGCGGGGCGGCGCGTCGGGAAGGGAGTTGTCCACCAGGAAGAGCGGATTGGTGAAGGCGCCGGCCTGGCTGCCGCTCTGGCGATGGAGCCAGAAGCAGCGTTGCGCAAGTTCCGGGTCGGACTTCTGTAGAACCATGCCGAGAAGGGCGGCGATGTTGTCACCGTGGTACGGGCTGTCGCCGAGGGTGAGGAGCGTTCGCATGCCGAACCTTGGATCGGGTGGCGGCATGGTCACCGCCCGCCATTCGCAGAGCGCGCGCAGGCGGGGAAGGATTGGGGCGATGTCCACGACGTCCTGGGTCGCCAGGAGGACGGTGAGGTCGGAGGAGATGGCGGCGCCCGCGTAGGCGGGGCATTCCATCGCGGCGCCGCTCGTGGGGTGGAGGTAGCGTTCGAGGTCCCAGATGGCGAACTTGGTCCCCTCCGTCGCCCACTGCTTGGCCATTGGATGGTCTGCGAGGAGCCTGGCCCAGAGTGCCCGCCCGGCCATCATGATGCTGCCCTGGTTGGCGGAGCCCCAGGCGAAGCCTTCTTCGCGGCCGGGGAAGAAATCCTTGTCCCAGGCGCAATACTGCACGTAGGCCATGAGCGCGCGGGCCTCCGCGCGCTGCTCCGCCGTGAGCGAGGGCGAGCCGAGCACGACATCCAGCGTCGCCCCCGCAAGCTGCATCGTCCATCCCCATCCCATGTGGTTGTGGCTAGGGTGGAACGGCGCGAGGCCCTCCAGGGTGACGGTGCGCATGGTGCGGAGGGTGTTCATCACCTCGTCGAATGCCTTCTGGGCCTCCTTCTCGTCGCCGGTCGCGATATACCGGTAGACCGCCTGGTGCTGCATCTGCTTGAACTGGTCGGGCTGGGACTCCATGCGGCGGCGCAAGGCGGCAAGGTCGCCAGGCTTGACGAAGAGGAGCGGGCGCTTCGTCTTCTCCTCCCAGCCGAGGACCCAGTCCTTCACCTTGTCGAGGGGCCTCTGGCCGTACTTCACAAGGAGCTGAGCCGTGGTGTCGAACTGGCCGAGGGTCGTGGCGACATCGGCCTTGGCGTCGAGCGCGGCGATGAGGTATGCCCGCTTGCCGCGGTTGACGGGCGCTCGGAGAAAGAGGTCGGGCGCCTTGTCCACCCACACCCCGATGTTGTTGGTCTGGGTGTGCTGCTTGATGAAGCCGGGCGTGTGGGGCACGAGGTCGGGATGAATCCACCTGGACGGGCGGATGGCCACGACCGCGAGGGCGTCGGTCGGGTTCGCCTTGTTCCAGGCGGTGTAGAAGACCGATTCGTCGTCGCCCCACTGGAGCCAGGAGTTCAGCACGATGTCGAGGCGGCCCCTTGAGAAGTCGAGCTTGTACTCGGCGGTTCCGCCGTGGGGTCCGGGGTTCCCCTTCTCGGGGATGGTGGCGTGGTGGCCGTGCCAGCGGGCGGTGTCGGGCGCGAAGCCCTTGGCGTCGTAGAGCGAGAAGATGAGGTTGTTGGGCGATGGGGCGCGGCCGTGGGTGCCGCCCCACCAGTCCCACATCAGGCGGTAGCGCTCGTCGTAGTCTGGCAGGACGAAGCGCTTGGGGTCGCCGAGGTCGAACTCCTCCTCGATGAGGACCACCTCCTGCCCCGCGACGACGCGGTAGGTGGCGGTGTAGTGCTTGCCGCCCGCGAAGTCGAGGCGGACGATTGCCTCTGCGAAGACCGGCCCCTCGGCCACGAGGCGCCCCTCGTAACCGGTGCAGGCGAGTTCGGTATCCCAGCGGCCGCGGCCAATCCATGTCCCGCTCCGCAGGCGGATGGCCTGAAGGGGCGCGGGCGCCTGGGCTGCGGGCAGCGGCGGCTCGAAGCGCTTGGAGCCGGCGAGGAGGCGGACTCCGACCTTGCTGGTGGTTATCTCGCAAGAGTCCTTTCGGAGGTCGAGGGTGAGGTCTGGACGATAGCGTGCCGGCTTGTCGCCCCGTCGCCCCCCCTCGAAGGTGTAGCTTCGCTTCCCCCTCGCGGGCAACTTGTCCACAAGGAACCAGAGCGTGCCGGTCGCCAGGCTGCCGTCGGGGTGGGTCTTCAGATCTGTGATCTGAATGGGCAGCGCCTTGCCCGCCTCATCGAGCAGGCGGATGCCCTTGGGCCAGCACTGGCCCGGCTTGAACTCCAGGCGGCAGCCATCCAGCTCGTTGGTCCACGTGTGGCCCAGGAACTCGCGGATCTCAAGCGTCCGCACCTCGGCCCCGAGGCCCGCGGCCCCCAAAGCCACCAGCCACGCGCTGACCAACCCCCTTCCCATGTCCGTTCTCCTCACCCCTAACACCTAACCCCCAACACCCAACACCTTCTTCCTACTTCGCTTTCACATCGTAGCAATAGAGGTTGGTGTCGTAGCGCAGGTAGAGGCGTCCGCCGACGACGACGGGGTGCGCCCAGCTCGGGCCGTTGCCCTGGACGCGGACCCGCCCCTTGATCTCCATGCCGTCGGGCGAGCAGGTGGCGAGTGCGGCCTGGCCGCCGTTCTCGCCGAAGAGGTAGAGCATGCCGTCGGCCCAGCACAGGCTCCCCTTGCCCACCCCCTGCTCGCTCCACATGCGTTTGCCGGTCTTCAGGTCGAGGCAGGAGAAGCCGCCCTCGTGGTTCCCGTAGATGTGGTCCTTCTCGATGATGTAGCCGCCGTGGTGGCAGACCATGTCGCGGGTGGTCCAGGCCTGGCGTGCGGAGACGCCTTTATCAGTGACCGTGACCTTCATGCAGACGCCGCCCTTGCCGTAGCCGTTGGCCCAGAAGACGTAGCCGTCGGAGAACGCCGGGGTCGGGCAGTTCGCCACGTTCCCCGCGCTCCAGGGGTTCGACCACAGCACGTTCCCCGTCCGCGCGCTCACGCACAGCAACCCGTCGCGGGTGCCTGTGATGATCATGTGGGCATTCTGGTACGGCACGCCGATGCAGGAGGAGTACTCGGCCCCGCCGGCGAAACCCTTGCTCGTCCAGACGGGGGCGCCCGTCTCCTTGTTCAGTGCGACGACGCAGTTGCGTCCGCCCGGCTTCACGATGGCGTAGTTGCGGTAGATGAGGACGGATTCGGCGTAGCCCCATCCGCCTGGGCTGCCGCCGAAGTCGCGCACGAGGTGCTTGCTCCAGATGCGCTTGCCGCTCCTGGCGTCGAGACAGGCCACGAGGCCGCCGGCGGTCTCCAGGTAGAGCTTGCCCGCGTCAATCGTGGGCGTGGCTCGCGCGCCAGGGTGGTCGCCGCGCCAGGCGGGCTCCACGTCCACCGCCCACTTCTTCTTGCCCTCGAGGTCGAAGGCGAAGAGGCGGAGCTTCCCCTC
>VGYW01000677.1 GCA_016872875.1 Planctomycetota bacterium | reverse complement strand
CAGGATGAGCTGGATTCCGGGAAAGCCGCGGCCCAGGCTCACCCACGAACCGCCCAGGTCGATCTGTGGGAAGCTGCGCTCGAAGTATGAGATGGCGTTCCACCCGATGATTCCCATCGGGATAGCGAAGCCGCACCAGAAGACGCGGCTCCGCAGGAGCTTGGGCACGAGACGGGCGTCGTCGCTATCCTCGATGAGCGCCTGCGGCACGGCCAGGAGCGGGTAGACCAGGCGCTCGCGCTCCACCCACTGCCTGCGAAGAAGCACCACGAGGCAGAGGCACACGAAGTAGAGGGTGCCCACCAGCAGGAGCCACCAGGCGAGCGGGAGGAGCCACTCGCCCCAGGGCACGGCGCCTCCGGGCGGCAGCCCCTCGAAGAAGCCGCGCATCGCCCCCGCGCCGTCCCCCGGAAACGCCCAGCGCGGCAGGTGCGGGTGGAGCAGTTCGGCCCACCTGTTCTCCGGGCTGGCGCAGTAGTAGGGCGAGCCCATCAGCGCCAGCATGAAGCCCACCAGGAACAGCGGCGTGCCCGCGCTCACGATGGCCATGCCGAAGACGACCACCAGCTCCGCCGGCCGCAGCGCCCAGGCCCGCCGCACCGCCTTCAGCGCCAAGTTCACCACCGCCACCACCGCGAGGAACGGCACCACCGC
Source organism: Planctomycetota bacterium (assembly GCA_016872875.1). The sequence goes on along the minus strand of VGYW01000677.1, from coordinate 2,963 downwards.
GACGATGGGCATGTACGACCAGGTGATTTCGGAGGAGGCCAGCCCCCAGATGGCGTTCGGCGCGCACGCGCTCCCCGCGGCCACCAGCGCCAGCCCGATGGCCAGCGAGCGCCACGTCAGCCCGCGGCGCCAGGGCGAGGAAGATGGGCTTTGAGGGGTGCAGGCCGAGATGCCAGGCACTCCGCGGTGAAAGGACGGGGAGAAATCCGAAGCACGAAATCCGAAGGAAATCCGAAACCCAAAACCCCAATGACCAAACCAAGACTGGTGGCACCCTCAAGCGTCTTCGCTTGACGGTGTCGTTGGGCTGCCCCCGCCCGCACCCTCAACGAAAGCCGTTGAGGGTGACACCCGCGGCGTGAGCCACGTTTGTAGTGCGGGCTTCAGCCCGTCCTGTGGGCGGGGCCTCCGCGCCCCGCGTCCTCGCCCTCCCCGCTCGCGTCGCCCTTCGCCGGCAGGACGGGCGTGGGGGCTACTCTCGGTCGCACCCTCAACGGAAGCCGTTGAGGGTGGCACCCACAGCGCAACCCACGTTTGTAGTGCGGGCTTCAGCCCGTCCTGTGGGCTGGGCCTGCGCGCTCTGGGCGGGGGCTCCGTGCCCCGCGTCGTCGCCCTCCCCGCTCGCTGGGCGGGCGATTGTCGCGCTTTCGCGCGAAAGCGCGACGGTCCGCTCCCCCGCCGCTCGCGGTGAGGCCCCGCCCGAGGCTGCCCCGTCCGCACCCTCAACGGAAGCCGTTGAGGGTGCCACCCGCGGCGTGAGCCACGTTCGTAGTGCGGGCTTCAGCCCGTCCCGTGGGCGGGGCCTCCGCGCCCCGCGTCCTCGCCCTCCCCGCTCGCGGAGCGGGCGATTGTCGCGCTTTCGCGCGAAAGCGCGACGGTCCGCTCCCCCGCTGCTCGCGGTGAGGCCCCGCCCGAGGCTGCCCCGTTCGCACCCTCAACGGAAGCCGTTGAGGGTGACACCCGCCTTGTGCCGCAGTGGACGGAGTGTCCACCAGATCCACCACCGCTCCGCGCACCCTTAATCCCCCCGTGAACTGAGGAGGAAGAGACGGCCTGAAGGCCGCACTACGAGCCCCGACTCTCTTCAGCAGAAACTAGGCGCGGGCTATCCTCTATCGAAGCTCGGCACCTTGAGCTGCTCGCCGCCCTTGCGGCTCGACTCCATCGCCACAAGGCCGGGCACGGTCATCGCCAGGGCCTCGTAGAGGTCAACCGCCGGCTCGCGGTTCTCGACGAGGGCGCTGATGAACTCGTGGGCGAGGAAGGGGTGCGAGCCGCCGTGCCCGCCGCCCACCCGCATCGGCTCGGGCAACAGCTTCGTGTAGTCGGGCATCGCCGTCGGCACGCTCTTGTCGCGGCTGCGCACCGCGAAGGTCTGGCCGCCGGAGTGGTCCATGTAGATGGAGAGGTTTTCGCCAAGCCACTGCGCCCGTTCGCCATCGGCGTTGATCCACCACAGCACGTTGCAGCGGCACATGTTCCCCCCGCTCGCCTTGAAGAGCGCGACCTGGTTCGAGTAGGGGTTGTCGTACGGGTTGTCCTTCAGCATCGGGTCGTCGTGGCCCCAGCCGAGGCAACTGACGGCGGTGAAGCGCTCCCTCGTGACGCCCACGTGGAAGGCGGTGGAGTGGGTGGGGTAGAACATGGGCGGGAAGCCCCAGCGCCAGCCCTTCGGCATGTCCTTGCCTTTCCAGAGGGCGTTTGCGCCGCCGTACTTCTGCACGTTGTGGTGGTAGTATTCGACCTCGGAGTAGAGGAACTTGCCGAACTTGCCCTGCGCCCAGAGCTCGCGGGCGAAGATGCACGGGGCGCGGTAGTAGCTCGTCTCGGCCATCATGTACTTCAGCCCTGTCTTCTCCTTCGCCTCCTTCATCGCCGCGGCCTCCTCGAGCGTGAGGCAGGCGGGCACCGCGGAGAGCACGTGTTTGCCGTGCTTCATGCACTCGATGACGTGGCGGGCGTGGTCGGGCGCGCCCGTGAACACCGACACCGCCTCCACCTTCGGGTCGAGGACCAGCTTTTCGAGCGACTCGTAGGCCGTCTCGCAGGCATAGGTCTTCTGGAGGTGCGCTCGGCGGCCTGGGATGAGGTCGCTCACGGCCACCACCTCGCAGTTCGGCTCGCGCTGCCAGGGGAAAGCCGAGCCGAACCCCCCGCCCACGACCCCCAGGCGAATCTTGCGGTCGCTCTTCAGCTCGGCCGCCGGCAGCCCCGCGGCCGCCGCCCCCAGCGCCGCCGCCCCGCCCGCGGCATCGAGAAACTCCCGACGCGACACGTCCTGATTCTCTTCTGGCATTAGCTCTTCTCCTTCCTTTCTGCGTGCAGTTCGCGTCACCACTGGGCCTGTCCCAGTGGGACGACGATTGGCAACTATTGACCTCTGCGAAAGAAATGTGCTCCCTGTAGCCCCCGAACGGGGGCGGGCGAGCCGTAGCCCAGGGCGACCGAAGGGAGCCCTGGGTAGGCCCCCAACCACGGGGGAGCCCCCGAATGGGGGCGATTCAGATGGCCACGAATCGCCCCTTTCAGGGGCTCATGAATGGGGGACACCGTGTCCCAGGGCTCCCTTCGGTCGCCCTGGGCTACGACTGGCTCGCCCACTTCGTGGGCTACGGCCAGAATGTAGAATCCCCCGCACGATGGTACATCACTTCCGCAGAGGTCAATAGAGCGGGCGTCACCCCTTGCTCAGCCCCCGCAGGGGGCGACAGAAGCCAGGCGTCGCGCGCCCTTTGGTCTCTGCCGCCCCCCGCGGGGGCTGGGGTGGGGAGGAGCACCCTGGTAGTTGCCTATCCTTCGCCCCACCGACGCAAGGGCCTGCCCTGAGCGAAGCCGCCATGTGGAAAGTCAAGTTTTTTTCACGACGGATCCCCTGGGCTCCCGCAGAGCGGGGCTTTTCGAGGTCGGCAGGAGTGTCGGTCCGATGCGGGCTCATCTCTCTCGAGGCCTCGCGTCATTGCGCC
>VGYW01000676.1 GCA_016872875.1 Planctomycetota bacterium | reverse complement strand
GTCTATGTCTATGTGGATGATGCACTCGCGCTGGGGGGCGAACTCGTCGAGCTTGCCGGTGATGCGGTCGTCGAAGCGCGCGCCGACGGCGATGATGACGTCGGCGTGCTGCATGGCGTAGTTGGCATAGGCGGTGCCGTGCATGCCGAGCATCTTGAGGGCCAGGGGGTGGTCTTCGGGGAAGGCGCCCAGGCCCATGAGGGTGGTGGTGACGGGGAGTTGTGCGGTCTCGGCGAGCTGGCGAATGAGGTCGGCGCAGCCCGAGATGATCACGCCGCCCCCCGCGTAGAGGAGCGGGCGCTTGGCCTTGTTGATCGCGTCGGCGGCTACCTGAATCTGGCGGGCGTTGCCCTTAGTGTGCGGCTTGTAGCCGGGGAGATCAACCTCCTGCGGCGTCGGCGCGTCGGTCTGCGCGGTCGAGACGTCCACCGGGATGTCCACGAGCACTGGTCCGGGCCGCCCGGTGCGGGCGATGTGGAAGGCGGCGCGGAGGGTGGACCCGAGCTTGGCTACGTCGCGCACGAGGAAGTTGTGCTTGGTGATCGGGCGGGTGATGCCGGTGATGTCGGCCTCCTGGAACGCGTCGTTGCCGATGAGCTTGGTGCGCACCTGGCCTGTGACAGCGACGAGAGGGACGGAGTCGAAGTTGGCCGTGGCGATTGCGGTGACGAGGTTGCAGGAGCCTGGCCCGGAGGTGGCTAGGCAGACACCGACCTTTCCGCTGGCGCGCGCGTAGCCGTCGGCCGCGTGGCCCGCGCCCTGCTCGTGCCGCGTCAGGATCACGTCGATCGGCGAGTCGTAGAGGGCGTCGAAGATCGGGATGACGACGCCGCCTGGGATTCCGAAGAGGTGCTTCACCCCCTCGTCCACCAGGGTGGCAACCAGAATCTGTGCGCCGGTTCTGCTGCTCAAGGTAAGATGCCTTCTCCAAACCTGTGGTCGCCGGGGTCGTCAGTGCTCGGGGCGGCGGGCGGCTTGTGCTCCGCCCCGTGCTCATCGCCGTCGTCGAGGTAGTCCTCTCCGGCGTCGGAGAGGACGTCCGCGGGCGGCTGGTAGCCGGGCTGCCGCGAGCGCGCCAACTCGCGCTCGTAGGCCTCGAGGATGTTGCGTTCCAGGTAGCCGCGGAAGTCGCGGTTGATCGGGTGCGCGATATCCGCGTGGAGCCTGGCCCGCCCGCTGGCGTCGCGCGCCGCGCGCTCGGGGTCGAGGCGCCGCCCGCACTCGTTGCAGTAGCGCGCGCGCAGATGGTTCTTCGTGCCGCACCGCGGACAGATGTCCATCAGCTTGCGGCTCGGCATGGCCACGAACGGCCCCTTGGTGCCAAGGATGACCTTGATGTCGCGGACGACGAAGCAGTTGTCAAGCGTGATGGTGCAATATGCCTTCAGCTTCTCGTCTCGATCCCCGGCCAGCTTGATCCGAACTTCGGTAAGCTCCATGTCCCCACCTCGCTGCCGCCTCCGCGCGGCGTCCCCATGTCCAGACACTGGGCTATCTCAAGCCGCGAATCGAGCGTCAGCTCCTTCCTGCCATCACCCCCTTTCACTTCGTAGTGCGGCCTTCAGGCCGTCTCTCGACACCCCGCAGGATGCTGCGCACCGCGAAGACGCGGCCGGCGCGGAGGCCGGCCGCCGCCTCGCGGGAGCGCTCCCACTCGTCCGGGCGGCAGAGGCCGAAGATGCCGGACCCGCTGCCGGTCATGCACACCCCGGCGAAGACGCCGGTGTGCGCCATGCGCTCCTTCACGGCGCGCAACTCAGGGCGCAACGCGAACGTGGCATCCTCGAGGCGGTTGAAGAGCCCCAGCCCAGCCTCCTCGATGCTGCCTGCTGCGAGGCTGCCCAATAGTATGCTAGCGCTTGCCCGCCCGGAAGTCAAGGCGCCCAGCCGCCCGTACGCCTCCCGCGTCGAGACCCCGAAGGGCGGGCACACCAGCACGTAGTGGAAGCCCCCCTTCACATCGAGCGGCTCGACACGCTCGCCGCGCCCCGTGCAGCGCGCCGTGCCGCCCCCGAGGAAGAACGCCACGTCGGAGCCCACCGCCGCGGCCACCTCGCCCAGCTCCCTCGCCGTCAGCCCCAGGCCCCAGGCGGCGTTCAGCCCCACCAAGGTCCCGGCCGCGTCGCTGCTCCCGCCGCCCAGCCCCGCCTGCATCGGGATGCGCTTCGTCAGCGCCACGCGCGCGCCGCGCCGGCAACCCGTCCGCTCCCGCAAGGCGAGCGCGGCACGCACCACCACGTTCCCCTCATCGGTCGGCAGCGACGGCTCGGAGCACGACAGCCACACTCCCTCCCCATCCAGCGGCGTCACGAGCAGCTCGTCGTACAGGTCAACCGCCTGCATCACCGTGTCGAGCTCGTGGTACCCATCCGCCCGCCTCCCCAGCACCTCGAGGAACAGGTTCAGCTTAGCCGGGCAGCGGACCGCGATGAGCGAACAGGGCGTTTTCACCGGCGCTCTCCTCGTGCCCATCGCCAGATGGGCCGATGCTCAGGTGGAGGACCATTGCACAGTTGTTCAACTGTGCGACGCTTCCCTAGCCCAGGAAGCCGCCACGATGTCGAGGAGGCGAGCGTGAGCCGGCGTCCTTGCCTTCGCCGCCATTTGGCAGACCACACCTTGGCCGCTCCGCGAGACGCAAACGTACCCGCGGCGAACAAGCTTCGATATGTGCCTTGTCGCGGCGTCGTGGGACATCCTCAGCTCCCTGCCCAGGCCGAGGGCGTCGGCCGCCTTCCCATCCGCCAGGCGGCGGAGAATCTGGAGTCGCCGAAGGTCCGTGAAAGCCGTGGCCGCGTCGAAGACGAGCCTCTGGCATTGCTCCTGAACGCTCGTGGGAACGCGGGCCGATCCCGGCGCGCGATTCGCCCTGTCGGAACCCTGCCCAGGAGCTTTGAGCAAACCGTACACCCAAGCGGCCACCTGCCCGCTGAAGGCCGCCTTGCTGTAAGGGGAACCCCCGGTGCAGTAGCAGCGCGCACCCGAGCGGCGGCGCAGGATCAGCCCCGTGGACTCCAGCCGCGCGAGGTGAGCACTCACAAGAGCCCGTCGCAGCCGCAGCTCCCGGGCGAGCTGGCTCGGCGTCAGCTCCTTCCCCGCCGCCAAGCGCCACATGATGCGCAGCCTCGTCCGGCAAGCCACCGCACGAAGGACGCGGACGATGATGTCATCCATAGTTTCCCCCTTCGGTAGACCATCGCTGAGTTGCACAACTCCGCAATCCTACTCCACGCGCATCTCTTGTCAAACCGCGCCGGCCCCTGACACACGGCTGGGAGGAACGCAGACCACGCCATCGCCCGCGGGCATGGCCCTCGGACCAGTATCGCGGAGTTGCACAACTCCGCAATCCTACTCCACGCGCATCTCTTGTCAAACTGCGCCGGCCCCTGACGCACGGCTGGGAGGAACGCAGACCACCCCATCGCCCGCGGGCATGGCCCTCGGACCAGTATCGCGCAGTTGCACAACTCCGCAATCCTACTCCACGCGCATCTCTTGTCAAACCGCGCCGGCCCCTGACGCACGGCTGGGAGGAACGCAGACCACGCCATCGCCCGCGGGCATGGCCCTCGGACCAGTATCGCGCAGTTGCACAACTCCGCAATCTTACTCCACGCGCACCTCTT
>VGYW01000675.1 GCA_016872875.1 Planctomycetota bacterium | reverse complement strand
GGCCGAGGGCGAAGTGGGACTTGAGGGCGCCTTCCCAAGTGACCTCTTGCCCGGTGTAGCAGGAGAGCTGGCCCATGATGGCTGCGAGGGTGGCGTGGAGCATGATGTCGCCCTCGTTGAGGGGGTCGCCCGAGCGGATGGCCTTGAAGAATGCCTGGTGCTCGAGGTCGTAGGGGCTGAGGCGCGCGCCGTCGGGGTGGCGATACTGCCACTTGGTCTCGCCCTCGATGCGCCAGCGGAGGAGGTCGCAGCGCCCTTTGGTGCCGAGGATGGTGCTGGAGGTCTCGTTGTAGCAGCCGGGCTGGGTGCGGCAGAAGGCGCGGAGGCGCACGCCGTTGGGGTATTCGTAGACCACGGAGTGGTGGTCGAAGAGGGTGCCGCGCCAGTCCTCGGGGGCGGAGGAGCGGCCGGCGAGGCCGTGGCACTTCGCGGGCGGCTTGTCGCCCATCAGCCAGTTGTCGCGGTCGAGGTTGTGGACGAGGCCCTGGAGGAGGTCGTCGCCCGAGAGCCAGGCGAAGCTGGCCCAGTTTGCGAACTGGTGCTGAATCTCGGAGAGGCCGGGCGTGCGGCGATAGGGGGCGTAGGGGCCGCGGAGGAGCTTCTCCTCGATGGCCACGATTTCACCGATGGCGCCGTCGCGGAGCCGCTTGGTGGTCTCCTGGTAGCCCGGCTCGTAGCGGCTCTGGAAGCCGGAGGCGACGCAGAGCCTCTTCTGCCGCGCAAGCTCGCAGGCGGCGGCGAGGTCGCGGACGCCCGGCGGGTCAATCGCGTGCGGCTTCTCGCAGAGGACGTGCCGCCCCGCCTCGATGGCCGCCTTGGTGTAGAGCGGATGGAACTTGGAGGCGACGGCGATGAGCGCTACGTCTACGCACTCGATCAGCCGCCGATAGCCGTCGAAGCCCGTGAAGCAGTGGGCGTCGTCAACCGTCACCTGATCGGGCTTCTGCTGCTTGAGGCCGGCCCGTCGGATGCGTATCGCCTCCGCCGAGATGTCGCACAGGGCGACGAGGCGGACGCCTGGGTCGGCGTTCATCGCGTTCATCGCCGCCCCCGTGCCGCGCCCCCCGCAGCCGATGAGCCCGACCCGGAGCGCGTCGCTCCCCGCCGCGAATGCGCCGGCGCCAAGCGCCACAGAAGGGGCTGCCACGAACCGCCGCCGTGCAAGCCTGGCATCCGCCATGTGAGGGTCTCCCTGCTCAACTCAGCCTTGTGACGCCTGGGATGGGCACGGGGTAGACGCCCTTCGCATCGGGCTTCACGGGGGGCTCTGTGTTGAAGCTGCACTCGTCGGCCTTCGGGCCGAGTGCGAAGCTCGACGCCAGCAGCAGCTCGGGCGTGAGCTCCTTCCCCGTGTAGCACGATAGCTGCCCCATGACCCCGGCCATCGCGCTCTGAACCATGTAGTCGCCGTTGTTCACCGGGTTGCCCGAGCGAATCGCCCTGAAGAGCACCTTGTGCTCGGCGTCGTAGGGGCTGTCCCTGGGGCCGTCGGGCCTTCGGTAGCGCCACTTATTCTCGCCCTCGATGCGCCACTGGGCAAGGAAGCAGCGGCCCTTCGTGCCCAGGATCACGGTCGTGAACGCGCTGAAGCACCCTGTCTGCGTGCGGGCGAAGGCGTACAGCTTCACCCCGTTGGCGTATTCGTAGACCACCGAGTGGTGGTCGAAGAGGTTGTCGGCAGCCTCCTCAGGCGGGGACGCCCTGCCGCCGAGGGCGTGGCACTTGACGGGCTGCTGGTCGCCCATCGCCCAGTTGGCCCGGTCGAGGCCGTGGATAAGCCCCTGGTTCACGTCGTCGCCCGAGAGCCATGCGAAGCTTGGCCACTGGGCGAGCTGGTTCTGGAGCTCGCTGAGGCGTGGGTCGCGGCGGAAGAGGCCATACGGCCCGCGGAGGGCTGTTTCCTCGATGGCCACGATGGCGCCGATGGCGCCGTCGCGCACGCGCTTGATGGTCTCCTGGTAGCCCGGATCATAGCGGCTGTAGAGGCCCGAGACGACGCTCAGCTTCTTCTGCCTGGCGAGGTCGCGGGCGGCCACTAGGTCGCGGACGCCCTGGGGGTCAATCGCGTGGGCCTTCTCGACGAAGACGTGTCTGCCCGCCTCGACTGCCGCCCTGGTGTAGGCCGCGTGGAACTTCGGGGCGATGGCGATGAGCACGACGTCGGCACTCTCGATCACCTTGCGGTAGCCCTCGAAGCCTGCGAAGCAATGGGCGTCGTCAACCGCCACCTGCCCAGGCTTCTTCTCCTTGAGCAACTGTCGCTTCGCCTTCACGCGGTCCGCGAAAAGGTCGGCCATCGCCACCAGGCGCGCGCCCGCGTCGGCGTCCATCGCATTAACCGCCGCCCCGGCGCCGCGTCCCCCGCAGCCGATGAGGCCGACCCGTAGGGCATCGCTCCCCGCCGCAAAGGCCGCGGGGGCGAGCACCCATCCCTGCACCGCGGCGGCCGGGGTCACTGTCACGACGCCCTCGGCTCCGGGCTCGCCAGCGATTCTGATGCTGTTCGGGATGAAGAGCTCGATAACCCGCGCGTTCGTGAGGAGATGGCTCGTGACGGCAGGGACGTGGAACTGGGACTGGCCGGAGGCGAGGGCCAGGGGGAGGAGGAGTTGGTCGGCGGCGTGGGAGTCCACGGCGCCTTGTGTGCGGAGGAACTCAAGGAGGGCATCGCAGGCTTCGTCGGCGACCTTCTCCGCCCGCTTGCCGAGCGCGCCGAGGGAGTCGAAGCAGGCGCGGCCGCCGCCCTCGAAGGCCGCGAGGAGCAGGAGAAAGGTGCCCTTGCCCGCCGAGGGGACCTCCCTGACCTCGATGCCCGCGGCAAGGCCCTCGTGATCGAGGCGGGAGAGGGCCTGGTTGCGTTGCCGGTCGGCGATTGAGCGGGGGAGGCCGCCGACGGCGGAGACGCCCTCGAGCCGTTCGAGCTTCCCCCTCGGGCCGAGTGTGAGCGGGCGGAGCGAGGGCGCGGGCAGAATCTTCGCCCGAATCTCCCCATTCCCTTCGGGGAAGAAGCCGGCGCGGGTCAGCGTCAGCTCAACGTCAATCCCAACACGCCGCATCAGGACCGCCCACTGGTGCATGAGATAGTGGAAGCTCGGGCTGAAGGGGACGTGTGTGCCCCCCGACAGCGTGAGGACCGAGCGGCGCGGGGCCAGGGCGAGCGGCAGATAGAGCGTGTGCAGGACGAGGGAGGTGGAGCCTGCGGTCTTGATGTCGAAGTCGTACGTTCCGGGCCGCACCTGCCCTGGCTCGAAGCGGAGCGAGCGCGAGGCGAGGACGGCGCCCTCGACGCTTGCGGAGGCGACCTTCGCGGCGGCCTTCACGCAGGCGAGGTGTTGGTGGCGGAGGCCGGGCTTCTCGCGGCCGGCACGGATGTTCACGATCTCGAACGGCCGCCCGGTGACCATCGAGAGGGCGAGGGCGGTGCGCAGCATCTGCCCGCCCCCCTCGCCCTCCGAGCCGTCGATCCGCACCAGGTCGGTCACTGCCGTTCCCCAAAGCGGTGTTAGCACTACAACGCTAGAAAACATTGAAGCACTTCCTGAGTTGGGACAGTTTGATGCCTCGTAGTCTGAGTTCACGACGCCGCCGCTTGCAGTGGCCACGATCGGCCCGCTGGTTAGACTCCTGCCAGTA
>VGYW01000674.1 GCA_016872875.1 Planctomycetota bacterium | reverse complement strand
GCGACCCTCGGGCGGCTTGATGACGGCCTCGACGGAACAGCCGATGAGGTCCTTGCCCCAGCCGCTCGCGCCGACGAGTTGGCCCTTGAGGACGAGGAGCTTCGTAGCCAGGGGGTTGACGCGGGCAACGGTGACGGTCTTTTCGGGGTTGTCGAGGAAGTTGAGGGCGACTTTGGTGCCCCAGCCCTGGCTGACGAAGCGGCCGAGCTGGTAGGGGAGGCCGGGCTTGTCAAAGCCGTTCATCTTCATGCTCGTCGAGCTGTGGTTGATGCGGAAGGTGTCGGGGCCGGCGGGGTCGGAGTTGCCCTGGTGGCACGAGCGTGCGGCGACGGACATGAGCATGCGCATGGCGAGGAGCGAGCCGAGGTCGGCCTCGCACGACGAGGCGCACTGCTGGTTGCGCAGCAGGGCGTGGATGAGGCAGGGGGTGATGGTCCAACGCTCGGGCAGGCGGCTGGAGCAGAACTCGAAGCACTCGATGGTGAAGGCGTTGCAGCCCTGGCGGGCCATGAGCTCGCGGAGCGCGCGGTAGAAGAGCATGCTGCGGGCGACGTACTGAGCGTCAATGAACGACCGGTCGGCGTTCTTGAGCAGCTCGGCGGTGGCCCTCTTGGCCTCGTCGGCGGCGGGGGCGCTGGCGAGCACGCGCTCCATCTCGGCAGAGAGGCGCTTGTAGGAGATGGTCTTGACGCTGACGCCAAGGCGCTTGCGGAGGCCATCGAGGTCCCACACGCTGCCGACGGAGCAGACGGCGGGGAGGCCGCGGTCGGTGGGGAAGAGCACGGTGGTTTGGCGGAAGACCTTTCGGGCGCGGAGGAGGCGGATGAGTTGGGCGAAGTCCGCGTCGTCCTTGACCACGAGGGCTTCGGCGCCCATCGCGCGGGTGTAGGCCGCGATGTCCACGTTTCGGCACCCGAGGCCCTTGAGGAGGATGGGCTTGCCGAGGTGCTTGCCGACCTCGAAGGCGGAGAGGGAGGAGCCCGCGGGGATGAGGTAGAGGACGTCTGCGGACGGCCCGTCGGGGCCGAGCTTGCGCAGCTCGGCGGGGGTGAGGACGAATTTCTCGGAGAAGGTGATGTGGGCGGGTTCGAGGAGATTCAGCTCTGGGGATTGGCCGAGCGGCCCTTCGCGGAGTTCCCTGGCCCAGCGTGCGAACCACTGCTCGGCGCCGCGCCGCTCGGCGGCGGGGTCCACGCCCGTCCAGCGGCACGGCCCCTCCCACTTGGCGGTGTGGAGGATGCTGGTCATCACCGGCTTGATATTGAGCTTCGTCGTGGCGGGGCTGTTCGGGATGTCGGGCGCCGCGGGGCCTACCTCGGCGCCGAACGTGCGGAGGACCGGGCCGCTAAACGCTGCCGCGGACAACCCCATCGCCAGGAACTCGCGTCGGTTCATCTCCGTGGTCCTCCAATGTGCATCGCTCCATCAGCCTCCCGACTTCATCTCCAGCGGCGGGCGGGTGTTCAGGCGCGTGAGCACCACGGGACGACCGCTCGCCGGGTCCACCCGGCCCAGGCCGTCGGGGCCGTGCCAGTCGAGGAAGCACTGGTTCTGGTCGGCGTGGACGCGGCCTCTATACGTGGGGTTGCACGTCCCCAAATAACTCGCCACGATTCTGAATCAGTGTGGGCGGGGCCTCTGCGCCCCGCGTCACCCTGCGCGGGGCAGAGACGCCCCGCCCACAGCGATCAACCCTTGTGCGGTCACAGTTACCCGGGGCCTCCTGATTCAGAATCGTGGCGAGTTATTTAGGGCTGCACCGTGATGCCTTCGCGCGCGTAGTCAGCAACCATCGAGTCGCTGCTGCTCCACTCCCGCGGCGTCATGGCGACGGCGTCAATCGGCTCATGCACCGCGCACACGGCGTCCGTGAGAATCTCAAGTCGTTCGCCGAAGCCCTTGCCAGCGAAGTCCCGCGACACCACGACGACGTCGATATCGCTATCCTCCCGGGCTGTTCCCGCGGCGAGGGAGCCAAACAGCACCATCTGGCTGACCCGGACCCCCTGTGCTTCGAGCGCGCGCCGGAAGCGACGCAATGCCTTCAGGGCTGCCTTCTTATCCATGCCAGCGCCTTCCGTGCCTCTGCCACAATGGGCCTTACAACATCGTGCGTCTTCGGCGGCCCCGAGCCGCGCATGGCGATGTAAAGGCCCTTCAGTGCTTTCTCTATCGCGAGATGGCACATGAACACGGCATAGATGTAGCGGCCTGTCTGGAACATGGCCCGCGCGCTCCCGAGATCATAGCTCGCTTGCAGATTCAGTTCCTTACGCGACTGGGCCAATGCGTCTTTCTCCTGTCACCGTGGCGGACAGAGACGCTACAGCTCAGCGCTATTCTAGTCAGCGCGGCGCGGGGTTGTCAAACGCTGCACAGGCAGCCGGCCGATGCCCGCCGCCTCGGTGCCACGCTCGCGGCGTTCCGCGCGTCACCCAAGGTAGCTCTTCATCGTGGCCAGTTCGCGGGGGAGGTGGGTTTGCCAGGGCTCCCAGGCGATCCACTCGCCGCTGAGGTAGCCCTGGTAGCCGATGGAGCGGAGGAGTTCGACGGCGCGGCGGTGGTCAATGAGGCCCTGGCCGATGGGGCAGAGGTCGAGGCCGCCCTTGGCGTTGCGCTTGCCGTCGTGGAAGTGGACGTGGCGGATGTCGGGGCGAAGGGCGTCGAACGCCTCGTCCATCGTCATGCCCGCGGCGTTCACGGGGTGCATGATGTCCCAGTTGACGCGGACGTTGGGGTGGCCGACGCGCTCGATGACGCGGGCGAGGTCGCGGGCGTTGCACCAGGAGTCGTGGGTCTCGACGCAGAGGGTCACGTTGGCGGCGCGGGCGTCGGGGGCGAGTTCGGCCAGGCAATCGGCGAGTTGCTTCTCGGCGGCGTCGCGGGTCATGCCCTGCGGGATGACGCCGCCGAAGACGCGCATCGTGGGGGCGCCGATGTCGTGGGCGAGACCGATGAGGGCGCGGGAGTCGGCCATCGCGCGGCCCAGCTCGGCGGGAGTGGCCGCCGCGTAGGAGCAGGAGGTGGCGAGGCAGGCCACCGCCACGTCGGCGTCCTCGGCCATTCGGCGGAGCAGGCCGCGCTGGCCGGCGGTGGTCGAGACCTCGATGCCGTGGAGGTGCTTGGCCTGGGCGCGCGGCTCGACGCCGTCGTAGCCGAGGCGCCGGGCCACGTCGAGCACCTCGGCCCAGGTCAGATCGGGGCACGAGAAGGTCATGAAGCTGAAGCGCATCCGGGGCTCCTCGCGGAAAATGATCGGACGGATCGGACGGATCAGACGGATCGGGCCGACACGGCACGACAAGAGCGACTGCATTATACTCATGTGGCCGCGGAGTTCCACCCGCGCTTGACGCGGCGGGCCTCGGCGCGCATAGTAGGCGGGGAGCCAAGACTGCCTGAAGGCAGGACTCCAAACCTGGAGAGGGTCCGTTTGGAGTCCTGGCTTCAGCCAGTCTTCGCGCGGCCGCTGGAGGCCAAGACTGCCTGAAGGCAGGACTCCAAACCCGGAGAGGGTCCGTTTGGAGTCCTGGCTTCAGCCAGTCTTCGCGCGGCCGCTGGAGGCCAAGACTGCCTGAAGGCAGGACTCCAAACCCGGAGAGGGTCCGTTTGGAGTCCTGGCTTCAGCCAGTCTT
>VGYW01000673.1 GCA_016872875.1 Planctomycetota bacterium | reverse complement strand
CACCGTGAAGATCACCGAGCAGATGGTGGTCGAGCGCTACTCCCACGTCATGCACATCACCTCGAACGTCGAGGGCACGCTCGACCGCCGCCGCCACGGCCCCTTCGACGTCCTTCGCGCCTGCCTGCCGGCCGGCACGGTGTCGGGCGCTCCGAAGGTCCGCGCGATGGAGATCATAGACGAGATGGAGAAGACGCGCCGCGGCCCCTACGCCGGCGCGGTGGGCATGATTGACTACTTTGGCGACATCACCACCTGCATCACCCTGCGCACAGTCGTCTTCCACGGCGGCAAGGCATACGTCCAGGCCGGCGGCGGCATCGTGGCCGACTCGGTTCCCGCCCTCGAATACGAAGAAACCATCAACAAGGCGAAGGCCCTCCTCCGCGCCATCGAGGTCGCCGAGAGGCAGATGGGGAAGAATGGATGAATCTCAATCGTCCTCGTCCCTCGTCCTCGTCCCTCGTCCTCGATGCTCTTCGCCTAGGGTGGAGAAGAGTCGAGGACGAGGACGAGGGACGAGGACGAGGACGAGAAGACGAGAGCAAAGACGTCACCGCTGAGCCAATCCCTCATATAGGTCGGCCATCTGCCTCAGGAAGCGCCCCTCGGTGAACTCGGCGGCCACGCGCTCCCTGGCGGCGGCGCCGATGCGCGCGCGCAGCCCGTGATCCCTCAGCAGCCCCAGGGTTGCTCGCACGAAGCCCCCGACATCCCCCGCCGGCACTAACAGCCCGCTGCGGCCATCCTCGATCACGTCGCGGTTCCCAGTGACCTCCGAGGCAACCACTGCCACCCGCTGCGCCATCGCTTCGAGGAGGGAGTAGGGCAGGCCTTCGTAGAGGGAGGGGAGGAGCACGACATCGAAGGCGGCCACGAGCTCCGCCGCGTCATGCCGCTGGCCGAGGATGCCTATCGGGAGTTCGGGGGACCAGGTGGGCCATTGCGGATTGCGGATTGCGGATTGCGGACCTGAGTCTGAAATCCGAAATCCGAAATCCGAAATCCGAAATGCCGTGGCAAGTGCCCATGCCTCTCTCGAGATGCGGGGCCTGAGCCGGCGGAGGTAGCGGGGGTTGTCGGTTGTCCCCACGAGGAAGAGGCGGATGGCCGGCAGGGCTCGGGCAAGCTCGGCGGCCACGGAGAGGAAGGTCTGGAGGTCCTTCTGGGGGGTGAGGCGTCCGACGAAGGCCACGGCCAGGTCTGATGCACCTAAACCTAGCTCCGCTCGATACTTGTGGCGCGTGGTCTCGGGCGGCGCATCGGGCATCTTGATGCCGTTGGGGATGACGACGAGGCGTTCGGGGGGGCCGATGCCGGCGCGCTCGGCGATCTGGCGTTGGCTGGGCGAGACAAGCACTATCCTATCCGCCCAGCTTGCGGCGCGCCGCTCCAGGAAGCGATAGAGGGGCGCAAGCCAGGTGTCGCGCCGCTCGAAGGGGAACGTGTGGGGGGTGTGGACGACCGCTGGGACGCCCGCCCTCCGCGCCGCCAGCCGCCCGAGGAACCCCGCCTTCGAGGCGTGGGTGTGGACGATGTCGGGGCCTTCGGCACGCATCAGGCGCGTGAGCGCCCTGAGTGCCGCCAGGTCAACCAGCGGCGCAGGCCGCCGCACCATGCGCACCGGCACCACCCGAACCCCCTCGCCGCGCAGGGCGTCCACCTGCGAGGAAGCGCCGGGCTCGCGCTCGAGCGAGCACGCCAGGCACAGCTCATAGCGCGAGCGGTCCAGCCCGCGAAGAATCTGTAGGACGTGTTTCCTCGCGCCCGCCACGTTTGCCTCGAGGACCTGGAGCATTTTGATCATCTGGCCACCCCCGCGGTTGCGCGTCAGGAAAGCACGTGGCCGGATGATAGCGCAAACGCCCGTCGCGCCGCAAGGCCCGCGGGGAGTCCGGAGGCCGCCCGGGAACCCCGCGGGCGGCCACCAGTGGCCTCCCGATGGCCCCGCATTGCGGGTGTCGGCTACGGTTCTCGGAGAAATCCGGGGGCGCGGGCGGGGAGAGCCGGGGTGCACCCTCATGGCATTCGGCATAACTCATTGGCCCACCGCCATTTGCGGCCGGAGCCCGTTCCCGAAACCATCCCGGCGTCGAATGGCACGCTTGTTGCTGTCACGCAACATAGAACGGGGTGCTGGGTTCCAAGTGGCTTTAGCCGCAAAGGAGGCCAGAGATGCGGCGGGGAACAGAGCGAAGGACCGGGGCGTTTGCTGTGATCGAGCTCCTTGTCGTGGTTGCCGTCATCGGCATCCTGCTGGGGCTCGGCTTCAGCGTGTACAGGGGGGCGGGAAGGGCCAGGGTGGTGGCTCAGGCCGAGAACGATCTCAAGCAGATCGGCACGGCCTTCCAACTCTACTTCAACAAGTACGGCAGCTACCCCCAGCAGGGCGCAGACCTCGCGCAGGAGCTCGGCCCCTTCGCCAAGAACCCGGGCGTCTTCGTCAACCCAGGGAAGGAGGAGCCGAAGCCGGGCCAGACCCTCAGCCAGCTCTACCGCGAGCCGACCATCGCCGAACTGGATGTCGCGAGCACCTACGTCACCAGCCTCCCGCTTGGGAACGTGGTCCTCATCCTCAGGGCCAACGGCGCGGTGGACCGCGTGGACCTCGATGCCAGCGTTGACAGCGACCTCGCGGCGGAGATACTGCTTGCCCAGCTGAGTGGCGAGGACCAGGCCCGCGGCGGACTCAACGTCAACCCTCGGAACAACCACGACTTCGAGTTCGAGATGAGGGGGGTCGATCCGCAGCCCGATGGCAGGACCACAATCACCCGCGACGACTTGCTCAGCTCCAAAGGGTCGCTGTTCTACAAGGGCAAGGCGGTCTACATCCGCATGAACCCGAAGGGGAACAGCAACAGCAACACGTTCCATGTCACCCACCCGAACGGCGTAGTGGAGACCATTGATGTCAAGAACGGCATCATCTACGTCATCGAGGACAGCGACATGACGCTGCTCCTCGAGAACAAGGGCCAGAAGGGCGCAGCGATGGGACGTTGGTGGCTCGACATCAATGCCTCGGCCCCGAAGATCACCCTGATGAAGCCTTCGGGGGAGATCATCCAGGTCATCCAGAAGTGACGTGAGTTGAAGCAGGGGCGGCAGCGCGACAAATCACAGCGGCACCCGTCACAGCGGCGGGTGCCGCTGCGTTTTCATGCTCGGGAAGCGCGCGGCCCCGCGCGGCGGGTTTTGTCAGCCCACAGCGGGGTAGGACCTGAACCGATGGCCGACAGGCAGGGGCTGCCCCCTTCACCTGCGCGGACATAAGTCCCAAGAGCCACGCTCCTTGCTGACCCATCGGCGGATCGCCTGCGCGAGCCCAAGAGAGCGGCACGGCTTTTGCCATGCCAAAGAGCATTGAAGGCGGGGATCTGACTGGGCCGTCAAGGCTTGCGTAGGAGACCCGCCATGAGACAGGGGGCACAAGGGGGCCGCAGGGCGTTTGCCGTCGTCGAGGTCCTCGCGGTCGCTGCTACCATCGCCATTCTCCTCGGGCTCGGGTTCAGCGTGTACCGGGGCGCGCGGAAGGCGGCAGTGGTCGCCGAGGCCGAGAACGACCTGAAGCAGATCAGCTCGGCCTTCCAGCTCTACTTCAACAGGTACGGCAGCTACCCCCAGCAGGGCGCAGACCTCGCAAC
>VGYW01000672.1 GCA_016872875.1 Planctomycetota bacterium | reverse complement strand
CGCCCGCCCCCTCGAAGGGCACGGAGGACGGCGCGCCCTCGACGATGAGGACGGGCAGCCGCGCCGCCACGCTGAGGACGAAGTAGTGCCGGTCGTCCCCTGGGAGCGCGTCGGGGCTGAGCTCCAGGCGCCCCGCGTGGGGGCCGCTCTTCAACTGCGGCAGGTGGAAGACCACGTCCGCCTTGCCCGGCTCGGCCAGCTCCACGGTTCGAGCGTCAACACGCCGGCCATCGAGGAAGAGGGCGAGGTTCGTTACGTTCGTAGTGCGGCCTTCAGGCCGTCTCCCATCGGACGGGCTAAAGCCCGCACTACGAACCGGCTTGCCGCGCAGTTCCACCGTAGCGGTGAGCTTGGGCGAATCGCCCTCGATGGGCACGGCGGGCGCGAGGGCCACGGAGGCGACTGCCAGGTTGCTCTCCACGCCGGGACTGAGGTCGGTGATGATGAGCTGCGGCTTGCCGGCCCGCTGGAGTGCCTGGCGGACGAGCTGCCACTCGCCCGGCTCGTCGGCCCGCCAGCCGCTGGCCTGGAGGTCGCTCAGGAGCCAGACCGTTCCGCCGCCCCCGCCGTGTTCGAGCGACTCCGCGGCGGCGCGGAGCGCGCGCGGCACGTCCCCACGCCCCCCCGTCAGGCGGGCGTCCGTGAGCACCGCGGCCACGGCCGCGCGGTCCTGGAGCGGCTCGCGGAAGGGCGAGTTGTAGCCCTGGGCGAAGGTGCCGGCCGTGGCGCGTGCGCCCCGCGAGAGGTCGCCGAGGGTCCGCGCCGCGAGGTCCCTGCCGCGCTCGAAGGCCGAGCCGCCTGCGCCGGTGGCCGACATGCTGGCCGAGGCGTCGAGCGCCACGGCCACCTGGCGGCTGCCGCCCAGGAGCGCCGCCAGCCCGCCGCGGAGCACCGGCTGCGCCAGCGCCCCCAGCGCCGCCGCAAGGAGCAGCACGCGGAGCGCCATCAGCAAGAGCTGGCGGAGCCGCGCCCGCCGCACCGCCCGCCGCTCCATCGTCAGCAGGAAGTCTATCGCCGCCCACCGCACCCGCCGATACCGTATCCGATTCAGAAGGTGGATCAGGATCGGCAGCGCGATCAGGGGGGCGAGCCAGAGGAGGCCGGGATGAAGGAAAGCCATCAGCCACGTCCGGTTTCAAGCGCAACACCGGACGCGTGACCCGTGACGCGTGACCCGAGAGAGGACGAGAGCAGCCTTCTTCCTCTTCCCACGCGTCACGCGTCACGCGTCACGCATCACGAGAAAACCTCCCCACTATCTCCGCCTCCCCAGATACGCGGTCAGCGCCCGGTCAAACGGGTCGGAGAGGCGCATGCGCTCGTAGTCAATGTTCTTCTCGGTGCAGCCGCGGCGGAGCTGGTCGAGGAAGCCGCCGAGGCGCGCCCGATAGCTCTCGGCCATCAGGCGCGGGTCCACGATGATCTCCTCGCCCCGCTCGATCCCCTCGAAGAGCGTGATGCGGTCGTAGGGGAACTCAAGCTCGGCGTCGTCGAGGAGATGGAGCACGATGACCTCGTGTCGGCGGTGGCGGAAGTGCTGGAGGCCGTTGAGCACCGCCTCCACGTTGTCGAAGAAGTCGCTGATGACGATGACCATGCTGCGCCGTCGGACTCGCTCGGCGATCTCGTGAAGCACCGCGGCCAGGTCAGTGTCGGCCCCCGGCCTCACCCGCTCCAGGGCGTCCACGATGGCAGAGAAGTGCCGCGCGTTCCCTCGCGGCGGGATGAACCTGCGCACCGCGTTGTCGAAGACCACCAGCCCCGCCTGGTCGCCCTGGCGGAGCATGAGGAGGGAGAGGCAGGCGGCAAGGCCCGCCCCGTAGTCGAGCCGGCTCTCGCGCGCGGTCGTGAACTCCATCGAGCCGCTCGCGTCGAGCAGGATGTAGCAGCTCAGGTTCGTCTCCGCCTCGAACTGCTTGATGAAGAAGCGGTCGGTGCGGGCCAGCACCCGCCAGTCTATGTAGCGCGGGTCGTCCCCTGGCGAGTACTCGCGGAACTCGGCGAACTCCACGTTGAAGCCGTGGTAGGGGCTCTTGTGGATGCCCGAGTAGTAGCCCTCCACCGCCTGCCGCGCGCGCAACTCGAGGCGCGAGATGCGCGCCACAGCCCTTCGGTCTATCTGCCGTTCCTTGCTCGCGGGCAAACAATGCCCCTTTCGCTCTCGAGCATCTCTGGTTGGCCGAAATCAGCAATCAGAAATCAGCAATCAGAAATAGCCCGAACCTATGCCTCAATGGCCGGCACTTCCTTCACCAGTCGAGCCACCACATCGTCGGAGGTGATCCCTTCGGCCTCCGCATTGAAGTTCAGGAGCACCCTGTGGCGCATGACGGGCGGCGCCACGGCCTTGACGTCTTCCACGGAGGCATAGCCGCGCCCGAGGAGGATCGAGCGCGCCTTGGCGCCCAGGATGAGGTACTGCGAGGCCCTCGGCCCGGCACCCCAGGCCACCCAGTCCCGCACGTAGTCGGGAGCGTCCGCCTCCTTCTTCCGTGTCCGGCGAACCAGCGTCACCGCGTAGCGGTAGACGTGGTCCGGCACGGGGATGCGGTAGACGAGGTCCTGGAGCTTCACGATGTCCTCGCCCGTCAGCACGTGCTTCACCTCGGGGTCGCGCAGCGTCGTGGTCCGGCGGACGACCTCGATCTCCTCGTTGAAGCTCGGATAGTCAACTCGCACGTGGAACATGAAGCGGTCGAGCTGCGCCTCTGGGAGCGGATAGGTGCCCTCCTGCTCGATGGGGTTCTGCGTGGCGAGGACGAGGAAGGGCTCGCGCAGGTAGTACTCCTTGCCGCCCGCGGTCACGCGGTGCTCCTGCATCGCCTCCAGGAGCGCCGCCTGAGTCTTCGGCGGAGTGCGGTTGATCTCGTCCGCCAGGAGAATGTTGGCGAAGAGCGGGCCGTGGACGAACTCGAACGCCCTGTGCCCCGTCGCCTTGTCCTCCCGCAGGATTTCTGTGCCGATGATGTCCGAAGGCATCAGGTCGGGCGTGAACTGTATCCTGTGGAACTGGAGCGAGAGGACGCGCGCCAGTGTTCGCACCAGGAGCGTCTTCGCCAGGCCGGGCACCCCTTCCAGGAGGCAGTGGCCCCGCGAGAACATGGCCAGGAGCACCTCCTCCACCACCTGGTCCTGGCCAACGATGATGTGGCGGAGCTCCTCGCGGAGTTGGGCGCAGGCGCCGCGGAAGCGCTCAAGCTCCGCCACGTCCTGGTCCGTCGTCCCACGGTCGGCTTGTCCGACCGCGCTCGTGGCACCAAGTCCCGTCGAGGCAGACTCCTGGCGTGTCGGCTCCATCGCATCGCCCATCATTGGCTCCTTCAGCGGGGGATTGCGGGTTCCCCATATTATGGCAGCACTTAGCCTTAGACGCAAGCACGGATGCCAGAGCTTACAGAGTCGTTACGATCTGTGCTACAAACCCGCAGAATCTCGTTTTCCGGCAAGGAATGCCGGAGCACGAAAGTCGAGGACGAGGACGAGGACGATTCTCCGCTGCCGTCTGCCCTCTTTGGTTGCGGCTTGCCGCGATGGGCGTTGTCCCTTTCAGACACCTCCCACCGAACTGGGTGTGCCGACGGCGACGATTCCACACCTGTACAGGTGTGGAATCCTCCTTCCCCATGGCGGCGCGGGCGCTCGAGGGAGCCTGGCGA
>VGYW01000671.1 GCA_016872875.1 Planctomycetota bacterium | reverse complement strand
TGGTCTTCCGCACGGTGACGCCGCGCTCGACGTGGAAGCCGGTCTCGTTCGTCGAGTTGTCGGTCCAGGCCAGGGTGACCGTGGTGCCGGAGACGGCGGCGCCGAGGTTGCTCGGGGCGGCGGGCGGGTTGGGGTCGAGGACCGTGATCGTGAGCGTGGTGGTGCCGGTGCCGCCCTTGTCGTCGGTGACGGTGAGTGTGACGGTGAAGGTGCCGGGCGTGAGGAAGATGTGGCTGACCGTGGCCTCCGCGTCCGCCAGCACCGTGCCGTCGCCGAAGTCCCAGGTGAACTTCGTGATGAAGCCGTCGTGGTCGTAGGACGACGAGCCGTCGAAGTCCACGATGAGCGGCTCGTAGCCGCCGGTGATGTCGGACGTGGCGACGGCGACGGGTGCCTGGTTGAGCGAGCCGTAGAGGTAGTCAATCCAGACGTAGACGAGGCCGTCGTCGGCGGCCTTGGGGGCGTTGGCGGCGGAGCCGACATGGACGTCGCCGGCGTCCGTCGTCTGGTAGAGGTTGAAGGAGCGGATGGCCGCGGGGTCGCCGGCCGCGCCGTCCACCATGCCCACGAACCAGCGCTTGGTGGTGAGCGCCGTGGCGGGCGCGATGTCGCTGAAGTCCAGCCAGAAGGTGCCGTCAACGGCCGTCGTGGTGCCGTCGAAGGCGTAGGGGCCGCCGCCGTAGTAGAGCGCGTAGTCGGCGGGGAACCAGGAACTCGTCGGGGCAGTGACCGTGGGGTCGGCGACGCCGAGGAAGCCGAGCAACTGGTCGCGCTTGAGGTGGTTCACGGTGATCTTGGCGAGGATGGAGGGGGAGTATGACGGGCGAGCGGTGAGCCAGGTGGCCTCGTTGTACCACCAGCCCTGCTGGCGCCCTGGGAAGGCGGCGCCGGCCACGGCGGAGACCTCCTTGAGCGCGTCGTAGGCGAGCCAGGAGAAGCCGCCCTCCTGCCAGCCTGTGCCCCAGGAGTTGGCGATGCGGAAGGCGCCCTTCTCGCCCGCGTCCACCGCGCCGTTGGCGTTGATGTCCACCCAGATGTCATCCGAGTAGCCCACGACGGCCATGACGTGGCCGCCGAGGGAGCCGTTGACGTAGGTGGCGCAGTTCCTGCCCACGAAGGCGTCGTCGGCAGAGGTCGCGGGGTCGTCGCTGATCGGCTTGAACTGCCAGGAGCCGATGTAGGTGGCGAAGTTGAGGACGTAGCCGTTGAGGAGGAGCCCCTTGAGGGCGGCGAGGCCGGCGTCGGTGTCCACGCTGAGGACGCGCCCCGTCTGGTCGGCGCGGATGTTGATGGCGTTGCGCCAGACGGCGGGGTTGAGGCACCAGGCCCGGTAGTCGCCGTCGTAGGGGAACTCGGCCCAGGTGGCGGCGCCGTGCTTCTGGGCGATGCGGTAGGCGTCGTAGTGCCACGAGCCGCCGTCGAAGCCGCGGTTCACCATGTTATACGTCCACTTCGGCGAGAAGCGGAACGCGTCGCCGCCCCCCTTGGCGTCCCAGCCGCGGGCCATGGCGGTCATGTGGGTGAGGGTGTAGTAGATTGAGGAGAACTGCGCGCAGGAGCCGAGGGCGCCCTGGCTGCGGATGGGCGGGAAGTAGGGGAGGGTGCTGTTGTCCACGCAGGCCGGCGTCCCTTCGGGCGCGGAGGTCCCGCCCGTGCCGCCGTCGCCGACGGCTTCGCTGCCCGGGGCAGCGGGGGCGGCGGTGAGCTCTCCGTGGCCCTTCTTCTTCCGCTCGGCATTGATGCGCTGGAGTGCGAGGGCGTTGTGGCGCACGCCGCGCGTGTTGACCATGTGCTTGTCGGCCCAGGCGCGTTCCTCCGCGGTCGGCCGCCGGGCGCCCGTCGCGTGCGGGTCGTTGTCCTGCGCCTGGCCCCCCATCGCCTGAGCGGCCAGAAACGCGGCGCCAGTCACCACCAAAGTCCACATCGAATCCATCTCAAGTCTCCTTTCCCCTCCCAGTTTGCCCATTTCGGATTTCGGATCTCGGATTTGCGATTTCCGATTCCAATCCGCAATCCGCAGTCGCCAATCCGCAATCTACGAGTTGTCCTCCACGCAGGTGCACTCTCCTTGATGAGTGCAGATGATGACCTTTGCTCGGGTGGCGTTGACGGCGAGCCACCACTTGCCCATGGCGTTGCCACGTCCCGCCTTCGAGTTGTAGAGGTGCACCACCATTGACCCGCCCCGAAGGGCCAGGAAGACGTAGTGGTTGGAGTTGTCGAGGTGGTAGACCTGCCCGTTGAGGGTGAGGGTGTTCTGATTCCCGTTGCCCTTTGGCTTCAGGCGGACCCAGGCGGCCGGCCCGCTGTACGTCAGGCTGCCATCGGAGGCCCTGAGGTCGTCGCGGGTGATGTGGGTGCCGTCGGGCTTCAGGAGGTCGAACTCGAAGTCGCCGTTGTTGTTCGGGTTGAGGTTGACCTCGCCCCCGACCGAGCTGCCGGTTCCCGGCTCGGGTTCCGGCTGAGGCGGCTCCTCCGGCGCTGGGGTGGGGGGCGTCTCATTGGACAGGATTGCGACGATGCTGGCGGGGTCGTTGGGCAGGGAGAGGTTAGTGTAGCGGTCAACTCTGGCGCCGGTTTTCAACACGACTGCTACCGAGCCATCGCTCGAGGCAAGAGCCGTGAGGTAGTGGCCAGCACTGTCTAGCTCGCCGAGGTTCGGCTCCCGGTAGAGCCGGCTCAGCGTCTGGCCCGGCGTCTCCTCGTCCGCGAGGGGGTTAGTGAAGACGTTTACATCCCGCACGTAGGGGGCGAGCACGGCCACGAGGTCCGCGCCCTGCGGGGGATAGGAGCTGTACTTGTTGAAGAAGAGGTCCAGGGCGACCCCGACCTGCCTGAGATTGCTCACCGCTTGGACAGCGCGAGCCGAGGCGCGCGTGCCCCGCCACACGCCGTAGCCGAGGCCCATGAGCATCCCTAGCACTGCCGTGACCGCGATCGCTCCACTGAGGGTTTGCCCGCGAACAGGCTTCTGCCAGGCCTTCGCCACATCGCTCTGTTGACCCATTGCCGTGGCTCCTTTACTTTCCTCCCGTCACGTCCGGCCAGCGTTCACCACTCGCGCTCTAATGCTATCCCAGGGCGCAAGAATCTGGTATAGGGAGCCACGGCAGCCGGCGGTCAGGACAATCCCGCCCCGGCCCCTCCCCGGCGCCTGGCGCGAATGGGGGAATACCTTAGTCCTCATCTCCCTCCGGCCTGAGAAGTCCCGAAGGGACGAAAGGACTCTGCCGGCGGCGTAAGCCGCCGGATCGGGGCAGCGGCGATCTTCTGGGGCGAGGTTGACACGGGGGGGGAAATTGCCACAATAGAGGGAAGGCGGTTTCACCCCTTGCCCCCGGGGATTGCGCCTTGGTCGTCATCTGCCCCAGTTGCGCGGCGTCGAACTACTGCCCGGAGATGGCCGCGGGCCTGACGGTCTGCTGCCGCAAGTGCAAGACTCAGATTTCGCTGCCCGAGGCCCCGAACGCCCGGCCCCCTCGCTGGTACGCCACGCCCTACTGGCTCGGGGTGGTCCTCGCCGAGGCCGTCCTGGCGGCGGCGTTGGCCGGCCTCGGCCTCCTGCTGGTCCACCGCAAACCCCCGGCGAACCTCCCGCTCCTGGACCCCGCCGCGACCGGGGGCGCGTGGAGCCTTGCCGCGCCCGGAGCGCGCCTG
>VGYW01000670.1 GCA_016872875.1 Planctomycetota bacterium | reverse complement strand
GGTCGTCAGCCCCGCGCAGCGCACCGTCACCGTCCACCGCAGCCCGACCGAGATCACCACCCTCACCGAGAACGACGAACTGGACGGCCAAGACGTCGTCCCCGGCTTCCGCTGCCGCGTGAGCGACGTCTTCGAGAACCTCTGATCGCGACCCCGTGGGCGCACCAGCGGCAGCACGGCTCAGGAGCCAAAGGAATAAGTGAAGAAAGAAGATTTGACACCCAGATCCGCCAACGCCGTGCGAGGGGCCACTGCCGCCCGATACGCTCAGGGAGCTAACGTTGTCGTCATTGACCCCGAGGTCCTCGACGTCTTCCCCGACAGCGCGAGCGTCAACGCCACCCTTCGCGCGCTAGCCCCCGTCTTTCGGCAGCGGCAGCCCGGGCGTCGGCTCGTGCGGCACCCGGCACGAGAGGCCGGCGCGGGGAGTTGAGTAAGGTGGCCCCAGAACCAAGACCTGACCCGAGTTTTCAATATGTCTCTTGACAAGTGCAGGCTCCATGTGTACTCTTGGGGCATGCTACGGGGTCTGCGAAGACACCCCGGCAGCCCGAGGAGATTGGGAAATTGAGGTCTCACCACGAAGGGGCCTTACTGCTCAGGACACAAGGCTATGGGGCACTCATCTGAAGTGGACCTCCCTTCCAGTCTGGCCGAGGTCGACCTGCCCCTGTTCCGTCACGTCGGATGCAAGCCGACCGGTTCCGGAACACGGTTCCGGCAAGCGCGGGACCGCTTCCTTGAGCGACTCTCGAGCGACGGGAAGCTGGCCTACAAGAGATACCTGGCCTCCCCCCTGCGCTATGCTGGGGGAAAGAGCCTGGCAGTCGGATTCGTCATAGAGAAGTTGCCGGATGGCGTCACACGGCTTGTCTCCCCGTTCTTGGGCGGTGCCTCGGTTGAGATTGCCTGCGCGGTGGAGCTTGGCCTGCCGGTGATCGGGTTCGACGTCTTCGACATCCTCTGCAACTACTGGCAGGTGCAACTACAGTGGCCAGAGGCACTATACAGAAGGCTACTGGAATTTAGACCTACGAGAGAGACTTTTGCTTCTGTCAAGGAACGCCTGCGCCAGCACTGGAAGCAAGGCAAGCGCCTGGACCGCTACGACCTCGCCGCGCACTACTACTTCAACTCAAACACCTCGTATGGCCCGCATTTTCTCGGCTGGCCCTCCGACGTTTATCTTGAGGAAAAGCGCTATCGGGCAATGATCGAGAAGGCCCGCATTTTTCGCGCTACGAGCATGAAGGTTCGGTGCGCCTCATTCGAGCACGTTATCCCGGCGTACGGGCGGGACTTCATGTATTGCGATCCTCCTTACTACCTTGAGGAAGGCAAGACCTTCTGCGGCATGTACCCTCACAGGAACTTCCCGATCCACCACAAGGGATTTCGCCACCAGCTGCTGCGTGACATGTTGCTGTCGCACAAGGGAGGCTTTATCCTCTCGTACAACGATTGCCACACGATCAGGTCATGGTATCGCGACTGCCAGGTGACGGCTCCCAAGTGGCAGTACACGTTCGGCCAGGGTGACACCCGTATCGGCGTGAACCGCGGCCGAGACAACAACGGCGCATACGTAAAACAATCACATGAGCTTCTGATCTGGAAGGCACCTGGCTGATGGCACGGCGCGCATCTACCACGGAGCAGGCACGCGCCTATCGCCAGGAGGGGCATGACAATGCCCTGCTGTTCGCATATGAGATTGGTCTGGGCAGCGATTACAGCAACGATCGCCTGGCGAAGAAGGATGTGATTGATCCTTCTGGTGATGCACACTCAGTCAAGTCCGGCAAGAAGAAGTGGCAGCTCTTTCTGTACGGTCGAAATCGATTTCTCCAAGATGACGGCTTCGTGGCGCTCAACGGAATCGGCCGTCTTCTCGTTGCCTGCATTGACGCTTTCCCGCCGTCATTTGAAGAGTATAGGAGGAACCCCACCGCCGCCAAAGAGCGCCTTCGGATACCGATGCGCCAGTTGCGGGACCGACTTCAGCCCAAAGCTCTAATGCGCGCTTTCCTCATGAAGGCGATCTTCAACGGCGGCGAAGTGAACTACATTACAATCTTTCACGGCGAGATGTTCCGAGTGTTTCTGAACACCGACGTGGTGAAAACCATGGCGGACTGTTTCGAGGTCACCAACTCAAGAGCGACCAGGCATGGAGCGTTTCCAGATCAGAAGGTCCTTTTCCGTTACGAGGGTTTCAATGTGGGTGAGTTGGAGATGCGAAATGACAGCCCCGCCCATTACCAAGAAGTGCGCTTCAACATGCTCGTACGGCCCGCCATGAAACTTCTCCTCACCAAGATTCCGCAGGTCAGCATCTTGCCCAGATCAGGTGTGGTCGCCATACACGGCAACGCGGCGAAGCGTTTCGGCAGGTGGCTGAGGCCACAGGGGGCTTGAATCCTGGGTATTGTAGCAGGTAGGGGTGAGATCTACATTCTACGCTTCTGAGGCCCTTGGCCCTTGGGCCCTTGGGGTCAGGTCGTAACTCGAAACTGTCCATCTGTGCCGCTGTGGGAGTGGCCACTCATGAGCAAACGAGCGACCAGATACGTTGTTCGCGGTTCCGCCGAGCACTACGATTCGCACGGGGTGCTGGACGACCTGGTGGATGAGTCTGTGGAGTTCAGCCTTGCGGAGGGGCTGCGGGAGGACATTCTTCATGGGCGCCGGCGGCGGCCGATGAAGAACCTGTCGCTGAAGATTGATCCTCTCCACGAGCAGGCGATCCGGAAGCTGGCGACGATGCGGGCAGTGCCGTTCCAGACTCTTATTCGCCAGTGGATCGCCGAGCGTCTGGCCTCGGAGCTGAAGTCCTGAAAGACCGGTGTTGGGGGGTTCGGTGCTCGGGTGCGGAAGAGGCAGGGTCCACAGATTTCCCAGATGGGCCCATCGCGGCAAGCCGCAACCAAACG
Source organism: Planctomycetota bacterium (assembly GCA_016872875.1). The sequence continues at coordinate 733 of VGYW01000670.1, read as the reverse complement.
CGGAGGAAAAATCTTTCCGGAAAACAAGATTCTGCATGTTTGTAGCACAGATGGGCACAGATGAGGAAAGACCAGAGCAGGGCTTCAGACCCAGGCGGCCTGCCTGTCTTGTCTGTGGAAATCTGTGTCAATCTGTGGACGGGCATCTTGATTCGCGCAGATTCGCGTGATTCGCGGTCTCGGATGGGGCAAGCCGCCAAGCCGCCAAGGACGCCAAGGGGAACAGGCGGTGTCAGTGGATGAACGGCGAGACGAAGTCGAGGTAGTCGGCCGAGCCGGGGCGGCAGTCGGAGTGGCGCCGCACGGAGTGGAGGACCACGCTCAGGCCGTCGCGCCAGACGCCTTCCGGGATGTCGGCCCTGACCTTGCGCATCTCGCCCAGGTTCAGCGTCATCACGCGGGGAAGCTCCTCTGAGGGCAATCCTCCCTCAATCGCGGCGCGGAGCGCTTCGGCGGCGACGCGGTCGTCCACCCGGCGGTCGTCGCGGTAACACATGACGATCACGGTTTCGATGTTCTGAAGCACGTGCGCAAGTGATGCAACGATCTTAGCCCCCGAAATGGGGGCGTTTGAGCCGTAGCCCAGGGCGACCGCAGGGAGCCCTGGGAAGAGGCCCCGCCGGCGTAGAGCCCCCGAAGCGGGGCGATTCAATGGGCGTGAAACGCCCCCTTCGGGGGCTTGGACCATGGGGGACGCCCGATCCCAGGGCTCCCTTCGGTCGCCCTGGGCTAC
>VGYW01000669.1 GCA_016872875.1 Planctomycetota bacterium | reverse complement strand
CCATCCTTTCTTCCTTCCAGCAGCCGGCTGGCCGGCTGGGGCTACTCGGCCGCGACTGGCTGCCGCTTCGGGCGCGGGGACTTCGACTTGAGGCGGCCCTTGCGCTTCTCCTGGGCCGCCATCCACCGGGCAACGAGCTTGTCGTAATCGCCCCCGCACTCCGCCCACATCTCTTTGCGAATGCGGTGGATCTCCTCCACGATGGGGTCTCTGCTCATGGTTGCTCTCCTGCCCACCGCGCCGCGGCAACAGGCGGCGGCTTGTCATGAGTATAGCCCAGGCAACCCGCCACTGCAACTTGTGTAGGAGAAGAGTGGAGGACGAGGACGAGGGACGAGGACGAGGACGATTGGACAGAAGCCGCCTTGACATCCGAGGCGGCACGGGGTAGGATGCGGGGGCGGTTGGGTTGTGCGATTGGCTCGGACTCCGTTGCTCGGAAGGACGAAGGCGATGAATGTGAAGAGGATTGGCGTGGTGGTGTTGGGACTGGCGGTTGCGTTCGTGCTCGGCGGGTGCGGGCCGCACAAGCCGGGAGGGAACCCCGCGGCGCCTGCGAAGGAGAAGGTCGCTCCTAAGAAGGAGGAGGCGCCAAAGGCCGCTGAGAAGGCCAAGCCCCTCACCCCCACCAGCGTGCCCGCGGGCGAATGGCTCACGATGTTCGACGGCAAGGCCCTCACGGGCTGGAAGGTGCTGAAGGAGGACAGCTTCGCACTCGCGGGCAAGGTGGAGGCGAAGGACGGAGCGGTCGTGCTGGGCGAGGGGACGCCTTTCACGGGCATCGCCTGGGAAGGCGATTTCCCGAAGGAGGACTTCGAGTTCGCCTACGAGGCCCGCCGCCAGAACGGCATTGACATCTTCGGCTCCTGCACCGTGCCCGTCGGCAACGAGCACGTGACCCTGAGCTGCGGCGGCTGGGGCGACAGCGTGGTCGGCCTCTCCAGCGTGGACGACCGCAACGCCTCCGACAACATGACCACCAAGATCATGAGCTTCAAGAACGGCCAGTGGTACAAGTTCCGCATCCGCGTCACCAAGGAGAAGATCGAGGCCTGGATTGACGACAAGCAGGTGATAGACCTGGAGCGCAAGGACAAGAAGTTCAGCATCTACGACGAGCTGAAGCCGCACAAGCCTGTCGGCTTCTTCTCCTGGAGCACCGAGGGCGCGGTCCGCAGCATCGAGATGCAGCGCCTCAAGCCCGCGCCCTGACCCGCAGCGCATCGCACACGAAGGCACAGGCCACGAAGATTGTGGCGAAGGCGAACAGGGCGTAGCGGAAGGCCGCGGTTGCCGCGGCGTCAGGCAGCGCGCCCCTGAGAGCGCCGGCAACGAAGAGCGGGAGGATTATCCCCACGTCGCGCCAGACGAAGGCGGCGCCGAGGGCGAGGTGGCGGCTCCCGCTGGGGGCCACCTGGCCCATCAAGGCCATCGCGCCCGATTGGGCCAGGGTGTTCTGCGTGGCCATCGCGCCGGCGCACAACGCGAGCGAAAGGCCAGGGCTGCCCCGCCACAAGGCGGCGACGAGGATGCCCGCCGCGGCGAGGAGGAAGCTGAGCTTCAGCACCCGCCCCTGGCCCAGCGCGTCGCCCAACGCGCCCACCGGGAAGCAGAGCGCCACCCGCGCGACGTAGAAGGCCACGGCCGGCCACTGGCTGCCCGTGGCCGCCCTTGAGATCTCGCTGAACACCCCCAGCAGAATGCCGTACGACAGCGACGAGCAGAGGAGGATGACGCCCACGAGCACGACGGACCGCTGGCTCGCCACCCGCCAGAAGGCCCGGAGCGAGAACCTCTCGCGCTCGACCCGCGTTCTTGGTGTGAAGCAGATGAGCACAAGCCCTGGCAGGCCGAGCAACATCGCGGTCAGCAGGAACATGTGCTTCCACGGAATCGAGGTCGGCAGCACAGGCTCGTAGGTTGCGACGGCTCCCAGAATCGCAACTCCAAGCGCTTGGCCAGCGCTGAGCGCCGCGTAGAAGAAGCCGCTCGAAGCCCCGTGCCGCTCCGTGGCGTCGAGGAGTTGCGCCTGGCTCGTGATCCAGAGCGACGCCGCGCCCCACCCCCACACCATCGCCCCCGCCAGCGCCGGTGCCCAGCCCGTCGAGAGCCACAGAGCTGCCACGAAGCCCAGATAGGTCGCCGCCCCCAGCACCTCCGACCAGAAGCTGCCCAGCGCGGCGAGCGTCACCCCCACAAACACCCGCCAGAAGGCGAACGACAGGTAGACCACGGCCAGGATGGCGAACCGCTTGTCCCCGAGCACCCGGTCGAGATGCTGCTGGAGCGCCCCTGGTCCCAGGAAGATGAAGAAGAAGGCGCCTGAAAGAAGCGACACTTCGGGAGCCAGAAGTCTTCTCTCGCTCACCCTCTTGCCTCGCCGATGCTTCACCCGTGCCGCGTCCCGCGTCGCCCGTGAAGCGGAGCCAAGTGCGCTCTGCTCTTGTTCACGCGGGACGCGGCATGCGCAGGCCAGAGCGCCAGGCACAGTCAGTATATGAGACCGATATCCTCACCTTATGGGCGGGATGCGCACATTGTTGGACCCGAACGCCTTGTTCGCGACTTTCTCGTGCGCAAGGTCCCCGTCGGTGAGAATCCCCGAACTCGGAACAACTCCGAACTGGTCAGCCTTGCTTGTGTCTAGCACAGGTGAGGAATAGGGTCTGAATTGTCCGTTGTCTCCCGGACCGCTAAGAACTAGGGCGTAGATGGGGCTCGTGCTGTTTCCCATCTTCCCACTTCCGCCCCAGATGTGGAAATGCAGATGAGGAGCCACGCGCTTCCCGTTCCACACGCCAGTGTCTCCGCTCAACGCGATCACCTGCCCCTGCTCGACCGGGTCGCCCTTCTTGACTTTGAACTGCTGGAGATGCGCGTAGAAGGTCACGATTTGCCCCGCAGGGGTGTCGTGCTTGATCCATAGCATATTGCCACCTGACCCCTTTTGATCCCAGGCGATAGCGTCGCCAACGGTTCCCTTCAGCGGAGCGAGGACCTCTGTGCCGCTGTCCACGGCGATGTCCAGCGCATAGAAGTTCTCAAAGCCGAGCTCCCTGTTGAGCTTGTGGCTGAAGTTGGAGTTGTTGCCCTGGGCTATCGTGGCCTCGCCGCTCCAGGGTGCTTTGAGCTCGACTAACGGTTGCCTGAGAATGTAAACCGTGGCCACGCGCTTGGCGGGCGAAGGATCGAGCTGATAGCTACTGCTGCTCTTGAGCGCGACCTGCACAGTCTCTACCTGCTCGTACGTGTTGTCGTAGACGGGCGAAACGATGATATCGACATAAGGCTGGCCCAGTGGGACGACCACTGAGGTGGTAGTCAGAGCCAACCAACCCACGGTCATCGTATAGTCACCCTTGGTTCCGAACTTCGCTATGCCTTCGCGGGTGAACGCAACGGTGAGGGGCGCCAGGCCGGTTCGGCTGATCCGCAATGTGCCTGTATTCGGGGGCGTCCCGGGTGCTGTTTCGGCGGCCTCGCTGTCAATCGCCTCAATGCTAACTATGGGTGGTCCGCCGCCCGGCGCGGTGAAGGTGACAGTCAGGGCCGCGGAAGGCCCCGACACGATGCTCGTGTCGGTCCCACAACGCGCCTCAGCCCTAACTAGGTACGTGCCCGCTGTCGCCCAACTCCGGCTCGCCGACGTCGACGGTGACCAGGGCGAATAGGTCC
>VGYW01000668.1 GCA_016872875.1 Planctomycetota bacterium | reverse complement strand
GGTGCTTCCGCTCCTTTCGGAGGCAGTGTTGGCGATGCCCATGACCAACCACGGCCGGTCGTCGAGTTCCCTATGCGCCCCGGGTCCCCTTCGACGCGCTGTTGGCCGGGCCTGTGAACAGATGTGCTGGACCGTCCAGCTTCCCTGGTGCCCTCCCCCCCTTCGGCGGCGGTGTTGGCCGGGCCTGTGAACAGATGTGCTGGACCGTCCAGCTTCCCTGCTGCCCTTCCCCCCTTCGGCGGCGGTGTTGGCCGGGCCTGCGAACAGAGGTGCCGGACCGTCGCGGTCCCCGGGTGCCTCCCGGCCGTCAGGGGCCGTCTGGGCGAGCCGGGCGAGGGCATGTGGCGAGCGTGTCGGGGGGGCTCCTGGGTGCTTCCGCTCCTTTCGCAGGCAGTGTTGGCGATGCCCATGACCAACCACGGCCGGTCGTCGAGTTCCCTGTGTGCCCCGGGTCCCCTTCGACGCGCCGTTAGCCGGGCCTGTGAACAGATGTGCTGGACCGTCGAGCTTCCCTGGTGCCCTCCCCCCCTTCGGCGGCGGTGTTGGCCGGGCCTGCGAACAGATGTGCTGGACCGTCCAGCTTCCCTGCTGCCCTCCCCCCCTTCGGCGGCGGTGTTGGCCGGGCATGCGAACAGAGGTGCCGGACCGTCGCGGTCCCCGGGGGCCTCCCGGCCGTCAGGGGCCGTCTGGGCGAGCCGGGCGAGGGCATGTGGCAAGCGTGTGGGGGGGCTCCTGGGTGCTTCCGCTCCTTTCGGAGGCAGTGTTGGCGATGCCCATGACCAACCACGGCCGGTCGTCGAGTTCCCTATGCGCCCCGGGTCCCCTTCGACGCGCTGTTGGCCGGGCCTGTGAACAGATGTGCGGGACCGCCGCGCCTTCCGGGTGTGAGTGACTCCCCTTCAGGAGCCGTGTTGGGGAGGAGGATGGGGACTCGGGGCGGTGGCGCAGGCCTCTTCGGCGGCACTGCCTCCCGGAGGTGGGAGTGGCGTGAGGATAAGGCCCTTCCGCGCGGAGGCCGAACTACAAACTAGGCCGCAACCTGTTGGTAGTTCGGCCTTTAGGCGGTCTTCTCCTCAGGGCGCGCGGGTGATGATGCCCCTACCCTCACGCCATTCCCCCGCGAGGTGGTGGTTGGCGGGGGTGTGGCTAGCTCGTGTCTCGCGCGGAGGCCCGGCCCCGAGGGGAGCGGAAGGGACTTCGCCGGGGACGTAGGCCGCCGGAGAGGGGCGCCAGGGGGCGCAGTGCTGCCTGCCGGCAGGCAGGCCCACCGGGGCGAAAGGAACGCCCTGTGCGCTGCCCTCGCATCGGGGCTGGCAGGTTCTCGCCCGCGAGCCGCCGCCCCACGCCGCCGGCAGAATCCTTTCGTCCCTTCGGGACATCGCGGGCTGCCGAGAAACGCGGGCTTGCGCGCGTTTCTCACAAAGTGCGGGAAATCCGAGATCCCAAATCCGAAACAATATGGAGGCTCAAGGCGCCGATTCTCCAAGCGACAGCCTCAAGGGGCCCGGCACACACTGTCCTTCCTGTTTCGGCCACTGGGATTTCGTGCTTTGAGCCTGTTTCGGACTTCGAGCTTCAGATTTCGGGGCTCCTGCGGTTTTCACCAGGAACTGGTGAGAGATGGAGGCTAGGCGCGGCAAGTGGTGGGTGGGGATGGTGCTTCGCCCTCGCGGGCCGGTCGGTGGGCGCGGGGAGGGGAGGAGCGCGGCAGCGCGGGGCGGGGATGGGGTTGGGTGAGGGGGTGCGGGGGGTGTCAGGCGGGGTGGGGCGAAGCTGGGGGGCTCTGGGCGAGGAGGCGCTCGAGGATGCGCTGGAAGTCGTCGCTGGTGAAGAAGTCGATGACGATGCGGCCGGCTTGGTCGTGGATGTGGGTGAGGATGGTGACTCTTGTGGCTAGTGCTTCGCGGAGTTTGGCCTCGAGGTCTGCGATGTGGGTGGCCTTGGGGTGCTCTTGCGCGGTGGGTGGGCGGGTGCGGCGGAGGCGGTCGTTCACCAGTTGCTCGGTCTGGCGGACGGAGAGGTCGTCGCGTTCGACCCGGGCGGCGAGGCGGAGTTGTTCGACGCGGTCCGGAAGGGCGAGGAGGGCGCGGGCGTGGCCCATGGTGAGTGTTCCACGTGAAACAGCGTCCTGAATCTGTTGCGGTAAGTCTAGCAACCGCAAGATGTTAGCTACTGAGGGGCGTTTCTTGCCGAGGCGCGCGGCGGCCTCCTCCTGTGTGAGGGCGAGGCGCTCGATGAACTCCTTGTAGGCGTGCGCCTGCTCGATGGGGTTGAGGTCCTGGCGGTGGATGTTCTCGATGAGAGCGAGCTCGAGGCTCTGGTTTTCGGTTGCCTGGCGGACGATGGCGGGGATTGTGGGAAGGCCGGCTCGGATTGCGGCGCGCCAGCGGCGTTCGCCCGCGATGAGTTCGTAGCCCTCGCCTTGGGCGCGGACTATTATTGGTTGGAGAATGCCGTTGCGCGTGATGGAGTCGGCGAGCTCGGCCAGGGCCTCCTCGTCGAATGCCTGGCGTGGCTGGCTGGGGTTGGGGCGGACCTGGGCGACGGGGATTTCGAGAGTCTGGGACTGTGGCTGTTGGGGTTCGGCGGGGGGTGCGAGGAGGGACTCGAGGCCACGGCCGAGATGGCTACTCTTCATGGGAGAGGAGCTCCTTTGTGAGGGCGGCGTAGCTCCAGGCTCCGACGGAGCGTGGGGCGTAGTCCACGATCGGCTTGCCGTGGGATGGGGCCTCGCTGAGGAGGGGGTCGCGTGGGATCGAGCAGTTGTAGACCTGGCCTGCGCAGTGGTAGCGGACCTCGGCGGCCACCTCGTCGGCGTAGGGCAGACCGCGCTCGTACATGGTGAAGAGGATGCCGGTGATTCTGAGCGCGCTGTTGTGGCGGTCGCGCACCTGCTGGAAGAGCTCGAGCATCTGTGCGAGGCCCTCCATCGCGTAGTATTCGCACTGGATGGGAATGAGGACAGCGTCGGCAGCGGCGAGCGCGTTGACTGGGAGGATGCCGAGCGAAGGGGGGCAATCAACGATGATGTACTGAAATGCTTGCCTCAGGGATTCGAGCGCCTTGCGCAGGCGGAGCGCGCTGTCGCGCTGTTGGCCGAGTTCCACCTCGGCGGTTCCGAGTTGCCTGCTGGCGGGGCACAAGGAGAGCTCGGGCACACTGGTGACGCCGACCATGCCCGGAGCGCGGTCGGGAGCAAACAAGACGTCGTAGGCCCCCCCCGTGCGGGGGCGTTGCTGTCCCAACCCGCTCGTAGCATTCCCCTGAGGGTCAAGATCGATCAGCAGTGTCTTGCGGCCGGACAGAGCGATGCAGGCCGCCAGGTTCATGGCCGTGGTCGTCTTGCCCACGCCTCCCTTCTGATTCGCTATGGCGATTGCCTTCATGGCTTCTCGGCACCACCCGGCAGAGGGGCCTTGGGAACCGTGGGCGCGGCGGAGCACGCCGAACACCCGCGGTTGCACGTGGAACATTATACGACAACAATCGCCGAGCGCAAGACAAAAAAAGGACAGCGTCCCAAGTCCTTGAGATCGTGGGTGTGCCTGCGGCCGGTGCGTCGGGGGCTTTGCCCCCGAACCCCCAGGATTTTCCGCTTTCGGGCCGCCGGCACCCCAACAGGAAAATGGCCGCGCTGGCCTCCAGGAGACGTGCCGGTGGCCGAATGCGATAAAT
>VGYW01000667.1 GCA_016872875.1 Planctomycetota bacterium | reverse complement strand
TGCTGGCTCTCTTCGGCCCCTCTGCGTGCTCTGCGTGAGACTCTTCCGGTTTCGGGGTTCGGGGGTTGAGAAAGGCTCGCGGTTGTGTAGAATGAGGGCATGAGCAGCGAGAAGAAGATCGTGATCATCGCGGGGCCGAATGGGGCGGGTAAGACGACGTTCGCGCGCGAGTTCCTGCCGAAGGAGGCGGGGTGTCCCGACTTCATCAATGTGGACCTCATTGCCGCGGGGCTTTCGCCGTTCGAGCCCGAGCGGGCGGTGCTGCGGGCGGGACGGCTGATGCTTGAGGAGATTCACCGCCGGGTCCGGCGGGGCGAGAGCTTCGCGTTCGAGACGACGCTGAGCAGCCGGATGTATGCCCGGCTCATCCCCGCCTGGCGCGCCGCGGGCTATCACGTGAAGCTCATCTTCCTGAGCCTGCCGTCCGTGGAGGTGGCGCTGGCGCGAGTCGCGGCGCGCGTGGCGCAAGGAGGCCACGATGTCCCTGAGGGCGTCGTGCGGCGCCGCTTCGACGCGGGCCTGCGGCAGTTCAACGAGGTTTACCGCCCGCTGGTGAACAGTTGGGCGCTGTATGACAACTCCGGGCCTGCGCCGCGCCCGATCGCGGCAGGAGAGAAGTGGTGAACAGCAAGCTGCAAGGGGTAAGGGACACGGACATTCTGGGCTCGCTCAAGGCCCTTCGCCGCGCGGCACGGCGCGCGCTGGAGCTGGGACTTGAGACGGGCACGCCGGTGTGGGTGATCAAGAATGGGCGCATGGTGGACCTGGCGCGGGAGAAGAAGGGCTATAAGGAATGCAGGAAGGCAGGAAAGGAGGATCTGTGAAGAAGAGCTATGAGGAATGCAGGAAGGCAGGAGAAGAGGGGCTGTGAGGGGGGTGCATGCGCTGGACAGTGTTGGTCCCGCTGGCTTTCTTTTCCTGCTTTCCTGCATTCCTCGGCCTGCGACGGCCTATATGACTCGCCACGATTCCCGCTCAATGTAGCCACAAACGTCTCGCTTGTGGAACTGGACGGACAGCCCTCGGTCGGCAAGCGGGACGCTTGCCGCTACATCGCCGCCACCCGTGACTGAGGCATTACGGGCGAAGTCCGGGTTGACACAGAAGTGGTTTTCAGTATCCTTGCACCAGCCGGGCCGGGCAATGCGCGCCGGCCGCTGTTGCTCTCCCAGTGTGCAAGGAGTGAATCGTGGCGAAGCTGAACACCGTGCGGTTCGGGATCATCGGCCCAGGCGGCGCCGGGCGCTGGCGCGTCCGCGAGCTCATCAAGGAGCCCGCCACGCAGATCGTCGCGGCCGCCGATACCAACCCCGATTGCCTGGACAAGCTGGAGGCCGATGTGGGCCATAAGGTCCAGCGCTTCCTCGGCCCGAACGGCTACCGCAAGATGATTGACACGTGCGAGCTCGACGCGGTGGGCGTCTTCTCGCCCCACACGCTGCACTTTCCTCACGCGATGTACGCCCTTGAGCGCGGCCTCCACGTGCTGATCGAGAAGCCGATGGTGTGCGGGGTGGGGAACGCCATCGCGTCGGCCAAGCTCGCCGCGAGGAAGAAACTCGCCTACATGATCACCTACCAGCGGCACTTCGAGGCGAAGTACGTCACGGCCCGCGACCTCATCCGCAAGGGCGAAATCGGCGAGGTCAAGAGCTTCTACGTCTACATGGCCCAGGACTGGCCCAGCCCGCGCATCGGCTGGCGCGGCGACCCGAAGTTCTCCGGCGGCGGCCAGCTCAACGACTCGGGCTCGCACTACCAGGACATCCTGCTCTACATGACCGGCCTGCTCCCCAAGAGCGTGGAGGGGGCGTGGGACATGTTCTACCGCGGCGAGAAGGCCAAGGTGGAGACCAATGGCTCCTTCAACGTCGTCCTCTCAAACGGTGCGGCGGGCCGCCTGATCATCATCGGCGACTACATCAAGGGCTTCACCGACGACGTCCGCATCCTCGGCGACAAGGGCATGATTTCCATGTCCACGGCCGACGGCCTTGTCACCCTGGCCCGCGACGGCCAGCCTACGATCAAGATCGAGGCGAAGCTGCCGGCCGACTATCCGCCGAACCCGCCCGCGAACTTCGTCCGGCTCATCACCGGGCAGGCCAGCGAGAACCACGTGCCCGCGCTCTTCGGCGCGCAGGTGGCCCTCCTCACCGACGGCATGCTCCTCTCGGGCAAGACCCACAAGATGGCCGACTGCGCGGCCATCCTCAAGAAGGCCGGCTACGGCTACAAGGACATTGCGCTCAGTTGAGCCCATCCCGTCCTGTCACAAACGGCCTGGCGCTGCCCCGCGGCGCCAGGCCGCTTTGCTTCTCGGGCGCGAGAGGAAGGACAAGGGAATGGGGACAGAGGAATGAGGAGAGAAGAGAAGTCTCGGCCACAGGGCTGCGAGCGCCAGAGTAGGCGCGGCCGCAACCAAACAGGCTGAATGTCGAATAATGAATGCCGAATGATGAATGTCGAATGCCAGATGCCGAACCAACGGGAACGGTCTCCGTTCTTGGGTTCATTCATCATTCAACATTCGACGTTCGACATTCGATATTCCCGCTGCCGGCGCCTCTGGAAACTCGATGAACTCCTTGGGATAGTGGCTCAGGTCGAGGCGCTCTTCCTTGGGCACAATGATGATGTTCCATGCCTGCATGGCGAGCGCGCCGAAGAGGAGGTCGATCCGCCGCCCCTGGGCGTCCCGGCCGATCTCGTCCAGCACGTAGGCCGTAACCTCGATCGGCTTCCCCTCAAGGGTCCCCATCAGGACGCACAGCTCCGTGATCTGGTGGGTCTTGCCGCCAATGCCCGTGGGACGCGGCACGGGCAGGGGCCTCGTCAGAAGCCCCTTGGTCGCCCCGGCCCTGATGTAGCTATTCGTTGCTCCCGAGTCGAAGAGCGTCCTGAACCTCTTGCCATTCACCTGAATTTTCCCGAAGACGCGCCCCATGGCCGTTCTCCTTTGGTGGTGGGGTCGAAAGAAGAACCCATCGCACCCAATCTGATTCTACCGCGCGGCGAGTGGATGTGCAACACCATAGGGCCCGAACGGGAGTGAGGTTTGTAGTGCGGCCTTCAGGCCGTGTCCTGGTGCCCGCGCTCTTCGGCGCGCAGGTGGCCCTCCTCACCGACGGCATGCTCCTCTCGGGCAAGACCCGCAAGATAGCCGATTGCGCGGCCATCCTCTGCCCTCCTCTATCTGGCGGTCGGCGCGCTCGCACTTCGCCCTGATGTAAAGCGCGTGCATGATATCGTCCATGGTCGCTCCAGCCGGGAGCGAGTCGATCACCTGCTTCGCAACATCCTTCACAGCCGCCATACCATCGCTCCTAATAAGGGCACACCCAATTATACCCCTCTCGTCTCCCCACCTCAACTGCCCAAGCGTTGCAGCCCTCATCGCCCGGGCGGCTGACCGTGGTGCTCGCGCCAGGCGTCGTTTTCCATTTTTGTATTTTCTCGGAAAAGAAACAAAACAAGAACTCAAGAGGGCTGAGGCCAACTGCCGATCGGCCCGAAGCCCGAATCTCGTTACAATTAATTACAAATTATTCGGGAACGTCCCAAGTTCTTGAGCCTCCCCGGGCGACGCTCTCCGCGCCGCGGGAACGCAAAGGCGAACTCGCCTCTGGGGGACCAGTCCCCCAGACCCCCTGGGATTTATCGCATTCGGCCACCGGC
>VGYW01000666.1 GCA_016872875.1 Planctomycetota bacterium | reverse complement strand
GCTGGCGAAGCCCTCGGCCTCCTCCGCCGCGCCGTGGAGGAGCGCGCGCTCGGCATCGGTCAACTGGTCGTAGCTCTTCCCGAAGTGCTTCGTCGCCATCTCGTTGAAGTAATCGGTGCCGAAGCGGGCGGCGGCGAGCCGCGACTTGAAGCCGTTGGCCACCTTCTCGATCTCGTTCCACTCCGCTTTCCCCAGGCCCTTCACCACCGCGTCCCTGACGCCATCTGCGTACTTCGGCGGCAGGTTGGCGATGCTGGCGGCAAGCTCGTTCGCCAGTTGCGCGCCCATCCTCCCTTGTTTGATGAGTGAGACGTGATTCTGGACGATGTGGCCGGCCATGCGCTCGGTGAGGCCCTCCATGGCCTCCTTGTAGGCGCGGACCGCCTCGTCGTAGCTGGCGAGGCCGCGGGCGTTCATGAAGCCCACGATGCCGCCGTCAATCTTCCCCTGGCGCAGCATCTCGGCGGTGCGGAGGAGCTGCTGGTCGGCCTCCGAGAGGCTCCCCCCCGCGAGCCGGAATGCCTCGGCGTTGCGCAGGTCGTACTTCGACTGCTTGAACACCGCCATGCGGGGGTCGCCTGCGAACTCCTCGGCCAGGTGTTGGCGGAACTTCATGTTGTCGCTGAAGAAGCCCGCTGCATCCGCGCCGGTGAGCCGGGGAGGAGGGGTGCGGACGACCTGGGCGAAGGGCTTCTCGACGACCTCCCCCCCGCTCCGTGGATCGAACGTCCAGAGGTTTGGCCTCTGTTGGTGGAGCTGGCTTTCGAGCCAGCGGGTGCCGCCGCGGGTGTTATACTTCTCAAAGTTCCCCGCCGCCGCCACACGGTCGGGCCAGCCCTTGATGTTTGTCGGGTCCAATGCATTCACGTGCACGCTCGAGGCTGGGACGCCGAACTTCTTCTCGAAGGTGCGGGTGAAGTCGTCGGCCGCCTGGCGCGCGCTCGGGCCCTGGGGGATGAAATCCTTGTCGCTCTTCCCAGGGATGTAGCTCGGGTTGGTGAAGCGGCTTCCGAGGGTGCCGACGGGCACGATGTGGCTCAGCCCTGAGCCGTGGCGCACCGACACGTCGCGCCAGGCCTCGCGCGTCATCTTGACCAGCTCCTCGTCCACGGCGCGGGCGACGGCGGGCGGCACCTTTCCCTCAGCCACGAGGTGCTTGTAGTCCTTGTAGTTGCGGAAAATGTCGAGTGCGGCGCCCCGCTTGTCTGCCGCCCTCTGGAAGGCGCCGACGAGGCCTGGGACATCCGCGGCCATCGCCACCGACCAGGCGGCCCACAGCGGCGCCAGGAACACGCTGCGGATGCCACAACGACACCAAAGGCAACACATTGCCTGCCCTTGTCGCATCGAAGCGCCCCCCTAATCCTGCGTTGGGAAGCCCCCTTCGACGGTTGCTCTTTCCCGTCAAAACCGCGCCTCCCTTCGGCTCCCCACGCGATGATATGCGCGGGGGGAGCGTTTGTCAAGCCAAGATTGCCCGACCGGAGGCGGTTGCGTTGGAGACCGGGAGACCGGTGTCAAATCTGTTTTTTCACTTTCGCTGCCCGCATCGGGCGTGAGAGCCCGGTGGCGTGCGGCCGTGCGGGGGGCATGAGGTCGCCCCATGACCCTGCCGACTTGGACGACTTGGACGAGTTGGGTCAACGGGTTGTGGCCTGTTCCAGACCTGGCCACAAGCGGTGGGGCTTCAGGGGGCCTCGCCCCCATGAGCCTGCCGACTTGGACGAGTTGGACGAGTTGGGATTGTCAGACTTACAGGGCCATGGAATGAGTCAAGTCCTTGCAGGGTCTAGACTTACGGTATGTTGTGGCCGTGGGTTGAGCGGGCACAACCGGCTGTGTCAGGCGGCGGTCTTTGCTCGGTCAGCGGGCGGAGCAGGGGCCGAGGGGGCCGCCTCGGGGTCCCTCACCGCACACGCTTCGTCGGCGTCGTAGTCGAGGAGTTCAATCCAGTCGCTGGTGGGCAGCACGATGCCCGCCAGTTCGGCCGGAGTGTTGCCCTCACGGACGCTGCCCCGGCCAAAGCTGTGCATGTTGTGGTACACCGCCAGGAGGTAGAGGAAGTCCTCCCCCAGGCGCTTGCGGGCGACCTGGACGAGCCGTATGCGCGAGTTGACGCACTCGACCGACGACGAGGAGCGGACGGCACGGTCCACGGCCTCGATGACGGCGAGTTCGGTCTCATCGGCCAGGCTTCCGGTCGAGGCGGCGCGCAGGAAGGACACGGGGTCCTTGTCGCGGCGGCGCCAAGCGACGGTCTCGGCGACGAGGCGCCCGAGCGCGGCCTCGCGCTCGGGGCCGACCTGGTCGAGGCCCAGCCGGCTGAGGTCCCGTTCGAGTGTGCGCAGATGGGCGAAGAAGCGTGGGTCCTTGACGGGCTTGAGCTTGCCAGAGAGGCTGAGGCCCTCCGGCGTGCGCTCCATCGCGGCCAGGGCCGTGCGCAACGTGGCTTGTGCGGACGCGGGCGTGTTGAGCCGGCCCTCGGGCGTCACGAGGTCGAAGGCGCCGCGGGCCTGGGTCCAAAGGTCGCTCAGGCGGACCCACTCGGCCAGGGCCGCGTCGGCCTCGGCCACGGTGCGCTGGTGGCGGCTCGCCGCATCCTGCCTCTGCTTCCTCTCGGTCGCCGCCTTCAGCACGGCACGGGCGTTCTCCTCGACGGCGAGGCGTTTGTCGCACGTGGCCGTGAAGCGACTCAGCCACGCCTCCGCGTCCCGCAGCCCGTGGAAGAGGTCGCCTTGAACGTCCAGCCCCGCCGCCCGGGCCGCAGCGTTCACCCCGGTGCCCCCGTCGCACGCACACCGCTCCAGGTCCTCCATCGTGGCGAACACAGGCTCCCACTCCGCCGCCGTGCGCCGGTCGCCCAGCCCCAGCCCGCTCACCAGCAAGCTCCCCGGCTCCACCACCAGCAACAGCGGCGTGCGGCCCAGAAAAATCTCGTCCGCCGCACCCACCCGCCCCACGCCCGCGAAGTGCCGAGCGAACACCTCGGGGGCACGCCGGCTTGCCTCGGCGATCACCGCGTTGACCGTCTCGTGCGACACCGCCCGCCCCAGCGCCGTCCACACCAGGCGAGCGATCTCCGTGTCGCTCGTCCCCAGCACCGCCGCCTCCAGGATCAGAGCCCGCTCACGCGCACGGCTCGCCGAAGCCTCCACCGACCGCTCCGCCTCACCGCAGGCCACCTCCGCACGAAGACGCACACACTCCGCACGAACACGCTCAAGCTCCCCAGCCCCGAACTCCGCCAGCCAACGCAGTTCCCCCTCCCAGCGATACCCCGTCGAGCGCGGCACACCAACCTGCCGCAAGTACGTGCTCACCCACCCGTGCCCCCGCTGGCGGGCCGACCACATCCCATTGACAACTTCCCACGGCGTCCTAAAATACACCATCGGCTTCTCCTCACTCCTGGGCGTCCGGGGCCACGAGCCACGGGGATTACACGCTCATTGTGCGGAGAAGCCCTTTTCATAGCAACACCTGTCCCACCCAACCCCCCCACAAACCGCTCGGAATCTGACAATGCCGACGAGTTGCAACATGTTGGGGCTCGCACGGAAGTCAGCCCCAACTTATAGGGTGCGCCCGTTCGCGCCTCTCGGGTGTTTCTGTGGCGCGCAGACCATGGGAGATGACGTGTGCCCGGCGTAACGCGTCGTTTGACTTTACTGGGTTTTGGTGGTAAAC
>VGYW01000665.1 GCA_016872875.1 Planctomycetota bacterium | reverse complement strand
ATTCGGGGGCTAAACCCCAGCCCCCAGAAGATGTGGGCAAAGATCAGGGCAACGCCCTGGGAACGTGGCGACCCCAGGCGCAGCCCTGAAAGGGCGACATAGCGGCGCTCTATCTCGCCCTTTCAGGGCTTGCCCATAGATGTCTCTCGACCCAGGGCGTTGCCCTGGGCTTTACCATGCGAGCCTTTCAGGCTCCAGAGAGAACCCATCCACCTGCAATCCCGGCCCGCACCCTGTTTGGGCCTGGCGGCTCAAGAGGCCTCGGCCTTGACGCGGACGGAGTAGTTGCCCGGGCGGTCCTCGCGGAGCTCGAGGAGGCCCTCCTTCTGCATGTCCTCGAGGAGCTTGGTGAAGGAGGAGTAGCCGTGGTAGTCCTCGTTGAAGCCTGGGTAGACGCGTTTGATGGCCTGCTTGACCATCGAGCCCCAGATGACGTCGTGGTCGAGGGCGAGAGAGGTGACGATTTCGAGGACGCGGTCGAAGGCTTCCTGCTTCTTGGGTTCCTTGCGTTGCTGCTGCTTCCTGGGGGCGTGCGCCTTCTGGGCCGCGCGGATGAGGTCGTCGTAGAGGATGAACTCGTCGCAGCTCTCCATCAGCAGGTCGGAGGTGGAGCTCTTCACTCCGCAGCCGATGACGCGCTTGTTGTTCTCCTTGAGCTTTGCGGCCAGCGGCGAGAAATCGCTGTCGCCCGACACCAGGGCGAACGTGTCTATGTGGGCCTTCGAGTAGCACATGTCTATCGCGTCAGTGACCATGCGGATGTCGGCGCTGTTCTTGCCGCTGGCGCGGGTGGACGGGATGTCCACCATCTCGACCCCGTGGCGGTGGAGGTCGGACACGGCGTCGCGGTAGTGCTTCCAGTCGGAGTAGGCGCGCTTGAAGACGACGCGCCCCTTCTCCAGGAGGCGGCGCAGCACTAGGTCAATCTGGAACGGCCCCTTGTTCATATCGCGCACGCCGATGGCCAGGTTCTCGAAGTCTATGAACACCGCGATGAGCGGTTCATCCGCCATTGATTGCCCCTTCAGCACGTTTCCCTGGTGAGCGGCCCCGTGCGGCCGCGAAACAGCATGACGATACTCGCCCGCCCCGCCGCTGTCAAGCCGCGCTGTCTCGTACCGCGGCCGTTGGCGCAACCACAGAGGATGATTGGATGGCTGGATGAATGGATGATTGTCTGACACCCATCCACCCATCCATTCATCCATTCATCCTCGCTGAGACTCGCAGATGGGGTCAACGAAGGGGCTGGCGTGCGCGCAAGCCCCTTGACTGGCCGCGGGGGAATGCGATAATGGTGCCGTGGCGATTGCCCGAGGGTCTGGCAGGCAAAGGAGAAGGACGATGGGACAGGACTCGCGGTCGAGCGGCAAGGCATCGCGTCGGGACGTGCTCCGCTGGGGCGGGGCTGTGGCGGCGGGCTCGGCGCTCGCGGGCGTGGCGCTGCCGACAGTGCATGCGGGCGCGGACAACACGCTCCGCCTGGCCCTCATCGGCTGCGGCGGACGCGGCGGCGGGGCCGCCGTCAACGCCTTCAACGCACCAGGCGGGCCGGTCAAGCTCTACGCGATGGCCGACATCTTCAAGAACCGCCTCGATGGCTGCTACAACCACTTCAGCAAGCAGCACACCGAGAGGGTGGACGCGCCGGCCGAGCGGCGTTTCGCGGGCTTCGACGCCTACAAGAAGGCGATTGACTGCCTGCGCCCCGGCGACATCGCGCTCCTGACCGGCTACACGGCCTGGCGCGTCTCCCAGCTCGACTACGCGGTGGCAAAGGGCGTCCACGTCTTCATGGAGAAGCCATTCGCGGTGGACCCGCCGGCGGTTCGGCGGATGATCAAGGCGGGCGAGGCCGCGGAGAAGAAGAACCTGAAGATCGCCTGCGGCGTCATGTGCCGCCACTCGGCCGCCCGCCAGGAGCTCATCCAGAAAATCCGCGACGGCGCGCTCGGCCAGATCATCCTCAGCCGGGCCTACCGCATGCACGGCGGCGGACGCCTCGGCAAGCGCCCCGCCGACCAGAACGAGCTCCTCTGGCAGGTCGCCCGCCGCACCGACTTCCTCTGGGCCTCGGGGAGCCTCTTCGACGAGCTGACCATCCACCAGATAGACGAGGTGTGCTGGATAAAGGACGCCTGGCCCGTCGCCGCCCACGGCATCGGCGGCCGCGCCGCCGGCAGCACCGACTGCGGCCAGAACCTCGACAGCTACGCCATCGAGTACACCTTCGCCGACGGCACCAAGTCCGACGTCGTCGCCCGCTACATCAACGGCTGCCACAACGACTTCGCCACATACGTCCACGGCACCAAGTGCGGCGCGCAGTTCTCAGGCAACGTCCACGCCCCAACCGTCCACACCTACAAAGACCAGCGGATGGCGCCCGACAACATCGCCTGGCGGGCGGGCAGGGAGCCGCACGGCCCCCACCAGGCCCAGTGGAACGTCCTGATGGAGGCCATCCGCAAGGACAAGCCGATGAACGAGGCCCGCCGTGCCGCCTTCTCCCAGCTCGCCAGCATCATGGGCCGAGCCGCAGTCCACTCAGGCAAGATCATCACCTGGGACGAGGCCCTGGCCTCCAAGTTCCAGTTCTGTGCCGACATTGACGCCCTCACCGAGTCCAGCCCGGCCCCCGTCAAGGCCGACGACCAGGGGCGCTACCCCGCCCCGGTCCCCGGGGCCTGGACCGAAATCTGAGCCGACTCCCTCCCCCTCGCTTGCGCGCTTGCGCGTTGGGCAAGAGCAAAGCCATCCCCCCTCTCCCTCGGGGAGAGGGTTGGGGTGAGGGTGCTTGAGTGGCCGAGGGCAGAACGGAAAACACCCTCACCCGCCCGCCCGGGGCGGGCGACCTCTCCCCAGGGGAGAGGTTAGGTTCCTCGGACGGCCTGGGTGGCCGGAGCGGCTTTGGCCTTGCTGGCGGCCTCGCGCTCGAGGAGCTCGGCCCACTTGCGGTCCACCTCGGCCTGAAGCTCGGCGATGATGGCCTCGCCAGGGCCGGGCTTGAAGAGGTGGGCGAAACGGCCCTCTCTCGCTCCCACGCTCTGCGTGGGAGCGCACGGGTGCGACGCTCTGCGTCGCTGGGTCGGGACGCGGAGCGTCCGGGAGTGCGTTCCCACGCGGAGCGTGGGAACGAGAAAACACGGACAGACACGGACAGACACGGACGGGCGGGGCCTCCCACGAATAAGAGGCGGCAGTCCGTGTCAGTCCGTGTGTGTCCGTGTCGCCTTTCGGCGGGCCGCCTGTGGGGGCGGGCGCGAGGGGGTCAGGCGGTCTTGGCGGCGGCAGCCTCGGCCTTGGCCTTGCTGGCGGCCTCGCGCTCGAGGAGCTCGGCCCACTTGCGGTCTACCTCGGCCTGAAGCTCGGCGATGATGGCCTCGCCAGGGCCGGGCTTGAAGAGGTGGGCGAAGCGGCCCTGCGGCTCTCTCGCTCCCACGCTCTGCGTGGGAGCGCCCGGGTGCGACGCTCTGCGTCGCTGGGTCGGGACGCGGAGCGTCCGGGAGTGCGTTCCCACGCGGAGCGTGGGAACGAGAAAACACGGACAGACACGGACAGACACGGACGGGCGGGGCCTCCCACGAATAAGAGGCGGCAGTCCGTGTCAGTCCGTGTGTGTCCGTGTCGCCTTTCGGCGGGCCGCCTGTGGGGGCGGGCGCGAGGGGGTCAGGCGGTCTTGGCGGCGGC
>VGYW01000664.1 GCA_016872875.1 Planctomycetota bacterium | reverse complement strand
CGGTCCGGGCGGGACGGGGGCGGCGTTCCTGTGTCGCCATTCACTCCATCCTTTCCCCACAGGGGCAGCAGTATACCACTTCCCCAGGCGAATGCCACACCTGACGCCTCTCGGCGGCAAAATGCGCTTGACAAGAGGCCGGGCGATGGTGTAATATATGCGCACTTGTTTCAAGGAGCAGGGCCGTTGGCGACGAGCGGGCCGGCACACGACGAGCGGACGGTTCACGCGCTGGCCGAGACGTTTCAGGCGCTCAGCGACCCGACGCGCGTGCGGATCATCGCGGCGCTCAGCCGCCAGGAGCTCTGCGTGGGCGAGCTGGCCGAGCTGTTGGGACTCACTGGCTCGGCGGTCTCGCACCAGTTGCGCCTTCTCCGCGCCCAGAGCCTCGTCCGCTACCGCCGCGAGGGAAAGGTGGCCTACTATGCGCTCGACGACGACCACATCCGCAACCTCTTCGCCGAAGGGGTGCGCCACGTGCGGGCGCGATGACCCTCTCTTTTTGCCACACGCGCAAACGAATGCTCAGGTGTTCCTACGAACGTGATGCAGAACCGTCCTGAGAATCCGCCGCCTTCTGGCCTCTGTGCGAGCTGCCGCTCCGCGCGCGCGAGCCGGAGCGGGACCGCCGCCTACCTCGATGCGCTCGCGGGCGAGCTTCAGGAGCGGCTGGACCATCAGCGCGCGGTGCTGCGAACGCTCCTGGGCGAGCCCGGCCCCACGGCGCCGGCGCCCGCGCGCTGCCCGCTGGCGGCCGAGTGCCCGCGCCTGAAGGAGCTCCGCTCGCTCCTCCGCGAAACCATCGCCGTCATCGAAGCCACCAGGGGGGCCTTCAAGTGCCAGAGATTGGAGGTGATGCGCAAGAAGCTGACCGACGAGCTTGCCGGCGGCTGAGCCGCCGCGCGGGGCGTCTTACGGTGTGGACTCGGGCCGCACAGTGAAGGCGCAACGTTGGCCCAAGCACGGCCGTCCCGTGCGCGGGCGGAGTTGCACTTTCGGTCCTTTCCTTCGCCTGAAAGGAGAGTGCGGCATGTCCGCCACGCCCCGCGGCCCGCGCTCGGCGGGCCTCTCGCTAACCGAGCTCCTCGTCGTCATCGCCATCCTCGCCATCCTGGGAGCAACCCTCCTCCCTGCCGTCCACCGCGCGCGCCTCCTCGGCGAGCGCACCAAATGCCACAGCAATCTCGGCCAGATCGGAAAGGCCATCGTGATGTACACCGTCCAGTGGGACGGCGTCTACCCCTCCACCCGCTGGGCGGCCGGCGCCAAGCAGCGCTGGCCGTTCGGCCTGCGCGAGCACCTCGGCGGCCGCCTCACTGAAAACGACGCCATCGAGAGCGCCGCGTCCAACGGCAACGAAATCGTCAACGCCGTCCTCATCTGCCCCACGGTCCGCGCGTCCAAGAACCAGACCAAAGGCCCGCGCAACTTCTTTCGCGAGGGCTCCTACGGCTACAACTGGGGCACGTTCGGGCCATTCTTCCCCAACGTCGCGGGCGACGGCATCTCGCCCTCCTGGCGCTACCCCGTCTCGCACGCCTGCATCGAGGACCCCGCCGGGACGATCATCGTGGCCGACGCCTTTGGCAACGCCGACCTGACGGACTGCCACGCCTACACCCTCGACGCCCCGCGCCTCCTCCACGGCCACACCCGCTGGGGCACCACGAGCGGAAGGGGGATGACCCCGATGGACAACCGCCACAGCGGGCGCGGCAACGCCGCCTTCGCCGACGGCCACGCCGCCTCCCTCACCATGCGCGAGGCCGGCTACAGCCAGGACAAGCCCTGGCTCGTGGACGGCACCGGCGACAACTCGCTCTGGACCGGCACCGGGGAGGACGATTGAGGCTGGCCCGCGCCGTCGGGCACCGGCCCACTTGACGCGTTGGCCGCCCCCGCGTACCCTGTGTGGGCGTGGGGGAGGCCAATGGAGGAACGCCAGTGGGCGGCATCGCACGAAGTCGGCGGCGTTTTCTCGGAGCCGTGGGGGCCGCGCTCGCCGCGCAGCGCCACTTGCGCCCGCCTGCGCGCGGGGGTATACTCAAGTGATGAGGATCCGCGAGTTCGTCTGGCCTGACGACCGGATCGAGCATATCGCGCAACACGGGGTCCGCCCGCACGAAGTTGAGGAGGTCTGCTTCGGCAAGCCCCTTGTCCTCACCTGGAGGCGTCAACGAACATGAGCAAGATTCCGCGCTTCGATTCCATCGAACAACTCGCCCATTTCTGGGACACCCATGACCTCACCGACTACGAGGCCGAGCTTGAGGAAGTCGAGGAGCCGGTCTTCGACGCCGACGCTGAGCCCGTCGTGAGGATCCGACTTCGTCGGGAGCAAGCCCAGGCATTAGCTCGGCGCGCCCGGGCCGCCGGCGTTCCGCAAGCCGACCTCGTCCGCGCATGGATCGCCGAGAAGCTGGGCGCCCCGTGAAGCGGGCACGGGGAAGAATGTAGAATGACGGCCTGAGACCAGGAACCTCTCTCTTTCCGCACCCTGACGAAAGGAGTGTGCCATGCCCCTTACCCAAGAGGAACTTGCGAGCCTCGCGCCCAGTGTCCTCTCGCTGCTACCGGAGGATGGCTCAGCAAGGGGCAATCGGGCATTGATGGGCGACTTGCGGAACCGGTGTCCACGGAAAAGGGCCGCGAGCTCTCAAAAGAGGATTACTGGGAACTGCGGGATTACCTCGTGACACAGAAGATGGCCGGCAAAGGCAGAGGAAAAGGTGGCTCCCTGCGACGGCTGACCGAGCCAAAGGGGGGACTGGCACTGGCAAGAGTGACCAAGCGCGAGGCCAACCTTTACGCCCCCTTCGAGAGCTACGTGAGAGACTACTACGTCGGAGACAAGGGTATCAGGCAGTTCGTCCTCCAAGTGACCGCTCGGCGGGGCAGCAGGAAAAGGAACACAGGTGGCAAGTGGACGCAGCCGGATCTGGCGCTCGTTGCGGTGAGGGCTTACACGTACACCCCAGGGCGGCACCTCGAGGTGCTCACTTTCGAGGTGAAGCCGGATGGGGAGTTCGATGTAGCAGGTGTGTTCGAAACCGCTTCCCATTCGGTGTTCTCGCACAAGAGCTACCTTGCCATCCACTGCCCCAATGGGAGGCCGGACGACCAAGACTTCGAAAGGCTTGAACTCCTGTGTGGCCGCTTTGGGGTCGGCTTGCTGATCTTCTCCGACGTTAAGGCAGTTGACACGTATGAGGAGCTTCTCGAACCGGAAAGAAAGACCCCTGACCCCACAAACGTGGACCAGTTCTTAGACTCACAGTTGACGGAGCCCAACAAGAGAGACCTCCTCCAGCTCCTGAGATAGCGTGGACCATTTCGATCTCTGGTGCCATAGGCTGATGGGCGAGAAGCAGCGAAGGGGGATTCGGAATGGCTGGCACGATTGATCGGCGGGCTTGGCTGAAGGCCATTGCGGGGGCTATGGCAGCGCCGGCCGTCGTGCCGGCGTGGGCGCTGGGGGCCGGGGCGCCTAGCAACCGCATCAACGTGGGGATGGTGGGGATGGGGCGGCAGGCGTTATATGTCAACCTGCGCCCGTTCCTCTCGTCGCCCGACACGCGGGTGGTGGCGGTGTGCGACGTTGACTCCTGGCGCCTGAAGAACGCGCTGGAGGCCGTCGAGAAGCACTACGCTGGGGAGCCGATGGATGGCGGAGTTCATGAACTCCGCAATGCACCGGCC
>VGYW01000663.1 GCA_016872875.1 Planctomycetota bacterium | reverse complement strand
CGGCGACTACGTCCACATCTCCTTCCGCCAGTCCATCGAAATCCCGTACGTGGACTACCGCGACTTCGGCAAGGTGCGGGCCGAGCTGGCCGAGGTGGGCCAGGAGATCGCCTCCTGCGGACCGCGAGTCCGCGTCCCCACCGCCTGCTCGGGCTGCGAATACAACCCCAATGGGCTGATGGATACACAAGCGGCGGCGCAGCGCATCTGCGCCCGCTTCTTCGGCACGGGGAAGCTCGCCCACAAGTTCAAAATCTCATTCTCCGGCTGCCCGATTGATTGCGCGCGGACGAATGAGATGGACCTCGGCTTCCAGGGCGCCGTGAAGCCGCGGTTGAATGACGCCACGTGCATCGCCTGCGGCATCTGCGCCCACGCCTGCCTGGAGGGCGCCGTCGAGACCGACCCGGCGACCGGCAAGCCCGTCTACCACCCGGAGAAGTGCCTCTACTGCGGCGACTGCGTGCGCGCCTGCCCCAGCGAATCGTGGCAGGCCGAGAAGACAGGCTGGATGGTGCGGATCGGCGGCAGGCACGGCCGACACCCGATGCACGCACCGGTGGTCGCCGAGTTCCTCCCCGACGCCCAGGTCGAAGGCGTCATCGAGGCCGTCCTCGCCTGGTACGAGGAGAACGGCCAGGGTGCCGGCCGCAAGCGCATTGGCCAACTGCTCCTCGATCCCCCCACGTGGCAACGCTTCCTCGCGCACCTGCGCCCGGCCCTGGGCGAGTGCGCCATCGAGAACCCGCCGCAGCCGCGGCGCAACGAAATACACTTCCGGGGATGACCGCGGATGACTGAGGAACGCTTGGCAAAGCTCGAACGGCTTCGGGACGCCCTCCGCGCCACGGGCGGCTGCGCCGTCGCCTACTCGGGCGGGGTGGACAGCTCGCTCCTCCTCGCCGTGGCGCACGAGGTGCTCGGGCCGCGCTGCCTGGCCGTCATCGCAACCTCATCCACCTACGCCGAGCGCGAGGGCCGGGCCGCGCTCCAGTGGGTGCGGCAGCGCGGCATCCCGCACGTGGTCATCGAGTCCGAGGAGCTCGACATCCCCGGCTTCCGGGACAACCCGCCCGACCGCTGCTACCACTGCAAGAGGGAGCTGTTCACAAAGGTCCGCCAGCAGGCCGCCGCCCGCGGCCTCGAACACGTGGCCGACGGCACGAACGCCGACGACGCGCGCGACTACCGCCCCGGCCGCCGCGCCGCGGGCGAGCTCCGCGTCCTCAGCCCGCTCCTGGAGGCCGGCCTGGCCAAGGCCGACATCCGCGCCGTCGCGCGCGAGGTCTACCACCTGCCCATGGCCGACAAGCCGGCCATGGCCTGCATGGCCTCACGCTTCCCCTACGGCTCGGCCATCACCCGCGACAAGCTCCGCCAGGTCGAAGCCATCGAAGGCATGCTCGAACGCCTCGGCTTCCGAACCTACAGGGCGCGCCACCACGGCACGGTCCTCCGCCTCGAGCTCGGCCCCGACGAAATCCCGCGCCTCGCGCAGCCCGAAACCCGACACGGCATCGTAGAGTTCGCCAAGTCGCTCGGCTTCACCTACGTCACCCTCGACCTCGAAGGCTACCGCACGGGGAGCATGAACGCCACGCTTCCCCCGCTGCCCGAGGCGGCGCTCGCGGGAAAGGAATCCTGATGGCCTCCACCAACTACGGCGTCTGCGTGAAATGCCGCAGACGCATCCCGATAACCCACGACATCCGCGACGGCAAGGTCTACGTCGCCAAGCAGTGCCCCGACTGCGGCCCCACCGCCACCCTCGTCAGCTCGGACGCGGCCACCTGGCAGCGCAAGCGCGACATCTGGGAGTACGACGAGGACGGCGCCCTCACCTGCCACCTCCACTGCGACCGCTGCCGCCGCGAGCACAAGCCAAAGATGGTCTTCCTCGACGTCACGAACCGCTGCAACATGAACTGCCCCATCTGCATCGCCAACATCCCCGGCATGGGCTTCGAGTTCCACCCGCCCCTCGAATACTTCGAGCGGGTCGCCGCCGGCCTCGCCGCGATGGACTCCAAGCCCACCGTGCAGCTCTTCGGGGGCGAGCCGACCGTGCGGAACGACCTCTTCGACATCATCGCCATCATGCAGCGCAACGGCCTGCGCGTCCGCATCGTCACCAACGGGCTGCGCCTCGCCGACGAGGACTACTGCAAGCGGGTCTGCGCCCTCAAAATCCCCGTCCTCATCGCCTTCGACGGCCGCGACCCCGAAATCTACGCCCGCCTCCGCAAGAGCGCCGGCGCCTACGAGAAGAAGCTCAAAGCCCTCGAAAACCTCAAGAAGCACAGCCAGCGCAAGAACATCATCATGTGCTGCGTCGCCAGGCACATCAACGACCGCCACATGGCCGACCTCATCGCCTTCTGCCACGAAAACCGCGAGATGATCTCCGCAATGCACCTCATCCCACTCACCGAGACCTGGGAAGCGGGAGAGTTCGCCACCGACATCACGACCACCATCGAGGACGTCGAGCAGATCGTCGCCGAGGCCATCCCCGGCGAGCAGGTGGACTTCATGTCCGCCGGCATCGGCACCTACCTGAAGTCCGCCGCCAGCTTCTTCGGCTCACCCCGCATCACCTTCGGCGGCGCGCACCCGAACTGCGAATCCATGACCATGCTCCTCTCCGACGGAGCGCGCTTCCGCCCCATCGGCCACTACCTCAAGCGCCCGCTCGACGACCTGGCGCACGACATCGTGGTCCTCGGCAGGAAGCTCGAGACGAAGCTTGGGCGGCTCAGCCCCGCCCGCTGGGCTCAGCGTTGGCGCGGCCGCCTCATCATCCTCCGCACGCTCCTCGGCCCCGCGCGCCGCAGCCTCGACCTCCGCAAAATCTTCCGCGGCAGGCCATCCTGGCGCATCTTCCGCATCCTGGCCGGACTCGCCTTCGGCCGCAGCCTCAAGAACCTCCTCCGCCGGCACACTACCATTGACGCTGTCCTCCACATGCTCGTCCTGCCCTTCGAGGAGTTCCACTCCATCGAGGGCGCCCGACTCGAAAACTGCCCGTCCGGCTTCGTCTACGAGGACCCCGACACGGGCGAGATCAAGACCGTTCCCGTGTGCGCCTGGTCGCTCTACCGCGCCGGCATCCAGCGCCGCATCGCCGAGAAATACGCGGCCGCGCCAGCGGCCGCCCCAGGCCCCCCTGTGGGGCTCCAAGTCTCTTGAGCCTTCCCCGAAGGAGCCTCGCCCTTGAACCAAAGCGCCTGCAACACCTGCAAGCAGCTTGTCCCCGCCGAGGCCGTCGAGCGCGGCGGAAAGGTCTACCTCGTCAAGAACTGCCGCGCCTGCGGCACCTCCGAGACCCTCATCTCGGGCGACGCCGCCCGCTACGACCGCAAGCGCGCCCTCGACCCCGGCCACGATTACAAGGGCTGCGGACTCAACTGCCTCTCCTGCCGGCACAAGCGCCCCAACATCGTCTTCGTGGACGTCACCAACCGCTGCAACCTCAACTGCCCTATCTGCATCAACAACACCCCCAGCATGGGCTTCCTCTTCGAGCCCCCGCTGGAGTACTTCGACAGGATCTTCAAGCACTACGGGGCGATGAACCCGCCCCCCTCCATCCAGCTCTTCGGCGGCGAGCCCACCGTCCGCGAGGACCTCTTCGACATCATCCGCATGGCGCGCTCCTACGGCCTCGCCACCCGCGTCGTCACCAACGGCCTCAAGCTCGCCGACATGGGC
>VGYW01000662.1 GCA_016872875.1 Planctomycetota bacterium | reverse complement strand
AACGCAGAGGTGATCGAGAACGGCTCCACCTGGTGGGGCCCCGCCCCCCACGGCCTCAGCCTCGACCGCGCCTATCTCTACCTCGAGGTCCGCTCCCACAGCAACTACCCGCCGCGCGAGCTCTTCTTCGACAACATCGTCCTCCGCCCCGCGCGGCCGGGACTCTAGCGGCCAAGGAGCAAGCCATGTTCAAGTGCGCGTTTCTCGGCTGCGGACCGAGGGCGAGGGGCCACGCACGGGCCTACAAGGAGGTCCGACGCGGCAAGCTCGCGGCCATCTGCGACCTCGATGAGAAGCGCCTCAACGACTTCGGCACCGAGTTCGGCATCCCCACCCGCTACCGCGACGCCCACGAGATGCTGGACCGCGAGAAGCCCGACCTCCTCCACATCGTCACCCTCCCCGGCCTCCGCCTGCCCACGATGGCCATCGCCGCCGAGCACAAGGTGCCCGTAGCCATTGTGGAAAAGCCCATCGCCCTCCAGGGCGAGGACTGGCGGGCGCTCAAGGCCCTCGGCGAGCAAGGCCCAACCCGCTTCGCCGTCAACACCCAGCTCCACTTCCACGCTCGCAACCTCGAGCTCAAGCGCGACGTGGCCGACGGCCGCATCGGCGAGGTGCGGTTCGTGGACGTCTCCGCCCGCTCCACACCACTCGACCAGGGCGTCCACGTGCTCGAACTCGCCCACAGCTACAACGGCTTCGCACCGTTCACCACCGTGTTCGGCCAGGTGGGCGGCCCGGAGGACCTGGCCTCGCGCCAGCCCGCGCCCGGAATGGCCGCCGCCAGCTTCCGCTTCGCCAACAAGGTGAGCGCCATGATGGTCTGCGGCCTCTGCGCCCCGCTCGCCACCACCAACGAGAGCCGCTACCACCACAAACGCATCGCCGTCTACGGCACCCGCGGCTTCGTCCACTGGACCATGTGGACCTGGGAGCGGCAGACCCACGACGCCGGCTCCGAGAGCGGCGCCCACAACTACGGCGTAGAGGACGACCTTGCTCAGGCCCGCCTCACCGAGGCCTGCTTCGACTGGCTCGACGACCCCGCCAAGCCGCACCCCTGCCGCCTCGAGCGGTCCCTGGTCCAGTTCAACGCTATACTCGGCCTCTACGCCAGCGCCCTGGCCCACAAGCCCATCGAGCTCCCCTTCGACCCGCCCGATGGGCTCCTCGACGCCCTCAAGGCCCGACTCACGCTCGCCGGCTATTGACGATTGAGCGCCCCTCGCCCCCACCCAATGTGGATCACCTCTGCCCTCCCGATGCTCGACCTATCTGGGCACTTTGGCGGTCCCGTGGCTTCCGGGGCCGTTCTGTCCATTCTGGTTCAACCAAGACTTGACCCGGATTGAGCGCTTTGGCGATCCGGAGCTTTCCGGGGGCTTCCCACCATACTGGTTCAACTGCGCGCCACACACTTGAACCACTATGGGCTTTTTCGCCACATGTCCTTTTGCACCTAGTACTTACGGCGGCCATGGTCCGCAGATTCGCACAGACAGGCTGAACCACTATGGGGTCTTTCGCCACAGGTCCTGCTTCACCAAGCACTCACAGTCGGTGCCAACCACCCAGGGCCGCGGTAAGCAGGAAGTGGCCATCTGACAGCCCGGCGACTTGACTCACTATCCTAGGATCGCTATTTATGGCTTGACAATGTAAACGTGGCGTGGTAGCCTGTGTTGGGTGGAGCATGACGCCGCAGCCGTTCGTTAGGGAGACGACCATGCCTGAGATGGATCGCTTGAACCCAGTGGTCATCGGGCAGCGCTTGGCCGCCGCCCGCAAGGCAAGGGGGGCAACCCAGGAGGCCGCCGCGGCCCATCTGGGGTGCAGCCGCCCCACCCTCATCGCCATCGAGAAGGGCACCAGGCCCGCCAAGCCCGAAGAGATCGTGCGGCTCGCCGCGCTCTACGGCCGCAGCGTCCACGAGATCGTCCGGCCGGGCGCGCCCGACGTGGCGCTCGCGCCCCATCTGCGCGCCGCCATCGAGCCCTCGCGCGGCGACGGCGAGGCGATCGAACTCGCCATCGCAGCCCTCGAGCGTTGGGCAACTGACTACCGTGAGCTGGAACGCCTCGCGGGGGCCAGGCCCTTTGAGAACTACCCCCCGCAGGCCGGGCTGCCGTGCCGCGGTCGGCTCCAGGACTTCGCCGAGGATGTGGCGCTGCGGGAACGGGCCTGGCTTCATGCGGGGGACCAACCTATCCCTAGTCTGCGCCGATTGCTGGAGAACGATGTGGGCCTCAGGGTCTTCTGCGAGCCGATGCCCTCCCAGGTCGCGGGCCTCTACGCATCGGCTGCCGACGCGGGCTATTGCGTCCTCCTCAACAGCAAGCACCGGCCCGAACGCCAGCGGTTCACGCTGGCCCACGAGTACGGCCACTTCCTGTGCGACCGCCACAAGCCGGGGATTGACTACCTGGGTGCGGAGAAGCGGCGCCCCGCCAACGAGCGGTTCGCGGAGTCGTTCGCCAGCAGTTTCCTCATGCCTCGGACCTCGCTGCGCCGTCATTTCCTCGACATCGTGGCTCGGACCAACGACTTCCGCGTAGAGGACCTCTGCCAGTTGAGCAGCGCCTACGGGGTGTCGGTGCAGGCGATGGCCCTCAGGCTGGAGGAACTGGGCCTTGTGCCGGCGGGCACGTGGGACTGGCTCAAGGAGAAGGGCCTCCGGCCCGTGGCGGCGCGGGAGCAGCTTGGCCTCGCTGCGCCAACGGCAGAAAGCCAGGAACCCTATCCCGAGCGATACAAGTACCTGGCCGTCGAAGGCTTCCGCCAGGGGAAGATCAGCGAGGGGCAACTGGCGGCGTTCCTCCGCTGCGGCCGCGTGAGCGCGCGTGAGATCGTCGAGGAGTGCGTGACGCGATGGGAAACCGATGCTGAGGGCCGGGAGGAGGTAGTCGAGGCCGCCGGCGGTTCGCTCCTCGCCGGCGCCGGCAGCGATGCGGAGGCCACGTGGCCGACGGCATCATAGACACCTGCTGCCTGATCAACCTCGTCGCCGCCGGGCACATGGGCGATTGGCTCCCACTGCTCGGCTGGCGATGGCACGTCCCCTCGGCGGTGACGGGCGAAGCCCTGTTCCTGCGGGGAACCGACGCGGCGGGGAAGCCGGTGAAGGAACCTGTTGACCTGCGGCCCCTCACCGCTGACGGCACCTTGGGTGTGTGCGAGGCCGACTCTGGGCAGGAGAAGGCTCTCTACGTGCTCCTCGCCGCCGAGCTCGATGATGGCGAGGCAGTGGCCCTCGCCCTCGCCAAGTGCCGCAACTGGCTCCTCGCCACGGACGACAAGAAGTGCAGGCGTCTGGCCGCTGAGTTGGGCGCGGCCGTCCTGACCACCCCGGAACTGATGAAGCGCTGGGCCGATGCCGCCTCGCCCGGCCCCGCCGAGCTCGCCGCGGCGCTCCGCCGCATTGAGGGCCGCGCACGCTTCATGCCCACCCACGACTCCCCGATGCACGACTGGTGGTGCAGCAATCTCCGGCCCGCCACGTAGTTCCTGCTATGGAAGCCACGGACAAACGAGTTTGTCCGTGGCACCCCCCCGTCGGACCAGTCGGGACTGTGGGTGCCACGCCCAAACTCGTTGGGAACGTCCCAAGTTCTTGAGCCTCCCCGGGCGACGCTCTCCGCGCCGCGGGAACGCAAAGGCGAACTCGCCTCTGGGGGACCAGTCCCCCAGACCCCCTGGGATTTATCGCATTCGGCCACCGGC
>VGYW01000661.1 GCA_016872875.1 Planctomycetota bacterium | reverse complement strand
GAGTCTTTCATCCATCCATTCATCCATACATCCATTCATCCTCTTCGGTTGCGGCCAACGGCCCTGTTAGGGAGAGACTAGCGGGATGGACGCGTTCGCTTTGATCCTCGCCTGCATCTACGCCTTCCTGCTGGGGGCCGTGACGGGCAGCTTCCTCAACGTCTGCATCCACCGGCTGCCGCGGGGCTTCCTGCTCCATCGCCCGCCCAGCCATTGCGTGTTTTGCAACGAGCCGATCCGCTGGCACGACAACGTCCCGATTGTGAGCTACCTGCTGCTCGGGCGGCGCTGCCGCTTCTGCGGGATACGCATCTCGCCGCGCTACGCCCTCGTGGAGGGGCTGACCGGCCTCCTCTTCGCCTACGTGACCTGGCGGCTGGCCGCCGGGCCGCTGGTGGACTACCCGCGGCTGGGCATCTACGTGGGACTGACGATGGCGCTGCTGGCCGCGAGCTTCGTTGACATCGAGTTCCGCATCATCCCCGACGAGATCAGCATCCCTGGGATGCTCCTGGCGCCGCTGGTGAGCCTCGCCTGGCCCCAGCTCCACGAGGCCCCCGAGCCGTTCCTGGTTGACTCCGTCGCCCGCCTCCTGGGGCTGACGCCTGAGGCGTGGCCGCACGCCTACGGGCTGCTCGCTTCGCTCATCGGCATGGGCGTGGGCGCGGGAGTCATTCAGGCACTGGGGGTCGTTGGGCGCGCCATCTTCCGCAAGGAGGCGATGGGCTTCGGCGACGTGAAGCTCATGGCCTTCCTCGGCGGGTTCCTCGGTTGGCAGCTCGCGCTCCTGGGGATCGTCCTCGGCGCCTTCGCCGGCGCTATCATCGGCATCCTGATGCTGCTCTGGACCCGCGACACGCGCCTGCCGTTCGGGCCTTACCTCTCCCTCGGCTGCTTCGTCGCCATGCTCCACGCGAAGGACATCATGGGGCTCTTCGAGCAACTCACCGCCTCGCTCCAGGGGGCGACGTAAGGGAAGGAGCTTGGCCTATTGCCTCTTCTACGCAGCGCCTTGCCTCCTCGCGCCTGCCCGCTTCAATGGCCTCTAGCGCTTCCCGAAGGAGCGCACCTTGCCGCTCCGTGAAGACCACGGGCCGGCCGGGAACGTAGCCCGCCTCCCCAACTGCCCTTCGCACGATCTCATCGCAGAGCCGCCCCAGCCCCTCGCCCGTGAGGGCGGAGACCGTCACGGCATCGGCCGCCTGCCGCGCCCAGGGCGCCAGCCCCAGGTCGCTCTTGTTGAGAACCGCGAGGGACTGCCGCGTGCCGCGTGCCGCGTGCCGCGTGAAATCCGGAATCTGGAATCTGGAACCTGGGATTCCCGAAGGGGAAGCGTCGAGCACGAGGAGCACGAGGTCGGCCTCGGCCGCGGCGGCGCGGGCGCGCGCGATGGCCGCGCGCTCGACCTCCGAGCGAGGCTCCCGCTCGCCCGCGGTGTCCGTGAGCAGCACCGGCAGGCCCCCGACGGCCACCAGGGCGCTCACCGCGTCGCGCGTCGTGCCCGGCGTGGGCGACACGATCATCCGGTCCTCGCGGGCCAGGGCGTTGAAGAGCGCCGACTTCCCCGCGTTGACCGGGCCAACGAGTGCGACGGTGAGCGGCTGCCAGAGGGCGCGGCCAAGTCGCTCAGTGGCGAGCAGGCCGCGGAGCGCGGCGGCAGCTTCGGCCGGGCAGTCCCAGGGCATTTCGCGCAAGGCGCGCTCGAGGGCGCCATTGAGCTGGTCGAGGAGCACCTCCGCGCCCAATGGCGTGCCCGCCTCCTGAAGGGCGGCGACGGCCTCGGCCTCGACGGCGCTCGCCGCCTGCCCCTGCACGAATGCCTCGGGCGCAATAGCCTCCGCCCCGCGCCTCGTGAAGCACTCAAGGACCCGCTGGACGGCCACCAGTCCCCCGTGGCAGTTCACCTCGGCCACCGGCTCCCCGCCGGGCGCTTGCTCGGCCGGCACGACCCGCACCAGCACCTCATCCACCACCTCGTCGCCGTCCACGATATGGCCGTAGTGGAGCCTGGCGGCGTCGGGCTCGACGGCGCCAGCCTTGGGCCGAAACACCTCCCGCAGCAGCTCGAAGGCCCGCGGCCCGGCCACGTGGAGGATGGCGATGCCCCCCTGGCCGAAGGGGGTGA
Organism: Planctomycetota bacterium; assembly: GCA_016872875.1. The sequence goes on along the minus strand of VGYW01000661.1, from coordinate 1,610 downwards.
GAATCGAGGCCACGGCGGAAGAAGGTGTTGGGGGTTGGGGGGTGGGGGGGTCATCGGGGTCGCTGGAGGTAGGCGTGGCGGAGGCCCTCGAGGGTCAGGTGGGGCGCGAGGGCGTGGACGCGGCGGCAGAAGGGCACGATTGCCGGGGCGTCACCCCCTGTGGCAAGAACAGTGGTGGCACAGGCCTCTGGCCTGTGGGCCACAGGCGGGACGCCTGTGCCACCAACGCCCGTGCCACCAAACACTTCCTCGGCGAAGCGCTCGATCAAACGATCAGCCAGCCCGGCCAGCCCCCACAGAAGCCCCGTGGCGATGGCCGTCTCGGTGCAGCAACTGAGCTCGGGCGGGACGCCTGCGGCGTCCACCAGAGGCAGGAGAGCGGTATCGGCGTGGAGCGCCCTTGCCGACATCGCCAGCCCCGCGGCAATCGCGCCGCCCAGGAACACCCCGTCGGGCGACACCACGGCCAGGCTGATCGCGGTGCCGAAGTCCACGGCAATTCCGCCGCGGCCGGTGCGCTTGTGCAGGGCGATGGCGCTGGCGATGCGGTCGGCCCCGACGTGGCCAGGGTCGTCGCACGCGAAGCGCAATGGCACAGGCAGTTCGGCGCGGAGCTCGAGCACCGGGCAGCGCAGCGCCTGTGCCGCCCACGCCCGCAGCCGCGCGGCAGCCTCGGGGTTCACTGACCCTATGACCAACGCCTCTATCGCAGCTTTCGGCGCATCGAGGGCATCGAGCCCGTCCACAGCTACGGCCTGGGCGAGGACCGGCTCATCGCCCTCTTCGAATGCCCCCAGCCGCACGTGCGTGTTCCCCACGTTGGCCACGAGCAACATAGGTCGGCTCCTCGCCCAAAGGGCTTCCTGATGATTCTAGCGCTTTGCCCCGGCGGAGTCACGCCCGGTTGCACCGCGCTCGCGCGGTCCGTATGATCGAGGAAGGGCCGACTGGCTCCCGTTGCAGAATGTGCCCGGTCCCTCACGCCCAAACAAGTTTGGGCGTGGCACCCGCCGCTCACATCAGAGAAACAGGGGTGCCACGGGCAAACTTTGTTTGTCCGTGTCTTGCGCCCCAGGAACGAACCGGCTCGAGGAGAACGGTCTTGCCAGGCCAGCCGATTCTTGTGGACACCCACGCGCACCTCAGCGACCCGCAGTTGGCGGGGGACGAGGCGGGCGTGCTGTCCCGCGCCGCGGCCGCGGGGGTGGGGGCGATTGTGAACGTGGGGACAGATCTGGCGACCAGCCGGTTGGTGGCACAGGCCTCCGGCCTGTGGCAGGGGGGCCGCCCGACGGTCTTCGCCACCGTGGGCGTCCACCCGCACGATGCGAAGGGGGCCGACGAGGCGGCGTTCGCCGAGCTGCGGCGCCTGGCCGCCGAACCCAGTGTGGTGGCAATCGGGGAGTGCGGGCTGGACTATCTCCGCGACCTCAGCCCGCGCGACATGCAGCGCCGCGTCTTCGCCCGGCAACTGGCCCTGGCAAAGGAGCTCGGCCTGCCCGCGGTCATCCACTGCCGCGACGCCTATGCGGACTGCCTGGAGATCGTGCGAGCGGAGCTTGGTGTGGGGGCTCGCGGCGTGCTCCACTGCTTCCTGGGCGACGCCGCGG
>VGYW01000660.1 GCA_016872875.1 Planctomycetota bacterium | reverse complement strand
TGAGCCCCCGAAGCGGGGCGATTCAATGGGCGTGAAACGCCCCCTTCGGGGGCTTGGATGGGGGGGAGGCGCGATCCCAGGGCTCCCTTCGGTCGCCCTGGGCTACGGCTGGGTCGCCCGCGTCGGCGGGCTACAAGGCCCCGAGATGTGGGCAAAGATCAGGGCGAAGCCCTGGGGGAGGGATGCGGTTTGTGGGCCAGCCCTGAAGGGGCGCACTATGCGGACCGGCCGCGCATCCTCCAGGGGGCGATTAGTACGCCCCTACAGGGCTGAATTGGCTCGCCCAACTCTCCCAGGGCTTCGCCCTGGGCTGTTATAGTACGCTCCATTCGGAGCTTCCGAGCCGAGGAAAACTGCCAGAACTCGTGGCAATACTCGGACCACGGCTCGGCCTACTCCCGCTGCGAGCCGGGCGTCCGTGGGGAGGGCGTCGTTGACACTCCGCGGCGGCGCCGATATAATCGGGGCCAGATGGAATATGGAGAAGCGGCGTGCCCGCAAGCCTCACCGTCATCGTGCCCACGTTCAACGAGGAGGAGAATATCCGCGAGTGCCTCGAGAGCGTGAGGTGGGCCGACGACATCTTCGTTGTGGACTCCTTCTCGACCGACCGCACGCTCGAGATCGCGCGGGAGTTCACGAGCCACACCGTGCAACACGAGTACGTGAACTCGGCGACGCAGAAGAACTGGGCGATCCCGCAGGCGAAGGGCGACTGGGTGATGGTGGTGGACTCGGACGAGCGGGTGACGCCCGAGCTGCGGGCGCGCATCCAGGGCATCCTGGCGAACGGGACGCCTTACGACGGCTTCCGCATCCGCAGAATGACGGTGTTCTTCGGGAAGCTCATCCGCCACTGCGGCTGGCACCACGACTACCTGACCCGCCTCTGGCGCAACGGCAAGGGGCGCTACGAGGACCTCAACGTCCACGCCGACGTGATGGTGCACGGGCAGGTGGGCACGCTCCGCGAGCACTTCCTCCACAACACCTACCGCTCGCTCGACCACTACCTGGGGAAGTTCGGCCGCTACACCACCTGGTCGGCCAACGACCTCTACAAGCGGGGCAAGCGGGCGACCTGGGTGAACCTGACCCTTCGCCCGCTCTGGCGCTTCTTCCGCATGTTCGTCCTGCGGCACGGCTTCCTCGACGGCAAGCACGGCCTCATCCTCTGCTCGCTCGCCGCCTACACCGTGTTCATGAAATACGCCAAGCTCTGGGACCGCCGTCGCCGCGAGGCAGAGGCCGGGGCAGAGGCCCCGCCTGCCGAGGCGGACAAGGCCAGAGAGGCCATGGGCGATTTCTGATTTTTGCCTTTTGCCTTTTGCCTTTTCACTTTTGCCTTCTGCCTCTTGCCTTCCGGCCTTTCGATTGCTGATTGGGGAACGCTCGGTGGACACTGGGGCTGAGATCCAAAGGCAAAAGGAAGAAGGCAAAAGGAAAAAGGAAGAAATGGACGAGGCTCTAGCCGCCCATGACGCGGCATTGGCCTCGGGCCAGGGGGTGCTGAAGAGCGGAGCTCGCACGGCGGTCACGCGGGTGCCGTGGGGCGACGGCTGGGCGTGCGTGAAGGAGTACCGCAAGGGGGGACTGGCCGAGTGGTTCAAGGCGCTCTTCCACGGCTCGCGGCTGCGGCGGGCGCTGCGCGGCGCACGGCTCCTCGCGGCCAAGGGGATTGATGCGCCCGAGGTCCTAGCGGTGGCGGGAAGGGGGGCGAGCGCGTTCCTTGTCACCCGCCACATTGGGGACGCCACGCCGCTGAACAAGCTCCTGGCCGGGCGCTTCGGCGGGGCGCTGTCGGGCGCCGAACTGCGGGCGAAGCGACTCATGCTGCGGGAGCTCGCAGCCTGGCTCCGCAGGGTACACGACCTGGGCGTCTACCACGACGACTGGTCGGCCAAGAACTTCCTCGCCGCCGAACGCGAGGGGCGCTGGGCCTTCTACCTGCTCGACTTCGAGAGCCTGTCGGCCTGGAAGTGCCTGACCCGGCGGAGGATAGTGAAGAACCTGGGCCAACTGGCCGACGCGCCCGCGTGCGTGACGCGGACGGACAAGATGCGGTTCCTCGTGGCCTACGCCGCGGGCGACGCGGGCCTGAAGCGCGGGCGGTTCCCGCGGCAGGTGCTCCGCTTCGCACGCCGACGCGCCGACGCGCGCGAACGTCAGCGGGTGTAGCGACGGGCGGCTCGCCTGTCGCGGCTTAGAGGACAGGGACACCCGAGCCGCGCGTCGGCTCGGCTGGCTCCCGATCGTCGCGCTTTCGCGCGAAAGCGCGACAATCGCGGCGCCGCGGCCAGGGGCTCGGCGGCCTCAGGGCGGGGTGTGGGAGAGGCGAGCCGCGTGTCCCTACGGCTGGCGGCAGATTGTCGCGCTTTCGCGCGAAAGCGCGACAATCGCGGCGCCGCGGCCAGGGGCTGGCCGGCCTCATGGCGGGGTGTGGGACAGGCGAGCCGCGTGTCCCTACGGCAGGCGGCAGATTGTCGCGCTTTCGCGCGAAAGCGCGACAATCACGGCGTCGCGGCCAGGGGCTCGGCGGCCTCATGGCGGGGTGTGGGAGAGGCGAGCCGCGTGTCCCTACGGCTGGCGGCAGATTGTCGCGCTTTCGCGCGAAAGCGCGACAATCGCGGCGCCGCGGCCAGGGGCTGGCCGGCCGCAGGATGAGGTGTGGGACATGCGAGCCGCGTGTCCCCACGGCTCGCGCAGGCCAAGAGTGGAGCACGAGGACGATTGAAGAGAGGACGATGAAGGTCCTTCATCTGTATAGCAACTGGCGATGGACGGGTCCGGCGGAGCCGGCGCTGAACCTTGCGGCGGCGCTGGCGCGGCACGGCCACGAGGTGGCGTTCGCCTGCGGACGGGCGCCGCGCGGGAAGGCCAACCAGATCGAGGCCGAGGCGAGGGCGCGCGGGGTGCCGTTGCGAACCGGCCTGGCGCTCAGCAAGCACATGAACCCGTTCTATAACTACCCGGACGGCCGGCGGCTGCGGGGCTGGCTTGCGGCTGAGCGATTCGACTTCATCCACTGCCATCTGCGGAACGACCACGTGGTGGCGGCGCTTGCGGCCAGGCGGATGCCCGGGCGGCCAGTCGTGGTGCGGAGCTGCTACCTGGGCGAGGGGCCGCAGGGCTACTGGGAGGGACGCCTCGCTCGGGAGTTCACCGACGGCTTGCTCGTGCTCTCCGAGCGCGCGCGGAGGCAGGCGGTGGAGCGGCTGCGGCTGCCGGCGGACAGGGCCTGGCTCTTCGACACCGCGGTGGACCTCGACCGGTTCAACCCCGAACGCGGCCTGGGGGACCGGCGCGCCGAGTGGGGCATCGCGCCCGATGCGTTCGTGGTGGGGCTGGTGGCGCGCATCCAGTGGCGGCGCCGCTTCCACGTGGTGTTGGAGGCCATCGCGCGCGCCCGCGCGGAGGCGCCAGGGCTGCGGGCGCTCCTGGTCGGCCGCGGCACGAACATGCACGCTATCGCGGTCGCCCCGGCCCAGAAGATGGGCCTCGGAGAGGTGGTCCTCCTCCCAGGCTACCAGGCGGGCGACGACTACGTGCGCGCGCTGGCGACGATGGACGCGAAGCTGTTCCTCGTGCCGGGCACTGATGGCTCGTGCCGCGCGGTGCGCGAGGCGATGGCGATGGGGCTGCCGGTGATTGCCTCGCGGCGCGGCATGCTGCCCGAGCTGGTGGCCGATGGCGAGCGGGGCCTGGTGGTGGACGACACGCCGGAGCAGCTTGCGGCGGCCATCGTGGCCCT
>VGYW01000659.1 GCA_016872875.1 Planctomycetota bacterium | reverse complement strand
CAATAACCGACCCGTCGGCCGCGCCCTCCCGCGCGGCCCTCAACTCTCGCCCCGCCGGCACACCGGCGATCGTCAGGTCGCCGCCGTAGTTCGACTGCACCAGCGCGCCCACGGTGTAGCCGCCCTGTGCCTCGGGCAGCCGCCGCGACGCCGTCCCAATGCCGCCCTTGAAGCCGAAGGCGATGGTCCCGGTTCCCGCCCCCACCGCGCCTTCTTCCACCGCTCCGCGCGTGGCATTGCCGGGTAGCCCTGCACCCTCAGAACCCACTCACCCAATCTACCCCAACTGGACTACAATTGGATGGATCTCATGCCAGACCTCTTTGACTTGGCGCTGGCGAACCAAGCTGCCCTTGAGGCTCGCTACGACGGCCTGTGCTCTCAGAAGAGCGAGGCGGAGCTGGAGCAGTTGGCGCGCTTCGCCGGCCGAGTGGAGCAAGATTCGCGCGTCTCCCTCAACATGCGGCAGACGCCGCTCCTGAGCTTCCTAACACTGGGTCAACATCATAACATTTACGAGTGGGCTCGGACCCGGGTGCCGCACTCGACGGGGACGCTTGAGGAGATCTTGCGGGGCAGGTTGGGGCCGTACTTCGAGGCAAGAATGGCCTTCGACCATTGGTTTGTGGACGGCGAGTCCTTTCGCTATGGTGCTCTGAACATCGGCGGTGCTGGCGCGGCCCGCTACGGGGATTTCTGTGCTGTGGTTTGCGAGCGGTTCTTCGAAGGCCGCCGCGAATCCGCATACCTCGGTTCGGACAGCCTCGCAACGTACCTCCTGCCCGGGTTCACGATAGACGAAGCCCGCCTCCGTGAGGACGTGGCGCCGCATTGCAGTCGCCATCTTCTCGCCGCCGTGAAGCTTCACAGCCAGGTCTGTACGACCCCTGAGGCAGGCTGGCCGCGCCTGCTGTGCTCAGACACGGACTTTGTCGAGGCCGTCTTCGCGGGTCCCCTGACGCCCACCGACCTGGAAAGTGTTAGGATGTTGGAGGCAGACTACGAATTGTACGCTGAGTTTGCGTTTGAGGATCTCCGCTACGGCCTCAGCATTTGTGACCGAATGCTGACCGAGGGGTTCGTGCTTGTCCTCCAGCTCCTCGAGGCGCGGGGCATCCCGCTGGAGGTGGTCTGATCATGCTTAAGCTTGTCGCGGCAGCCCTCGAAGATGGCTGGGCGTTCGTTGAGACGGAGGGTGAACTCCTGCTAGTCAGGCCACCCTACCGTCAATCGATGACCCGGCAGGTACCCCAGACTGCCCTGCAAACAGCGGTAAGCACTTATGGGTTCGAGGTGAGGGCTGAGACCTTTGATGATTGGGCTGCGCTGATTGAGTTCTTGCGGGCAAGACTCATCGAGAGTCGAGAAGCCGCTGGCCAGACCCAGCCGCAGGACTCGCGAGAGATACTCCGTCGCGCGCCGCGGTCCTTGCTCTTGAAGTACCTCGACCGCATCGAGCAGGAGCTCCTGCCACGCCGGGAGTGGCAAGCGGTGTCCAACATCCTGGGCGTGCTCTTGGAGTCACCCGGCCTGCACCAGGACCCGCAGCTTCATCAGCGGGTGGTGCGCCTGCTGGCGCGGTGCAACCAGGAAATGGCGGGCTATCACGGGGACAGGGCTGCGCTGGCAGGCGATCTCGACCTCGTCAGGCGCTTCCCAAGAGCCACGCAGAGGAACGAGCCCGCCGAGATAACTACTTACGCCCGAGGCATCTGGGAGCGCGGCCAAGTACTCCGCATCTGCGCATAAGCCGTGAAGACGATCACCTTCTATTCCTACAAGGGCGGAGCAGGGCGGACCCTCGCTGTCGCGAACGTGGCCGAGTATCTATCGATGTTCGGGCAGCGCGTCTTCGCCCTGGATTTCGATCTCGAAGCTCCCGGCCTGCACTACAAGTTGACACTGACTCAGCCCGCCAAGGCCGGCGAGATCCACCAAGGCGTCGTAGACGTGATCTGCTCCTTTATCGCCGGAAGGAGCACCCCAGCCTCGCTAAGCGGTTACGTTGTGGAGCTCTCTCGCCCGGATGACTCCTACGGGCCAATCTGGCTCATGCCCGCCGGTCGTGCCCCTTCGGCGGAGTACTGGCGTCGCCTGGCGCAGATCAACTGGCACGATCTTTTCTATACTCAGAACGCCCCGGGGGTTCCCTTCTTCCTGGAGCTCAAGGCGAGGATCGAGGATGAGTTCGCCCCCGATTTCCTGCTGATCGACGCTCGAACTGGCATCACCGAACACGGTGGAATAGCCACCACATTGTTGCCCGATGAAGTCGTGTGCCTGTTGCTGAACAACCGGGAGAATCGCGAGGGCGCTCGTGAAGTACTGCGCGGCATTAGAGGCGCGCCCAGACTGACGGGCCAGGAGCCCATCGGCATTCATGCGGTTCTCTCACGCCTCCCTCGTGCGGCAGCCCCCGGTCCCGAAGAGCGGACCTTGGCGGAAATCCGTGACTTCCTGAACGAGCCGGCGCCGAGTCTGGCAAGCACTTTGGCTGTTCCGGAAGTCTTCGTTTTCCACTCCGACCGGGATCTCGAGTGGTCTGAAGGCTTGCGCGTCGGCGAGGCAGAGGGTGCAGAGGGTCCGGCGCTTCTTCATGACTACCTTCGCCTCTTCGCGCGTCTCATCCCCAGGAGTGTCGTCGAACAGCGCATCCGTCCTCTCATCGAGAATGCGGAGCGGAAGGTGCTGCGGGATCCCGATGGCACGCAGCGTGATCTGGAGGCGTTTGCCGCTTTCTATCGGCACCCGGAGGTTCTGCGGCCATTGCTTCAGCTATATTTGCTGAAACAAGCCGACCCGGAGCAGCTCCTGAAAGTGGCTAGAGAGTTCTGGGAGACGAGCAGGCAGGCCAACGAGCCCCTGCTGTGGCGTGTGGTGAAGACGACCGCAGAGCGTTGGACGACCGGACGACCCGTCAGGGCTGACCTCCGGTTCATGGAGGAAATATGGAGGACCTCTGGCACCGCGGATGTTGGGGTCGCGGTCCGACTGGCCTCGGCCTACCGTGCGTTGGGCGACCATGGCGGCGCCATCAGAGTGCTTGATCATGCCACCAGAGCGCACGATTTCGGCGACGCCGCCGTGGTGGCCCCATACTTGGATGTGCTTGTGGCATCGAAGAGCTGGGACAAAGCCTCGGAGGTTGTATCAGCCGCTCGGTCCAAGCTGGGGGAGAATACGGAGTTTCTGGTAGCCTGGGTCCGCCTCCTTCTGATAAAGGGCGACCTCGCGGAGATCCAGGCGTTCTTACAGGACTTCCAGACCGTCGCGCGCCTTCGCGGACGGGCTCCACTTTCTGTTCTCGAGCTACTCGTAGCAGCCGGAAGGCGGCAGGATGCAGCCGCCGAAGCCACCGAACTCCTGCCTCAGATGCTTCGGCACGGCCTTTCAGAGGACGCTGAGAGCCTCGGAAGCGTCTTCCGCAGCCTGGGTCTTTGGGGGCAATTCGAGAGCGCGGTACGCGCGGCGTTCGAACCTGAGGAAGCGAACAGGTTCCTGCGCTTTCTTTCCTTGGAAGGTCGGCCGACGCTCCGAGCACCACGCCGCCGGCCGTTCCTGCGCTGAATAACTCAGCCACTCTGGACGTCGGCGCGGCCGCTTGCCGCCCTTTTCGCCTTCTACCGCTTCACCCGCCCCTGCCGCCGCAGGATCTCGAGGATCTTCTCCAGCGGCAGCGCCTCGATGGTGCGCCCCTTGCCGGTCATGGTCCGGGCACGGAACAGGGAGTTGTAGACCGCCTCCTCGGTGGCCTCGATC
>VGYW01000658.1 GCA_016872875.1 Planctomycetota bacterium | reverse complement strand
CTTGGCGCCCTCGTTGTCGCCTACCAGGATCGCCACGAGCTTCGGCACGACCCCGCGCTGCTTCAGCACTTCCAGCTCCGTGCGCAGCCCCTCCTTGATCCCATCGGCGATCGGCTTGCCCTTCAACAATTCGGCACTCACCAGCGTCGCCTCCTAGTGGCGGGAGTCGGGAGCCAGGAGTCAGGAGTCAGAAGAGCGGCAACTGTCCAGCTCTCGCCGGCCAGCCCGGGCGGCGTGGGCCCTGTCTCGTGGCCGTTCTCCTGGCTCCTGACTCCTGGCTCCTGACTCCTACAGAATTCGCTCAACGACCTTCTTCCAGGTCGTTTCGGCCAACTGATGGGACTTCCTTCCCGGCTCCTCCAGGGCCTCCTGCATGTCGGCCTTGAAGGCCTCGTCCCTGATGGAGGAGAGGTTGATCGCGACATTGAGCCACGCGCAGTGCCGCGCCGCCTCCGCCAGCCTCACCGCGCAGCCCACGTCGCTGATGAGGTTTGGATTGCCGATGTCGCACAACTCGGCGGCCAGCGCGATGGTCTGGTCGCAGCACTCCGCGATCGCCCTTGGCACGCCCGCCGCCGTCTTGCAGGCCTCCTCGATGGCCGCGCTGCGGGCCGCCTTCTCTTCGTCGGTCTCGCGCGGGAGCTTGTACGCCGCGCTCACCTGCGAGTAGACGTTGACATCCTCATCCACCAACTGCAGTAGCCGGTCGCGGAGCGCGTCCAGCTCCGTCAGGATGCGCTGCACGTCACCCTCGACCGCCGCGAACTTCTCCTTGCCCACGGTGAAGTTGCCCACCATCGCCGCCAACGCGTTGCCCAGCGCCCCCGCCAACGCCGCCCCGCTCCCGCCGCCGGGCGCCGGCAGGTTGGCGGAGAGGTCGCGCACGTACGCATCAACGGAACCGGTACGGTAACTGCCCATGGTCAAGGCTCGTCCTTCTGTAGCGGAGGTCTCGCTGCGGGGACCTGCTTCCTTGGCGAGGACACCGGCACCTCCCCGACGGACGCGCGGTGCGCCCTGACCCGTGGTGGCAGCGGTTCTGCCGCCCCTTCGGGGCTTGAGAAGGGAAGGCCGCCCGTGTCCGTGGGCTTGCGCCCACGGCTATTCGTCCTCGGCCCCTTCGGGGCCGTTGGCCGGCGTGCCGCCCCTTCGGGGCTTGAGGGAAGGCCGCCCGCGTCCGTGGGCTTGCGCCCACGGCTATTCGTCCTCGGCCCCTTCGGGGCCGTTGGCCGGCGTGCCGCCCCTTCGGGGCTTGAGGGAAGGCCGCCCGTGTCCGTGGGCTTGCGCCCACGGCTATTCGTCTTCGGCCCCTTCGGGGCCGTTGGCCGGCGTGCCGCCCCTTCGGGGCTTGAGGGAAGGCCGCCCGTGTCCGTGGGCTTGCGCCCACGGCTATTCGTCTTCGGCCCCTTCGGGGCCGTTGGCCGGCGTGCCGCCCCTTCGGGGCTTGAGAAGGGAAGGCCGCCCGTGTCCGTGGGCTTGCGCCCACGGCTATTCGTCTTCGGCCCCTTCGGGGCCGTTGGCCGGCGTGCCGCCCCTTCGGGGCTTGAGAAGGGAAGGCCGCCCGTGTCCGTGGGCTTGCGCCCACGGCTATTCGTCTTCGGCCCCTTCGGGGCCGTTGGCCGGCGTATCGCCCCGGAAGGGGCGGAAGAAGCGTAGCCGTGGGCGCAAGCCCACGGACAAGGGCCCCCCACACCTCCCCGAAGCCCCGAAGGGGCGACAGAAGGCGCCGAAGTGCACGACGGGCGACGGCCTACCCGCGCATGAGCTGCCAGAAGCTGCCCTGCCTGTCGGGTTTGCCCCGCTCGTTGCAGCGCACGGCCCGGCAGTGCGGCCCGACGGGCATCCTGATCCAGTGATCGCCGCCCTCGTCGCTGCCCCAGTCGAGCCACGGCGGCCACTTCGGGCGTAGGCCCTCAGACCGTTCAGGTGAGGTCGCTACCCAGTGGAAGCGGACCCCGGAGTTCTCAGCCAGCTGCAGTTCCTCGTGGATGTGCTGCAGCCGCGAGAGCTTCGACTGCACTTGCTTGTTCGTCCAGCCCGTCTCGCACTTGGCCTCGACCAGCACGAGGTGGCAGACGCCGGGCTCGTCAGAGCACTCGAAGGCGACCAAGAGGTCGGTATCCTCCTGGTTGCTGTTGAACCAGTCCCCATCGGGCTTGGGCACGAGAGCGCCTTCCTCGGGGTTGCGGAGGGCCAGGTAGAGCGCGACGTAGATCCAGTCGAGCTGGTAGTCCATGGCGGCGAAGGCGTCGGAGGGCACTGTCAGCCCGAGCTCTCTGCCCAGGTTCTCGCGGAACTCGTCCGATAGCGTGAAGCTGTCGCTCCCCGGCGATCCCCCGCCGAGGACCGACTGCAGGAGATGGAACCGCTCCTTGCGGTTCAGTCGTCTCAGGTTCTCGATGATGGGGTTCATTGCCACTCCTCACGGTTTGCTGAGTGCCGCCTGCAGTGCCTCGATGGCGTCGGCCACTTGGGCGCGGACGGCGTAGAGGCCGCCAGTAGTTTCCTCGACGAGGCGCTTGAGGCCGACGCGGTAGACGATCACGCCGGAGCCGTCGTCGGTCGACGAGATGGTGAACGTGCACTTCCCGTCGCGCACTTCGACCGCGCCGGCGACCACGTTTTCGGCCCCCTTCGCGCCGGAGGCCGACGTCGCGTACGGGCGACCGTCGACCAGGAAGTGCGAGTACGGCTTGCCGCCGTAGTCGGTGTCGTCGTAGACATTCAGCACCAGCTCGTAGCGGCCATCCGATAGCGTGGTCCTCACCTCGATGGGCAGGTCGGAGCGTTTGCCCGCCTGGTGGTGCAGCCAGCCCTCCTCCAGGCCGAACGTCCAGCCCTCGGTCGCCTGAAAGGTGAGGTCGCGGATACCGTAACTCGTCGCGGCGCCGGAGAGCGACTCGGCTAGCTCGTGAGCCGCGTCGAGAGCCTTCCGGCCGCGGTCGGCGGCAGGCAGCTTGCGCTTCTCGGCTTGCGCGACGAGGCCTTCGAGCATCCGCAGGTAGTCGTAGTCCTCCGCTCCCTCGCGCATCAGTTCCCAGCGGATCGTCGGCACGACGTGGTCGAGGATCGGCGTCGGCGGGTCGTACGTCTTCAGCGGCGGGTAGAAGAAGTACCCGTCGCCCTGGCGGTACTGGTAGGTGTACTCGGGGAGCTTGAAGCTCGGCCGGTCCCAGGGCGTGGCATCGCGCCCCCACCACGTCGAGAGGTAGTATAGGTAGCCGTTCGCGTTGCGCTGCCAGACGTTCCAGAACATCGCGCGGTTCTGCTGTCCGCTGTGGGGGATCAGGCAGTTGGTGCTGACATCGTACAGCCAGTACTTCGCGCCCTTCGCGCGCTGCTCGGCGGCCACGTCCTCCCGGTACATCGTGCAGTAAGGGACCCAGAGGGAGATGAGCGAGCGGCCGCCGTCTACGAGCTCCGCGAGGCGCGGCCGGTTGGCCGGGTCGTAGGTTAGCGCGGTTCGCAGGCGCGGGTCGGCTTCGCGGATGAGCCGGCAGATCTGCATCAGCGCGGGCGTGTCTTCATCCGAGGGCTCGTCGGTCACATAGTAGACCGCCCGGTCGAGCCAGCCCTTCGCGGCGAGGTGCTCGGCGATCCCCCGGAACACGCTCACCACCAGCCGGTCGAACACGGGGTTCACCGACCCGTCCGGGTTCAGGCGCTCCACAGCCGTGCCCTTCGAGTCGGCGAAGTAGAGGAAGACCTGCTGCTTGCCCTCCACCTCGCGACGGCCCCAGATGTAGGGCGCGATGTTGAAGGCGCTGAAGGCGTCGCGCTCA
>VGYW01000657.1 GCA_016872875.1 Planctomycetota bacterium | reverse complement strand
GCGCCCCAATCCGGCGGCTGAAGCCGCCGGCTAACCACTGCCGTCCCTTCGGGACTGGGCTGTGTGTGCGCCCCAATCCGGCGGCTGAAGCCGCCGGCTACCCACTGCCGTCCCTTCGGGACTGGGCTGTGTGTGCGCCCCAATCCGGCGGCTGAAGCCGCCGGCTAACCACTGCCGTCCCTTCGGGACTGGGCTGTGTGTGCGCCCCAATCCGGCGGCTGAAGCCGCCGGCTAACCACTGCCGTCCCTTCGGGACTGGGCCGTGGGTGCGCTGATCCGGCGGCTGAAGCCGCCGGCTAACCACTGCCGTCCCTTCGGGACTGGGCCGTGGGTGCGCTGATCCGGCGGCTGAAGCCGCCGGCTAACCACTGCCGTCCCTTCGGGACTGCGATCTTGTCCCTCTGCTGGCCGGGCGGTGTGCTATTCCTTCGGGCGTTCGGGGGGCTTCTTGGGCTTGAGGGCGTCGAGGATGATGCGGGCTCCCTCCTCGGGCTGCGGCTCCTTGGCGGGGGGTCCGAGGCGGATGGCGCCGAGCTGGGCCGCGAGGTCGCCCTTGGGGTCGAGGCGGTCGAGGGCGGCGCCCCAGGCCGCGGCGAGCTCGGGCTTGAGCGAGTTCTCCCAGAAGACGTAGTCGGTTAGCTCCTTGCCGCGTAGCGCCACGCGGCCGAGGCGGGCGGTCTGCCAGGCATCGTCGGGCGTGGCCCAGAAGGCGTAGTAGAGGCCGGCCACGGGGCGGTCGTCCAGCTCGTCGCGCCAGTGGATGCGGTTGTCCTTCTCGTCCTTGCGGCCGCTGGTGTAGCGGACCTCGGCCTGTGGCGGGAGGACGAGGGTGTAGCGGAGCTCGGGCGCGGCGGCGAAGAGGCGCAGGTGGAGAAGGCCCTCGGAGAGGGGCTTGAGGGCCTCGTCGAACTGCTTGTCGGTGAGCTTGAGGTCCTTTAGTGCGGCCTGGTAGGCGGCTTCGGCGGTCTGGGGCTCGAGGAGGCCGGCCAGGCGCTTGCGCAGCGGGGCGTCGAGGGGGCGTCCCATCTTCTTGGCCACGAGGCTGGCGGCCACGCCCGTGGCGCCCTCCTGGGTGAGGAGGCGGGGGAGGTCGGCGGCCTCGAGGTAGCCGCGCTCCTCGGCGAACTGGAAGAGGAAGGCCGCGGCGCCCACGAGGGTCCTCTCGGCCTCCTGGGCGCTGAACTGCGCCGCGGCGCCCAGGTCGGCGTGGGCGACGAAGAAGACCGCCTCCTTGAAGTCCTTGCGGAACGGCCCCTCGATGAACTCCACGAGTGCGTCGAGGCCCTTCTCGCCCTTGAGCTGCTGGCGTGCGACGGTGGCGGCGAGGCGGACCAGGAGGTCGGCGGCATCGGCGGCCTCGCGGAACCGCGTGAAGTGGTCGGTGCGGCCGGGGCGCCGCTCGCGGTAGTAGCCCACGTGGCCGAGGCGCGAGGCCCAGACGGTGTACTCGCCGCGATTGGTCTCGGCGCCGCGGGCCAGGTCGGGCGGCACCACGCGGAACTCGCCCTGGAAGGCCACGGAGGCGTCCTGGGTCTCCTTCCGCTTCGGGTATTGAGCCTTCGCCTGGTCCACAAGGGCCGTGGGCGGGGCGAGGATCTGGCCCTTCTTCTCCGTGTCCGTGTGCCAGAGGTGGATCGTGCGGACGAACGAGCCGTCGGCACGCGGCTCCACCGTCACCTCCACGTGGTCCTGCTCGCAGCCGATTGCGGCCAGCAAGAGCGCCAGGGCGCAGGCCAAACGATTTCGGATTTCGGATTTCGGATTTCGGATTTCGGACCGGGGAGAAGGTTTGGTGTTCACAGGCTCCTCCTTGCTTGCTTCTGAAATCCGCAATCCGCAATCGCCAATCCGCAATGGTCACTGGCCGATGGGCTCGAGCCAGCCGTGGCGGTCCTCGACCGCGCCGCTCACGATGTCCACGAACGCCTTGCGAATCGCCCGCGTGATCGGGCCGGGCTTGCCATCCCCCACCAGGATGCGGTCAACCGACCGCACGGGGGTGATCTCGGCGGCCGAGCCGGTCAGGAAGAGCTCGTCGGCGATGTAGAGCCCCTCGCGCGGGACGATCTGCTTGCGGACCTCGTGGCCGAGCTCCTTGGCGAGCACGATGACCGAGTGGCGCGTGATGCCGGGAAGGATGGAGGCGCCGGAGGGCGGGGTCACGATCCCGCCGTCCTTCACGATAAAAACGTTCTCCCCGCTCCCCTCGGCCACATAGCCGTTGATGTCCAGCGCTATCGCCTCCGCGTAGCCGTTGATCACCGCCTCCATCTTCATCAGTTGCGAGTTCATGTAGTTCCCGCCCGCCTTGGCGAGCGACGGCTCGGTGTTGGGGGCGAGACGGGTCCAGGACGAGACGCAGACGTCAATGCCCGTCTGGGCCGACTCCTCGCCGAGGTAGGCCCCCCACTCCCAGGTGGCGATGGCCACGTTGACCGGGTTGTTGAGGGAGTTGAGGCCCATCGGCCCGTAGCCGCGGAAGACCAGCGGCCTGATGTAGCACGACTTCTGGCCGTTGACGCGGATGAGCTCCTTCGTCGCCTCGGCGAGCGCCTCCACGGAGAAGGGGAGCTCCATGCGGTAGATCTTCGCGGACCGCTGGAGTCGGTGCAGGTGGTCTCGGAGCCGGTAGCAGGCCGGCCCACGCGGCGTGTCGTAGCAGCGCAGCCCCTCGAACACGCTCGAGCCGTAGTGGAGCGCGTGGGTCAGCACGTGGACCTTTGCATCGTCCCAGTCCACGAACGCCCCGTCCATCCAGATTCTCTTCGCCTTGGGCACGCCGGCGCCCGTCGCGGGCGCCTCTTGCTTCGTCGCCATCGCTTGGCCTCTCTTCATGACACGGGCTTCCCGTTCGCACCACTGGAAGAGTCTACAGAACCGGGCGGCACTTGTCAACGAACGTGAGCGGCTGGTGTCTGGCCCCCAGTTCTGGTGAACCACTCCGGAGCCCCGACAGGGGCGTACTATAACAGCCCAGGGCGAAGCCCTGGGAAGGGCCGGCCGGTAGGGTCAGCCCTGACAGGGCGTACTATGTGGCCCCGGCGCCGCGCCCTGCCCACGGCGGCTAGTACGCCCCTACAGGGCTGGATCTGGCCCCTCCCTTTTCCCAGGGCTTCGCCCTGGGCTGATATAGTACGCTCCGTTCGGAGCGTCGGAGCCGAAGAGCAATACCAGAACTAGGGGCCATACTCGGGCGGCTACGGCTGTGGAGCGTGCTCCGCGCGCCCTGGCTCCACCCACGTCACGTCGTCGAAGCCGACTTCGACGACGTTGTGGCCGAAGATGACCTCGAGGCGCTCCCTGGTGCGGTTGACGGAGCGGACGCGGCAGTTGGCGCCGAGGGAGATGACGCGGACGTAGTCGTCCCTGTGGAGGCCGCGGGCGAACTCGAGCCGCTTGGCGGCCAGGGGGGTGCGCTGGAACTCGGCCTCGAGGAGCGCGGCGAGCTCCTGGGCCCTGTCGGCGAAGGGGGCGGGGGCGTTGTAGAGCTGCCGAAGGGCGCCCAGGAGGCTGGTGCGGACTCGGCGGAGCTGGTCGTCAATCTCCTGCTCGGCCTCCTGGCGTGCGGCGCGGGCCTTGGCGGAGGCGGCTCGCCACTCGGCCTCGGCCTTCTCGCGGAGGGTCTCGAGCTCCGCTCGGAGGGCGCGGGCCTTCTCGCGGTCGTCCTCGACGCCGCGCCGCGCCTGCTCGAGCTCGGAGATGAGCTCGGAGTCGCGCCCCTTCGTCCTGCCGAGGGCTTCCCTGGCCCTGCGGATGAGCTCGCACGGGAGCCCGAGCCGCTCGGCGA
>VGYW01000656.1 GCA_016872875.1 Planctomycetota bacterium | reverse complement strand
TCTTTCGAGCGCGATACCCAGAAACGGCGTGCCGAATCCAGGAAAAGGAAGCTCCAAGCCCTGAAAGCCAAAAGACATGCGGCTTAGCGCATCGGCATTGTGTCAGGCACCGAAACGGAAACGGACCTTTTCGCAGGGAAGCCCATGCCCCTGTTGCACCGGACACGAAGATCCTTTTTGCTCTTCCGAGATCTTGTGGTATACTTACGGTGCTTACGGTGGACAGCGAGCCTGGGCGTTGCGCAAGCGACGCCCGATTCTATCCGCAGCAGCGATCTGAAAGGGTCGCTGCTTTTCTTTCAGGAGGCCCGCCGGATGGGAAGGTACGCGGTCTTCATCGACAACGGCTATCTGAGAAAGGGAACGCAAGGCGAAGTTCGACCGCTTCCTCGATGCGCTCCAGAGGAGTGTGCCGCGTTTCCAGGCAAGGCTGGGCCGCCTCCAGCGCACGCAGGACCCCACCGGCGCTTGGAAGTTCATACAGAAGAAGGTTGACGTGCTCCTCACCGTAGACCTGGTTCGGCTATCCTGTGAGAAGCAGATCCAGAGGGCCGTCCTCATCGCAGGCGACAGCGATTTCGTCCCAGCCATTCAGGTCGCACGGGATGCCGGCACCATAGTGCAGTTGTACCACGGCAGCAATCCGAGACCCCACGACGAACTCCTCAGGGTCGCTGACGATAGAATCGCCATTGACGATGCCCTGATAAGGCAGGTTACCGAGTGATCCCTAGTTGACCGTGCCCCATACCCATGAGTGCATATGCGGCCGAGGCCTATGGGTGCCAGGCACGGACACGCTTGATCCACTATGGGCGCTTTGGCGATCCGGACGCATCCCTGGCCGTTTTTCCCAATCATGATGCGTGGTGTATGGCCTGGTGGTTGACATTGCGGGCGATACCCTGTAGAGTGTGCCGACGCAAGGGGCCGTCGGGCCCGCCCAGTGTCGGGCGCGGCCACGGCCCGCCGCCGGCCCGCTGGCAGGAGCAGCTCGTGAGCTTTGGCAAGTTCCTCTTCATCCCCGTTTTCATCGCACTTCTCGCGTCGAGCATGATGGTGCTGGACATCTTCAAGGGGCCCACGCTGCGCCACTACTTGCCGTGGGTGTCCTTCCAGGCCTGGGCGATGTACTTCCTGGCGGGCTGCACGCTCAAGGGGGGCGGCAAGGTGATGCTCGGCTATCTGGGCGGCGCCGTGGCCTCCGTGGCCATCATGGAGTTGATTGGCCTGTGCGCCGGATGGGGCCTCGGCCAGGCCGCCGGCCCGGTTGCCGTCTTCCCAGTCGTCGTCCTCGTCATCTGCGCCGAGCGGGTGCCCGGGTTCAACTTCGTCCCCGCCTGGTTCGTCGGCGCCGGCGTCTACTTCGCCCTGATGGAACTGCACAAGCTCCCCGGCGCCCAGGGGAAGTGGGACAGGTATCTCGAGGCCGGCCTCTACCTCATGGTCTCTTGCGCCGTCGGCATGGCCTACGGCATCATCACCGTCTTCATCCGCAAGCGCTACGAGGCCATGGCCAAGACAGGTAAGCGCTAGCGTTGTGTGTTCGGGTGTATATTTCGGGTCAAGGACGGGAGGGCAGCACGAGAGGAAGCCCGAAATGGCAGGAAAGCGCGTGGGGGTGGTGATCGGGAGCGAGAGCGACCTGGGCGTGATCACGGCAGCCCTGGAACAGCTCACGAGGTTCGGCATCCAGTACGACCTTCAGGTTCTCTCGGCGCACCGTTCGCCCGACGCGGTGGCCGACTTCGCGGCGCGGGCGGAGGGGGAGGGGATCGAGGTTCTGATCGCGGGCGCGGGCAAGGCGGCGCACCTGGCCGGCGTCATTGCGTCGAAGACCGTGCTGCCCGTCATCGGCGTGCCGATGGAGACGCCGCTGGCGGGCGGCCTCGACTCGCTCCTCTCGATGGTCCAGATGCCGCAGGGGGTGCCCGTGGCCACGATGGGCACGGGGAAGAGCGGGGCGGTGAACGCTGCGATCCTGGCCGCCCAAATCCTCGCCCGGTCCGACCCCGCGCTCCGCCAGCGCCTCGCCGACTTCAAGGCCGAGATGGCCGCAAAGGTCCTCCAAAGCTCCGAAGACCTGCGGAAGAGACTGGGGCTGATCCCGACGTCGTGATGGGCAATGAGCTTTCTCGTTCCCACGCTCCGCGTGGGAACGTCCGGCCTGGACGCTCCGCGTCCGGGGCTCACGACGCAGAGCGTCGCAGACATGCGTTCCCACGCAGAGCGTGGGAACGAGTCGACGGGCAATGAGCTTTCTCGTTCCCACGCTCCGCGTGGGAACGTCCGGCCTGGACGCTCCGCGTCCGGGGCTCACGACGCAGAGCGTCGCAGACATGCGTTCCCACGCAGAGCGTGGGAACGAGTCCATTCATCCACCCATCCCCTTCCTCACTCAGAGGCGCGCTCCCGATGATCGCTGTCATCCAACGGGTCAGCCGGGCGTCGGTGACGGTGGAGGGCCGCCGGACCGGGGAGATCGGCCGCGGGCTGCTGGTGCTGCTGGGCGTGATGAAGGGGGACACGGATCAGGAGGCTGATTTTCTGGCGGGGAAGATCGGCGGGCTGCGCATCTTCGGCGACGAGCAGGGGAAGATGAACCGCGCGTGCAACGAGGCCGGGGGCGCCATGCTCGTCGTCTCGCAGTTCACCCTCTGCGGGGACTGCCGCAAGGGCCGCCGCCCCAGCTTCGACGGCGCCGCCCCGCCCGATGAAGCCACCCGCCTCTACGACTTCTTCTGCGGCCGACTCCGGCAGCAGGGCTACCGCGTCGAGACCGGCGTCTTCGGCGCCATGATGGACGTCGAGCTAGTCAACGACGGGCCGGTCACTTTCGTCCTCGAGTCGGAGCCGAGGGCAGGGGGCCTCAGGGAAGTTCCACAACCGCCTTGATCATGCCCGGCTTGCGGGCGGCGAGGTCGGCGAATGCCTGGGGGGCCGCCGCGAGCGGGACGCGGTGGGTGATGAGCTTGTCGGGGTGGAGATGGCCTGCCTCGAGGAGGGCGAGGGCGCGGGGGCAGTCTATGCCCACGACCTTGAGGTTCTCGCACACGTTCAGTTGCCCCTCGGCGCAGCGGGGGCAGTGGCCGCAGGCCCACACGTTGTCAACCGCCACAGGGTCGCCTGGGGCGAAGCCGCTGACGCCGGGCGCGACTTCGGCGACCACGCCGGCCAGCTCGTGGCCGAGGATTGCGGGGTAAGGGACGCGGTGTTCCATGGTGCCGAGGTAGGCGTGGATGTCTGTGCCGCAGATGCCGATGGCCTTGGGGGCGACGGCGATGCAGCCGGGCGCAAGGGGCGGGTCGGGCGCCTCGCGGATGGCCATCTTCTGACGGGCTTCGAGGAGCGCTGCAAGCATAGGGGAAACTCGAAATCCGAAGCACGAAATCCGAAAGAAACCCGAAATCGGAAATCCCAATGACCAAACAAGAGCAACGCTGCGCCAGGTTCCACTGGACTTTGTCTTGGCAATTGGTACTTTGAGCTTCGGTATTCGTTCGGATTTCGGATTTGGGATTCCGGATTTCCCGCGTTCCGCGAGGAACGCGGGCTACTGCCTGCGCGAGATGTAGGCGGCGAGGACGTCGTCGTAG
Organism: Planctomycetota bacterium; assembly: GCA_016872875.1. The sequence goes on along the minus strand of VGYW01000656.1, from coordinate 209 downwards.
TTGCCGCGATAGAGGATGAGGTCGCTCGCCCCGTCGCTGTTGAGGTCGTCGAGGGCGAGGCCGTCGAAGGTCGCGGCGTTGTCCAGCTTGACCGGGATCACGACATCGGGGTCGCGCCCGTAGAGGCGGTCCGGCTTGCCGGTGTTGAAGTAGAGGGCGAGGGTGTTGGTCTCCTGGCGGACGAGGAGGTCGGGCAACCCGTCGCCGTT